>CAZFWX010000071.1:0-17515 GCA_964522695.1 uncultured Desulfobacterales bacterium
TTGACAGTGATGAGATCGGGATCGCCCGGCCCCACGCCGATGCCATAGAGCGTGCCGGTTCTGGTCGTCATTTTGCCTCCTTGAGGGCCAGGATGGCCAAGGCGTTGATTACGCTTGCAGCCACGGCCGAGCCGCCCTTGGGCCCCAGAGCGGTAATATGGGGGATGTCAACATGAGACAGGGCTTCCTTGGACTCCGCAGCGTTAACGAAGCCCACCGGAACCCCGATGATCAGGGCCGGAGGCGGTGCGCCGCCATCCAGCAATTCCAGCAGCCGCAAGAGTGCCGTGGGGGCGTTACCGATGGCCATGATCCCCCCGGCCAGCCTGGGCAGGGCCAGGTCCACCCCGGCCGCAGTGCGCGTAGTGCCCTGGCTCGCGGCCAGCGGTCCCACCTGGGGATTCTCCAATATACTGAAAGCCTCCACTCCCAGGCGGCTCAGACGTCCGGTGGAAATGCCGGCCAGGAGCATGCGGGTGTCCGTGGCCACGGGCCGTCCGGCTTTGAGCGCCGCCACCCCCGCAGCTACGGCCCGGGGATGGAGCCGCACGTTGTCAAGATACTCCAGGTCGGCTGTGGTATGCACCATACGCCGCACCACGAACCAATCCTCCGGGGAAAATCCATGGGCCCCCACCAGCGCCTCAATACGCCGGAAACTCTCCACTTCAATCTCTTGCGGCAAGCGCGGCTGCCACGTCATGGCTGCTCCTGTGATAAGGCATTCTTGCGGGTGAGGGATAGGGGGATTATCCCCCTGGACCTCCGCCCACAAGACCAAACCCAAGTCTGTTCTGATATCCCCGGCAGGCGGCCACCAAATGGCGCGGCAGGTCCGGGTTGCTGGCAAAGTGCAGGTGCACGTAACTGGCCAGCACGTTGTTGATAATGAATCCTTCGCTGGCCTCTTTCCCGCCGCGGCGGGCGGTGAGGCGGTAGAGCCGGGCCAGGCTGTCTTGCCCGGAGACAATTTCCGAATAGTGGAACTCATGTCCCCGGGCTTTGGCCCCCGCAGGCCCCAGGAGGCTGTCCGCCGCAAGGGTTACTTCCTGATACCCCAGGGCCTTGAGCCGGGGGAGCATGCGGACTTTCAGGGGCAGCACCCCGGTCATGGGAAAGGTCAGGCCGTCTTTCGCCTCAATTTCCCGGGAGAGGTACATCAAGCCGCCGCATTCGGCGTAGATGGGCAGCCCGCCGGCGGCCGCGTCCCGGATGTCCCGGCGCATGGTGATATTTCCGGCCAGGGCGGAGGCGAAAAGCTCCGGGTAGCCGCCCCCCAGGTAGAGGCCGTGCAGATGGGGCGGGAGGTGCTCGTCGTCCACGGGGGAAAAAAACACCAGCTCCGCGCCTGCTTGGGATAGAAGTTCCAGATTTTCCGGGTAATAGAAGCAAAAAGCCCGGTCCCGGGCTACGCCCAGGCGGATGTCCCGCGCACGCGGTACAACGGGAGCAGATTTAGGAAAGTTGAGCGTCGGCATGGCGCCAATGAGCCCATCCAGGTCCAAGTGCGTCTCCAAAAGACCCGCCAGTTTATCCAGGTAATCCGCGTCCAGGGGATGGTCGTCCGCAGTGGTCAGCCCCAGGTGGCGTTCGGGGATGGCCAGATCAGCCTCCCGGGGAAGAGCCCCGAAAAACCGGACGCCCGGGACCTGGGCCAGGGCCGCCTCCAAATGCTGACGGTGCCTGGGGCCGCCGATGCGGTTCATGACCACGCCTAGAAAAGATAACTCTTTATCAAAATTGGCAAATCCCTGCACCAGGGCCGCGGCGCTGCGAGCCATGGCCCGGGCGTCCACCACCAAAAGCGCCGGGAGCCCCAGCCACTTGGCCATCTGGGCCGTGGAGCCGTCTTCCGCGTCCCCGGCAAAGCCGTCGAAGAGCCCCATGACCCCCTCCACCACGGCCACGTCCGCGTCCCGGGCCTGGCCGCGGAAGATCTCCAGGTTGGCATCGCGGGTCAGCATCCAGCCGTCCAGGTTGCGGGAGATCCGCCCCGCCACCCGGCTGTGGTGGCCCGGATCGATGAAGTCCGGCCCCACCTTGAATGGCTGCACCGTCAGCCCCCGGCGCCTCAGGGCGTGGATGAGCCCCAGCGTGAAGGTGGTCTTGCCCACGCCGCTGTGGGTGCCGGCGATGACCAGGCCTTTGGGTGCGGCTGTGGCGTGAAGCTCACTCATAATCAACGCTCTCCCGCCGCACCCCGTAAAGGGGGCTGGGGGGGAGTTTGAAGAGAGGGCGGGGGAGCTCGCTCCCCCGGTCCTCCCCTCAAAATGCATCCGAATCTTTCCCCCAGGCCTCGGGGTGGAGGAAGCGCGCCAGCGTCTCCACGGCTTCGGCGGACCGGGGCCCGGGCCGGGAAAAGAGGCTTTCGTCCACCACCAGCACCCGTTTGGCTTTGACCGCCTTCAGTTCCCCGAAGTGGGGGCGGGCATAGATGTCTTCGGGGCTGCGGTTCATGGGGCCTTGTTGAATGATGTACACGTCCGGATTGGCCTGGATCAGGGCCTCGAGGCCGAAGGGCATGAGTTTTTTTGCCCCGGTGACGATGTTCGCCCCTCCGGCCCGGGTGATGATGTCATCCACCAGGGAGCCCCGGCCCGCGGCCAACAGATTATGGTAGCGCACCTCGAAAAAGACGGTGGGCCGCAGTTTGCCGGCCACCCGGCGGGCCACCTCGGCCAGTTTGGCCTCCATGGCGGCCACGAGCGCTTGGGCGGCGTCGGCCTTGCCGGTGAGCGCGCCCAGCCGGTTAATCACGCTGAAGAGCCCGGCGAAGTCGTGCGGGACGAACATGGCCACGGGCACGCTTTCGGCCTCCAGGCGCTCCAGCGCCGGCAGTCCCTTGGGCACGCCGCCCTGGACCACCAGGTCCGGTTTGAGGGACAGGATCATCTCCACGTTGGGCTGCAGGTGCGTGCCCACCAGGGGCAGGCCCGGCAGGGTGGCGTCGCCTTGCGTCGCAGCAACCACCTGCGGTCCGGCCCCCAGCGCAACCAGAATTTCGGTGAGACCGCCATACAAAGAGATGATGCGCTCCGGCGGCTTGGCCAAGGCGATGGCCCTGCCCCGGTCGTCCTGAATCTCCGTGGCCCCGGCGGCCGCGGCCAGAAGGAAAGCGATCACGAAAAGGAGAGAAATTCCCCGCCGCCTCATGGCCGGGCCTCCGGAACGGCTGCCGCGGTTCCCACACTTTCCCTAAGAGGCAACATGACGGCGTAAGGCCGCCCATGCACGGGATGCCGCCGCACCTCCATGGGAGTCTCGTACACCTCTTTCAGCACCTCCGGCGTAAAGGCCGTCCCGGTGGGGCCGTCTGTTACCACGCGGCCGTCCTTCAGGAACATGAGCCGCCGGCAATAGAGGGCCGCCAGGTTCAGGTCGTGCATGGCGCAGATCACCGTAACCTGCCGGGTCTCGTGCAACTCCCGCAAAATTTCAAAAATCTCCAGCTTCTTGCGCACGTCCAAAGACGAAGTGGCCTCATCCAAAAGCAGGATTTCCGGGTCCTGGGCCAGGGCCCGGGCGATGACGATGCGCTGGCCTTCGCCTCCGGACACCTCGGTTACTGGCCGGTCCTTCAGGTGCAGGGTGGTGGTTTGCCGCAGGGACTCCAGCGCCCGCACCAGGTCTTCTGCCTCCAGGGCCGCGAAGCGGCGGCGATGGGGATAGCGGCCCATGAGCACCACTTCGAGGGATGTGAAAGGAAAGCGCAGGTCCGTATTCTGGGGCACCACGGCCATCAATTTGGCCCGCTCCCGGCTGGGCCAGGCCGCCAGGGGCTGCCCCTGGACCCGCACCTGCCCGGCCTGGGGGGGGAGCAACCCGGAAAGGGCCCGGAGCAGCGTGGATTTGCCGCTGCCGTTGGGGCCGAGCAGGCCAACGAATTCCCCCCGGTCCACCTGGAAGGAGAGATTATCCAGGACCGCATGAGACCCATAGCCCAACCGCAGGGATTCCGCCTGGATCACCACATCCCCCGCACCCGCCGGGATTTCAGGAGATAAAAGAAAAACGGCCCGCCGGCCAGGGCGGTGACCACCCCCACCGGCAGTTCCTGGCCGCTGGCCAGAAGCGTCCGGGACGCCACGTCGGCCCAAATGAGGGTGAGCGCTCCCGCAAAGGCCGAGAGCACCAGGAGCCGGCCATGGGCCGGGCCGGACAAGAGGCGCACCACGTGGGGGACCACCAACCCCACAAAGCCGATGACCCCGGAGACGGACACCGCGCCCGCGGTGAGGAGGGAGGCTCCCACCAGGAGCATCAAGCGCACCCGCGAGACGGCTACCCCCAGGTGATGGGACTGCTCTTCGCCCAGGGCCAGAAGGTCTAGCTCCCGGGTATAGGCCCCGGCCAGCAGAAAGCCCAGGGTCAGGTAGGGGAGCAAGAAACCCACGTGGATCCAGCCCCGACCCGAGAAACTGCCCATGATCCAGAAGACGATGGCGGAAAGGGACTCCTCATCCAGGCTTTTAATCAGGCTAATGAGCGCGGAAAGAAAAGTGCTCACCACAATGCCCGCCAGCACCAGGGACTCCTTGCGCAGCCGTCCGGCTTCCCGGGACAGGACCAGAACCGCCACCAGCGCCCCCAGCGCCCCGCCCAGAGCGCCCAGGGGCAGGGGGCTCAAGCCCAGGTAGCTGCCGCTCACCCCCAGCATGACCAAAAGGGCCACCCCGAAGGCCGCGCCGGTGGAGACGCCGATGGTGAAAGGGTCGGCCAGGGGGTTCAGGAGCAGACCCTGAAAAACCACGCCGGCCGCAGACAATGAAGCTCCCACCAGTCCGGCCAGCACCACCCGGGACAGGCGGATGCCCCAGACCACCACTTCGGTGGTGCGGTCCACCGCAGGGACGTCAAAACCGAGCTTCCCGGCCAGGACCAGGGCCAGGGTGCGCCAACCCACCTCCAGGCGGCCGATGCCCGTGGCCAGGACCACCGACGCCGCCACTCCCAGGACCAACACGGCCAAGGCCACGGCAAAGCGCCGGGCGCTGGCCCGCTGCTGGCGCCGGGCGATGGCCAGGTCTACGTCCCGGCCGGTTTCGGCCGCAGAGAGGGGAAGAGATTTCATATTTGTGGAATGTTTTCTTGAGGGAGGGGTCAGGGGGGTCGGCCCCTGACCCCTCCCTCAAAATCCCTCCCCCAACTCCTTAGCGCTAAAGGGAAGTGGGGAGGAGGGAGGGTGGGGGAGCCCGCTCCGCCGGCCCTCCCCCCACAACAACATGATTATTTCAACGAAGCCAGAGCTTCGGCCAGATGGTCCAGGAAGACGGCCACCACTGCGTCATTGAAGCCCAAACCTCGCCGCAGGCCGTCGATCTTGAAGGCCCGGGCTTTCAACAGTTGGGATTTCCAGCTCTTGGGATCGTCTCCCAGGATGTCGTTTTCAATGTGATCCCCGGCCACTACCATGAAGGGGATGAACAGCACGCTCTGGGCCGGGGAGCGTTTCACCGCGTCAAAGGCGGCTTTGGCCGCAGGTTTGCCCTCCACCACCCCCAGGAAGACGTTTTTCCCGGCGTATTGGGATTTGATCTGTTTCTCAAACCTCAGGTAGGCTGCCTCCCCGGAGGCCACCGGACTACCGTGGCCTGCCAGTATCACTGCCGTCCCTTTAAGGTCTTGCGGGAAGTCCTTGCCAAGGGCCTTAAGGACCCGCGCGTGGTCCTGCTCCCCCGCCAGCAGGGGTTTTCCCAGGGCCACCTTGAGGCCGGGAACCTTGCGGGCTTCCTGGACGATCTTCTTGTCCCATTCCTCGCCGGGCACGATGTGCAGGGACTGGATGGCCACCCGGGTGAAGCCCGCGGCCTTGAGTTCCGCCAGCACCTGGCCCAGATCCTTTAATTCTTTCTTCTGCTCTTCGGCCACCTTTTGCCGCACCTTGCGCGAGGTGTAGGCCCAGCGGATTTCCTGGCCGGGAAAGCGCTGCCGCGCCAGCTTGTCGATATGCTGGTACGTGTCGGCTGCGGCCGTGGTGGTGCCGAAGGCGGTGAGGACGATGGCCGGCGGGCTCTCCGCCGCCGCCGGGGACAGGCCCAGCAGCATGACAATCAAGGGGATGGCGGCGAAAAGTTCGAAAAACGGGCGTCGTGCGGGGTGCATGGGTTCCTCCTTCAAATGCCGGGAATTTTACTGCCAGGCCGGGCACCCCTGCCGAGAAATCATCCTGCCAGGGAACAGTCCCACCGGGCGCCTCCCCGGTCTCACCCCGCCGGAGGAAGCGCTCCCCAACGCCCAGGGAAGCCCCCCAAAAAAAAATCCCCAAGTCCCACAGGACTTAAGGATTTACCCAGTTCATGATCCTTAAGGGGGAGCCGCCCTTCCGAGGCGTCTCCAGACCTGAACCGCTGTCGCGCGCAGCGTTATCAGGCCTCCAGGCAGGTCTTCTGGCTCCCGGATCGTCCTACTGCCTGCGCCTTCCCAAGCCGCTTGAACGGCAAAGTGGCACGTTGCAGGGTTCGTCCCCGGTCACAGCGGCGGGACCGCGACGGCTCAACCGTCTTCCCTATTAAACCCCGAAAAGGGTACCCGGATATGCACATTGTATCTAGGTTTCTCTCGAAGTCAAGACCAATCGCGGTTTGGGCTTCCGTCCCTTGGGCGCGGCGGGGGAAGTGTGAGGAGGGCCAGGGTTCTCAGGTCCCTGGCCACCTCCTCCACAACACTCTTTGTACTTCCTTACAGCACGGCGATCTGCTCCAGGCCTTTTTGCCAGCCGTCCCAAAGATAGGCGTCCAGCCGCCCTTTAGCGATAACCCGGAAGGCGTAGCGGGCCTGTTCGGCGTAGAACTGGCAGAAGGGCGCAGGGGCACTCAGGGTGCCGTTGATGGCATGGACCTCGGCCGGGCAGGGGGCGCCGCAGAAGTGGCGCACCGCGCACTGGTCGCAGGGCTTCAAGTTTTCCACCACCCGGGTGGTCACGTCGCGGAATTGTTGAGTCTGGAGGATGTCCGCCACCGGATTTTCAAAGATGTTGCCGCCTTGAAACTCCGGCTTGCCCAGGAATTCGCTGCAGGGAACCACTTCGCCGGTTGCCCCCACCGCAAAGAAGCAGCGGCCGCCGCCGCAGGGCGAGATGTCGCACATGAGGCGCCGGGCCCCGGGGGCCACCAGGCCCAGGAGCAGGTTGGCGAAGTTGCCCACCACCAGCTTGCGGCCCGTCTTTTCATAGAGCTCGAAGGCCCGGTCCAGGGCGGCGAAGAAGTAGTGCGCCAAAACCTCTTGGTCGGGCATGAGGGCCCGGCCGCCGGCCCGGGTGCCCCGCACGGGATTGAGAAGCACGTTGGCCGAGCCCCGCTCGTGGAGGAATTCCACCAACGCGGGCAGGGACTCCACGTTTTCCTTGGTGACCGTGGTGATAATGTTCAACCCCGGATAATCGATGAGCTTGTCCAGGCAGCTCAGCGTCTGGGGGAAGACGCCGGCCCCTCCCCAGGTGCGCCGGGTGCGGTCGGCCACCGCAGAGGTGGGCCCGTCCAGGGAAAGGCCGATGCCCGCGCCCTTGGCGGTGAGAAAATCCATGGCCTCCTGGTCCAGCAGGGTGGCGTTGGTCTGCACGCCGAAGCGGAAGCGGCCGTGAAAGGCTTCGATCCCCTGGAAGACCGCCTCCCGGGCCAATAGCGGCTCGGCCCCATGGAAGACCAGCTGCGGCCGGGCGCCTGCCGGCAACGTGGCGGCGAAATAGTCGGCCAGGATGCCCAAAGAGTCCATGACCAGGGCCGGCGTCATATCCTGTCCCTGCCGCCGGGCCTCCTGGGGCAGGTAACAATACCCGCAATTGAGGTTGCAGCGCTCGGTGGGGTTGAAGTAGACCGCGGAGGGCAGGAGCTTGAAGCGCACGGTGTCCAGATCGCGCGCCAGTTCCGCCTCCTTGGCCAGATAAGCCTGGGGCAGTTGCCCCCCCAGGACATAGTCCAGGGCCTCGGCCGGCGGCACCAGCGCCCAGAAGGCGGTGTCCGGCGCCACCAGGGCCACGTAATCGGGCGAACCGATGTCGATGACGTCGATGTGGGGCCCGGCCCCGACGTTGATGTGCATCGGGACCGGCCCCGCCGTGAGGTGCGGCTTACTTGCCATGAGCCTCGCGGTCCTTGGTGGCGTCCGCCATCAGGTAGTGGGACAGTCCCACCTGATCGCCGTTGGGGGCGCATGCATACCTGAGGCTGATGACCTTTTTGGATTGAGCCTGCTTTGCCATAAACATTCCTCCTGGATGGTTTGTTGGCGGCATGGGCTTGACCCAAAAAGAAAAGGGAGTCCCATCCCGCAGGTGGAACTCCCTTTGCCATCAGGAGCAACCGTCAAGCCGCCCGGCAGGTCTTCTGGCTCTCGGCTCATCCGGGGCAAGCGGCCTTCCCGCCGGGGTGATCCCCGGCAGTGACCATCATTTTGCTTGCTCCGTCCCCGATTACAGCGGCGGGTCCGCCCCGGATTTGCACCGGGTTCCGGGATGCCTGGGCGACGACTCTCTGGTCATTTCATATCCCTGGCCAGGGCCTTCTGTCAAGAATTTTCTCTTGGGGGGCTGGAAGCGAAAGGTTGCGGCCGGCAGGCCCGGTGTCTTGACATTGTCCCTGACCGATGCATGCAGCAAATTCCCCGTTCCTCTCTTTAGTGCTTATACCCCACCGGCATGACCAGGAGCGGCGCATGGTCCGCGGGGAGTTTCAGAACCTGGCTCAAACCCTTGTCCTCGAAGGCCCCGACAATGCCCGCGCCCAGCCCCAGGGCCTCGGCCTGGAGAAAGAGATTTTGCCCGGCGTGGCCCGCTTCCATGTGGGTGTACATGAGGCCCCGCTGACCGTAGCGGGCGGTGCAGCGGGCAAACTGGGCGGCAAAGACCACCATCACCGGGGCTTCGGCCATCCAGACCTGGGACAGGCAGGCCCGGGCCGCGGCCTGGCGCAGATCGCCTTTCTGGAGGAGCTCCAAACTGTGGTTCAGGGGGCGGTAGCGGTACAGGCCCGCCGGCAGTTGGGCCACGCCCCGCTCGCCCGCCACCAGATAAATTTCCAGGGGGAAGGTGGCCCCGGCCGAAGGCGCGGTGCGCAGGCCCCGGGGGTCGCTCACCCCGTCCGTGGCCCAGAGAAGCTGAGAGACCTGGGCCAACTCCAATCCCCGGGCCCCAAAGCGGCGCACCGTGCGCCGGGCTTTCAGGGCCGCCTCCACGGACATGGACCCCTGATGCGCCGGCGGCGGCAGTTTGATGGCCTCGCCGCCCTGGCCCGGAGCAGGGGAAAGGAAAAATGCCGCCATAACCATGACCACGCTGACGAAAACTTGCATCAATGGGCGCTCCTCAGGCCGTCCCCGACGGATTCGGAGGAATGGCCAAGGAGAGTGTTTTCCCCGGCCTGGCCTTCCCCGGCGCCGGTGCCCCTTTAGAAAAGCAATAAATGCAGGAAATTAAGATGCGGCAAAGCCATTCCCCTCCCCGTGTGCCGGGCGTCGCGGCGGAACATGGGCCAGGCGGAGGGCGCCAGGCCCGGGGCGGCGGAGGGGCGGCGCAGGGCATAGAGCTGGCGGTCCTGAGAGCCCACGTAGATGATGCCGTCCGGGCCGATGAGGGGAGAGGAGACAATGGCGTTGCCGGTCAAATAGGTCCAATGGCCGCCCCCTCCGGAGCTGACGGCAAAGAGCTTGTTGTTCGTCATGGACCCCACATAAACGGCGCCGTCGGCACCTACGGCCGGAGAGGACTGGAGGGCGCCGGTGGGGCAATCCCACTGCTTTTGGCCGCTGGCCGTCAGGGCATAGAGCCTGCCGTCCAGGGAGCCCAGGTAAATGGTGCCGTCTTTCCCTAGGGCCGGGGATGACCGGATGGCCGCGTCCGTGGGGAACTCCCACTTTTTGCTGCCCGCCGGGGTGACGGCATACAGCTTCCCGTCTGCCAAGGAGCCCACATAAATGGTGCCGTCCGGGCCGATGGCCGGGCAGGAGTAAACGAAGCCGCTGTTGCCGAATTCCCATTTTTTGGCGCCGCCGGGGGTGAAGGCAAAGAGGATGCCGTCCCCTGAGCCCACGTAGATGGAACCGTCCGGCCCGATGGCGGGGGAGGAGGCCACCGGCGAGCCGATATCGTATTCCCATTTTAACCCGCCCTGGGCGGTGAGGGCGTAGAGTTTGCCGTCATTGGAGCCCACGTACACGGCGCCGTCCGGTCCCAGGGCCGGGGAGGAGCGGATGGCCCCGCCGGTGGGGTAGTCCCATTTGCGCCCGCCTTGGGCGGTGAGGGCATAGAGTTTGCCGTCGTCGGAACCCACGTACACGGTGCCGTCCAGGCCGACAGCCGGAGATGACTGGATGGAGCCGCCGGTAATAAAATCCCACTTCTTGGCGCCGTTTCCGGTGACCGCATAGAGCCTGCCGTCGTCAGAGCCGCAATACACGGTGCCGTCCGCACCCAAGGCGGGGGAGGACTGAATCGCGCCTGCGGCGGGGAAAATCCAGGCGTACTGGCCGTTGCCGCTATGACCGGGGTCCCGGCGAAACATGGGCCAGGGCGCCGGGGCCAAGCCGCCGGCATCGCCATAGATGGCGAAGATATCTCCGCTCACGGTGGCCGCAAACACGGTGCCGTCCGGACCGATGACCGGAGAAGACGTGACGGCGCCCTGGGCGTTGAAGGCCCACTTCTGGCTGCCCGCGGCGGTGACGGCGTAAACCTGGCCATCCTGGGAGCCCACATAGATGCTGCCGTCAGCCCCCAGGGCCGGGGAAGAGTCCACCGCCCCGCCGGTGGAGAAATGCCATTTGAGGGACCCGTCGGGATTGATTGCATAGAGCTTGCCGTCACCCGAACCGGCGTAGACCGTGCCGTCCCCACCCAGAGCCGGGGAGGATTTGACCGGGCCGCCTGTGGAGAAGACCCACTTCTGGGCGCCGGCCGGGGTGACGGCATAGAGATTGCCGTCATCTGAGCCCACGTAGATGACGCCGTCAGGACCCAGGGCCGGAGATGACGTCACGGGGCCGCCGGTGGGGAAATTCCATTTGGGCGTGCCGTCGGGGTTTACGGCATGGAGTTTGCCGTCATCGGAGCCCACATAGACGGCGCCATCCGGGCTAAGGGCCGGCGAGGATTTGACCGGCCCCCCGGCGGCGTAGGCCCACTTTTCGGGATCGCTGCCGGGGGTGAAGGCATAGAGCTTGCCGTTGTGCGACCCCACGTACAGGGTTTCATCGCCAGCGATGGCCGGCGAAGACGAAATGGCCCCCAAAGGTGTTACAGAGTGGGTCCACTTGGAGCCGCCGCCGGCAAAAATTTCGTGAAGGGTGCCGCCGTCTGAACCTATGTAGATCGTGCCGTCCACGCCGACGGCGGGGGAGGAGGCCACCGGGCCGTCCGCGGTGAAGGTCCATTGCCAGGCGCCGGTGACGGCATCCAGGGCATGGACCGAGCCGTCTGCGGCGCCCACGATGAGCGCGCCGTCACTTTTCAGGGCGGGAGAGCCGGAGATGGGGGACCCGGCCTGGTAAATCCATTTCTGGGCGCCGGGAGTCTGGGCAGGGGCCGGGATGGCGGCAAGGCAAAGGAGTGCGGGCAGAAAAAGGGTGACGAGAAAGGGTAAGTGCAGCTTGGTCCTTCTCATTACGGGGGAGAAGAGGGCAGTTTCGCCGAGGCAGGACCCCAACAGCCCCCGTGGACGGCATGAGTGCATGGCAGCCCCGGTTGCAGGGAATTCACAAGGGCATCATAAATGAAGTCGAGAAATCACCACAAGATTTTTCGGATTTTCCTCTACCTGGCTCAGCAGCGCCCGGTGCCGCCCCTGTCTCAGAAGGAGTTCCTGAGGACCTGCTCCCGGTGGCGCCGGAAGGCCTCATCCATGAGGGTTTCCAGATTGACCACGTCTTCTTTGTTGTATTCCAGCAAGCGGTCCAGGGCGGTGCGGTCGCCCCGCTGGTAACGGTCCCACAACAGCACCGCATCAAAGCCGTTCAACCCGGCCACTCCCGGCGGCCTTTTAAGTCCGAAGCGGGGCTCGATTTTTTTCAGGCCCCCTTTAAAGCCCAGGCGGGCCAGGAGAAAGCGCAGGTCCAGATGCACCGGAGGGGCGGCCAAATCCGGGAAGCTGGCCAGGAGGACGGGCAGGTCGAACTGGGTGCCGTTGAAGGTGACCAGCACCTGTACGTTGGCGAAGGCCTCGGGAAAATCGGCCAGGTTGCGACCTTTGACAAACTGGCGCAGGGTGGCGCCGTCATACAGGCCCACCACGGTGACCTCCAGATGGGGCCAGGTTGCGCCGCTGGTTTCGATGTCCAGGTAGGCGGCTCGCCCCTTGAATTGGCGGAAGAGGCGCCAATGTTCACTGCCGGGCAGGCGGGAGGCGAAATAGCGCAGGTGGCCCAGGTGTTCCCGCGACTCGGCCAGCTGGGCCTTGAACCAGGCCAGTCGCTCGGCCCCCACGCCCACCACCGTGGGGGCGGCCAGAAAATCCTCCCAGGTGGCCAGCCCCAGACGCCAGAAACGGGCCTCGGTGTGGAGCCCCACGCCGGGCAAATGGACAAAAGTGCGGTTAAGCACGTTGCAATTCCTTTAAAAGGGCAAGGGACGGGAAGGCGGCCGTCCTGGCCGCACCCCCCTTTCCTATTTCCGGGTGCGGGCCCGGATTTTGAGAAAAATCAGGGCGCCGGAGGCAGCCATGCCCGCCAGGCCCAGTCCCAGAAGCAGGCGGTAGATATGGCCCGGGGCGCCCCCGCCGAAGTGGAGCTTGGTCAGGACCCCGAACAACCCGGTCTGGCCCAGCAGGAACTCCAGGGCCATCATGGCTCCGGAGAGGGCCTGCACGAAAATGAACAGGGCCAAAAGGGCGCCCATGGTGCGATGCCACTTTCGCAGATAGGCTTCATCCATGCTGGTTCTCCTTGCCGGTTTGAAAAGATGCTCAGGGTTGGGGCTTTTCCGGGGGAACGGCAGGAGGCGGGCCTGGTTCCCCGGGCTTCTTCTCCGGAGACTCCGGCTCTGTCCGGGGGGGCTCCAGACGCCGCTTGGCCCGTTCCGAGAGCTCCTTGAAGCGCTCCTCCAACCTGGCCAGGCCCTCCTCCAGGGAGGGCTCCATGACCGTAATTTCTCCGAGGTTCAGGATCAGCCGCTTGAGCTGCGGGATCTGCAGGCCGCTGGCGGACTTGAGATACACCGGCTGGATATAGAAAATGCTGTCTTTGGCAGGCAAAAGGATCATGCGGCCCCGCTCCACCTGAGAACCCAGCTGGCCCCAAAGGGTGAACTGTTCGGAGATGCGGGTGTCCTGGTCAATGAACGCATCCACCTGGGAAGGGCCGTAGGCCATGACCCCCTTGGGAAAATTGAAGGCGAAAAATTTGCCGTAATTGGCCCCGTCGCTGCCCACCACCAGAATGGAACGCAGGTTGGTGCGGGCCCGGGGCGTCATGGGGCAGACCATGAGGAATTCGAATTTATCGGGGGTGATGAGATTCAGGGTCAGGTAATAGGGCTTGATGCGCGTCTCCTTGCCCTGGTGCTGTATGATCGGAAACTCCCAAAGGTCCTCCTGCTTGTAGAAAATATCCGGATTGGTCTGGTGGTATTTGGCGTAGATCCCGGCCTGGATGTCGAAGAGGTCCTTGGGATAGCGCAGGTGCGCCTTGAGACCCGCAGGCATCTCCTCCAGACCCTTGATGAGACCGGGATACATGCGGCGGTAGGCCTGGATGATGGGGTCCCGAGGGTCGGCCAGGTAATAATGGACCGTGCCGTTGTAGGCGTCCACCACGATTTTTACGGAGTTGCGCATGTAGTTGACGCCCTGGTCGGTGAACTGGGCGTACGGGTAGCGGGTGGAACTGGTGTAGGCGTCCTGGATCCAGAACATGCCCTGGTCGGTGATTACCAGATAGGGGTCGCTGTCCAGCCGGAAGAAGGGTGTGAGGGCCTTGATGCGCTGCACAATGTTCCGCCGGATGAGGATGCGGCTTTGGGGAATAGTCTTGGCGGTAAAAAGAATGTTGCTTTCTTTCAGGTAAAGGGAAAAAAAGACCCTGCGGAAGAGCGAATTGATGGGAATGCCGTCCGCGCCCGTGTAATCCGTCAGGTTGTTGCCCTCTTCCGTGGGGTAGTGAATTTCCCTGCTCTCGTTCGGGGCGATGACGTAGCCGTGATCCAAAAGACCGAAGTACACTGCGGGTTGGGCCAGTTTAAAGCCAAATTCGGACCGGGCGGGGATGTCCTGAATGAACCAGGTCATGGGCTCTTCGCCCCCCTGGGCCGCAGGAGTCATCACCACTCCATAGCCGTGCGTGTATTTCAGACGTTCGTTGATCCAGTTCTTCACTCCCGCCGGCAGGTCCGTCAGGCTGATTTCTCGAGGGGCAAGGTAGACCTGCTGATACACCTCACCCACGGTGTAGCGGTCCACGGTCACCGTGGAAAATTTGTAATAAGTGCGCAGTTGCTGTAATTGCTCATAAACGGACCGGAGGATTTCCCGGTCCCAGACGGGAATGTTGCGCAGATTGATCTTGGCCCGCACCGAGCCATAATCCCAGGCAGTGGGTTCCTTGATGAGGTATTCACGCCGTTCCACCTGGTTGAGATCCCAGGCCGACAGCGTGGCGTTGATATTGTGCTCGATAAAGGGCCGTTCCCGGGAAATTTCGTTGGGCAGGACAATATAACGCTGCACTAGTTGCGGCAGGTAATCAGAGTACCGGCCTGCCAGGGCCAGCGCCAGCAGCAGCACGCACAGGAGCAGGGGTTTGAGGCGGCGGCGCGTATTGAGGTAGGCTATCAGGAAGAAGCCGGTGGCGGCCAGAAGGACAATGCAGGCCCAGATGAGGGGCAAAATCACCCGCATTTCCACGAAGCCGGGGCCCTGGAAGATGGTCGAGTGGGTGGAGACGTAGAGCAGGGAGTGACGCTGTAAAAAGAAGTTCCAGACGCCCATGGCCACGAGCAGGAAAATCACCAGACTCAGATGCAGCTTGGCGCCCCGGGGCAGGCGTTCGTCCTGGCGGACCAGCAGGCGCCGCTCCAGCCAGTAGAGCAGCAAGAGCCCCACGAACAAAAAGAACAGGGTGGCCACCAGGGTGTCCATAAGGGACAGGTAAATGGGCAGTCTGAAAAGGAAATAGCTGATATCCTTGCCGTACACCTGGTCCTGCAGGCCGGCTTCGGGCGCGAAAAGAAAGAGCAGGGTCTCCTCCCATTTCCGATAGAGGATGAAGGCGATGAGGCTGGCCAGGAGCAGGGAGAAGGGTGTGTAGACCCACATGGAGCCGGTGCGGAAGCGGGTGATGAGCCGGCGGGTGCGGGAGATGCTTTCCGGGGACTGGCCAGGGTCAGGGGTCGCGGCCCCCAAAAACCGGGAAGCAACCCAGAAATTCAGGAAGAAGACCAGAAAAAAGAGCAGGGTGAAGCCGCCCAAGAGGAGGTAGCGGTAGCTCAGCCGCAGCCAGAAGTAGGCTTCATAGCCCAGGGAGCGGAACCACCACCAGTCCACCATGAAATCCATGAAGACCAGGGCGAGAACCGCGTAAAGGGCCAGGACCGCCAAAGCCAGGAATACCAGAAGTTTTAGCCAGCGCCAGAGACGGGACATGAGCGAACCTTTCCGGGACGTGGGGATAATCGTCTGGCCGGGGCAGCGCGGGCGGGACGCCCCCGGTAACGGCATAAGACGATTTTATCATTCCTGACCTTCGCTGTCACCGGGCCCCTTTACGCTTCTCCCTGCCGCCGCGGATTATTCTTCTTTCAGGATGGCTGCCAGGTGCGCCTGACGGGCCCGGAGGGCCGGATACGCTCCGGCCCCCAGTCCCAGGGCCATGACCAAAGCCAGGGTTTGCAGGTAAATGGCAGGGAGCCAGTGAAAGATGATGGTCCAGCCGAAGGCCTGCTTGTTGATGATGAAGATGAGCAGCAGCGCCAGCAAGGATCCGGCCAGGGCGCCCAGAAGAAAGCTTAAGAAACTGGCCAGGCCCGATTCCACCAGGACCATGCCCACGATTTGCCGCCGGGAGGCCCCCAGGGCCTGGAGCAGGGCCAGTTCCCGCTCCCGGTCCATAATGAGCACCAAAAAAGTGGTGATGATGCCGAACAAGGCCACCACCACGGCCACCCCTTCCAGGGCGTAGGTGAGCGCGAAGGTCTGGTCAAAGATGCTCAGAATGCCGGCCCGCAATTCGTCGTGTGACAGCGTCAGCAGGCGGTAGCGGCGGCCGAAGGTTTCCTGGAGTTTGGCCTGGAACGCGGGCAGGCGGGCGCGGTCCTTGAGGTAGAGGCGCACTGCGTTTAAGTGTTCGTCCTGCCAGAAGCGCCGGAACTGGCGGATATCCATCCAGACGCTGGGGCCGTCGGTGCGGTAGTCGTAAAAGACGCCCGCCACGGTCAGCGGTTTGGGACCGGCCGGGGTGGGCAAGGTGATGGTGTCCCCTTCCCGGTAGCCGAAGGTTTCGGCCAGGGGTTCAGAGATGGTCACCACCCCCTGAGAACCCTCGGATGAAGCGGGGGGCGCCTTTCCGGCTGCGCCCACCCGGGCCATGATCTCCCGGGTGTCGCCCTTCCTGAACCAAAGTCCGCCGTGGCGGGCCAGGACCTCAAAACTGCCGCCGATGACCAGAATGAATCGGTCCCTAAACGGCAGGCGCACGCAGCGGTAGAGATAGATGTCGGCCACTTCTGGGTCGGCCTGCAGTTGCGGCAAAATTTCCGGTGGCAGGTAATGGTCGTAGGCCGCAGTGGAAAAGACCGCGGGCCCGAAAAAAATGTCCCCGCTGATGGAGCGGGTCACCCAGGTCTGCACGGTCTGGCGGAAGGAGCCGATCATCACCGCCACGGCGATGAGCATGCCCAAAGCCGCAGCCAGGGCGGCGATGCTCACCGCGCTGCGGCTTAAGGAACCGGCCAGGTAGCGGCAGCCCAGATCCCCCGCCGCGCCCAGCAGCCGGCGGAAAGGGCGGAGGCACAGCACCCCCAGCCGCCGGGCGCTCCAGGGGGTGAAAAAGGCCGCGGCCAACAGGATGAGGAAGGCCGCGGCAAAGCCGGGCAGGGGAAGCCCTCCGGTGGCCGGGGCCAGGGCCAAAAGACCCGCCAGGCCCAGCGTCCCCAGCGCGGCCAATGCCAAAAGGCCGGTGCGGCTTTCCAGGCGCTCCTCCAGATCTTCCCGGTACCAGACGGCCCGCACCCGGGTCCGGGAGGCCTCGAGAGACGGCAGCCAGGCCGCGGTCAAAGTGGCCCCCAGCGCCAGCAGCCAGGCCTTGAGGAGCGCGCTGGCCGGCACCATCAGCTCCCGGGTCTCCACCGGCGTGTACAGCGCCGTCAGGGTGTGGCCCATCACCGCCAGGGCGGCCCGGGCCAGGGCCACTCCCAGGATCAGCCCCAGGGCGCCCCCCACCATGCCGCTCACCGCTCCTTCCCCCAGAAACAGCACCAGCACCTGGCGGGGCAGCAGGCCCAGGGTGCGCAAAAGCCCGATCTCCCGGCGGCGGCGCACCACCGACAGGGTGACGGACTGGTAGATGAGGAACATCCCCACAAACAGGGCGATGGCGCTGA
>CAZFWX010000072.1:0-17383 GCA_964522695.1 uncultured Desulfobacterales bacterium
CCCCCCCCCCCCCCCCCCCCCCCCCCCCCCCCCCCCCCCCCCCCCCCCACAAACACACACCAATGCCTCTCGGCGAACCTGACATGACGGCGGTGAAGCCGATCATCGCCTACATCGGCGTGGGAGCCAATCTGGGTGAGCCACGGCGGCAGGTGGAGTTAAGCCTCCGGTTGCTCGGAGAGGCCGAGGAAGTGGAGGTGCGGCGGGTTTCGTCCCTCTTTCTGACGCCGCCGCTGGGACCGCCGGGCCAGCCCTGGTATGTGAACGCGGTGGCCCAGGTGCGCACCCGCCTCACTGCCGAGGAACTGTTGCGGCTCCTGCACAGCATTGAGCAGGCCCTGGGGCGGGAGCGCCGGGAACGCTGGGGGCCCCGGCTCATCGACCTGGATCTCCTTTTGTATAACGGCGAGATCATGGCAGGCGCAGATTTAACCCTGCCGCACCCGGAGATGCACCGCCGGGCCTTCGTGCTGGCGCCCCTGGCGGAGATTGCCCCGAACGCCTGGCATCCGGTGCTGCACAAAACAGCCCGGGAACTCCTGGAGGCCCTGAACCCCGAAGAAGTGGCGGCAGTGCAAATCTTGGAAGAAAGATGAAAGTTAACCCTGGTATGCCGTCCCAGGAATAACTTTCTTTAAAAATTAGGGTCTATCCGCCCTCCCCCTTGATGGGGGAGGGCTGGGGTGGGGTGAATTTTTGAGGAGTAGCGACAATATATTCCCCTCCCCCCAACCCCCTTCCACCAGGGAAGGGGGAGTTTGTGCACCAGATAATTGTAAACTATATCTGGGACATAACCATAAATCCCCCTGAATCCTCCTTTGTCAAAAGGGGACTTGCACTGCCGTGGCTCTCGGGCCTGGCGACAGGCCTGGTCGTAAATTCCCCCCTTTGTTAAGGGGGGGATGGGGGATTTGATAAGGGGACACCGTGCTCTGGCGCCTGTTATTGGGCATCTTCATCGGGTTTCTGGCTTACAGGGTTTATCAGAGGATCAAGGCCGCCCTGACCCTGAAGGGCCAGACCCCGCCGCCCCGGGTGGAGGAACCGGACACCCTGGTGCAGGACCCCATTTGCGGCACTTTTGTGCCCCGCCGCGATGCCCTGAAGGCTTCGCACGACGGCAAGGACTACTTTTTCTGCTCCGAAGGCTGCCTGAAGCGTTTCCGCCGGGCCGGCCCCCGGGGCACGGGAGGATGAGGGAACAGCATGAAATTTTTCATCGACACGGCCAATCTGGAGGAAATTCGCAGCGCCCACGGCCTGGGACTGGTGGACGGCGTGACCACCAACCCCAGCCTTTGCGCCAAGGAAGGAGTGCGGGACCAGGTGGATTTCCGGGCGCACATCCGGGCCATCTGTGATCTGGTGCAGGCCCCGGTGAGCGCCGAGGTCATCGCCACCGATGCCGACGGCATGGTGAACGAGGCGCGGCAGTTGGCCTCCATCCATGAACACGTGGTGGTGAAGATCCCCATGACCGTTGACGGCCTCAGGGCCACCCGCATCCTGGCCGAGGACGGCATCCGGGTCAACGTCACCCTGATCTTCCAGCCGGTGCAGTGTCTGCTGGCCGCCAAGGCCGGGGCCGCCTATGTCAGCCCCTTTATCGGCCGCCTGGACGACATCAACCAGCGGGGCATGGAGCTGGTGGACCAGACCCTCACCATTTTCAACAATTACGGCTATGAAGCCGAAATCATCGTGGCTTCGGTGCGCCATCCCCTCCATGTTCTGGAAGCGGCCCTCACCGGCGCGGACATCGTCACCGTGCCCTACAAGGTGCTGATGCAGCTGACGCACCATCCCCTCACTGACCTGGGCCTGCAGAAATTTTTGGCCGACTGGAAGGGCAGCCACTGAGATGCAACTGGCCAAGCACCACCTGCCGGACTGGCACCTCCCCAATATCCTCACGGGAGTGCGCATCCTGGCCATCCCCCTGGTGGTGGTGCTCCTCTTTTTTCCGGGGCCCCTGGCCAGTTTCCTGGCCGCATTGTTTTTTTCCCTGGCCGGGGCCACCGATTTCCTGGACGGCTTTCTGGCCCGGCGCCAGAAATTGGTGAGCCGCTTCGGCAAATTTATGGATCCCCTGGCCGACAAGCTGCTGGTGTCCGCGGCCCTCATCATGCTCATTCCCCTGGACCGGGCGCCGGCCTGGATGGCCTTCGTCATCATCGGCAGGGAAATGTCCGTCACGGGCTTGAGAGCCCTGGCCGCGGCCGAAGGGGTTATCCTGGCCCCGGACCGCTGGGGCAAGGCCAAGACCTTTGTGCAAATCCTGGCCCTCACGGGCCTGATTCTGCATTATCCGTACTTTGGGGTGGATTTCCACTGGCTGGGGATGATTCTGTTGTGGCTGGCCCTGGCCATCACCGTGACCTCGGGGGTGGGGTACTTTCTGGCCTTTTTCCAGCAGACGGCGATGGCCGACCCGGAGTGACAGGCTGGCTCCGGCGGGAGTTGGGCGACACGCCGGCGTATCCCTTTGCTATCGTTTGTTTTTTCAGTTTTATTGGCAGAATCCCCTTGACAAATCGCCTCTGGTAGGGGAAATTTAGCTGTTACATTAAGGGAGGAAACAAAGTTGGCCAGACATCCTTCTGCCATGAAGCGGGCCCGCCAGAGCGAAAAGCGCCGGGTCCGCAACCAGAGCCGCAAAACCCGGGTCAAACGCCTGGTGAGAGACGTGCGTCAAGCCGTGGGTCAGCAAAACCTGGAAGGCGCGGCAAGCGCCCTTTCGAAAGCCGTTCCCGTCATCGCCAAGGCCAGCGGCAAGGGCACCATCCACTGGCGCACCGCCGCCCGGAAAATTTCCCGCCTCACCCGCCAGGTTAACGCCTTGAAGTCGGTTTAATTTTGTGGGGGGAGGGCCGGGGGAGCACAACTCCCCCACCCTCCCCCCACGCCCCCCTCCCAACCCCCTTTACGAGGTTCGGGGAAGGCGTAGCATAGGCTCCGACTTCCCCGAACCGAAAAAAGCGTTATGGGATTGGGGGAGGGGGTAAGGGGCGAGCCCCTTACCCTCCACCCCCAGAAATGCTATCTTTCACCCCCCACACCCCGGCCCCATCTCCAGCACCAGATGCTCCAGCCACAGGCGCGGGCTGCCGGCGCTGGTCTTAAGCATCACATCGGCCCGGTGCAGGCGGTCCAGGTGCCTGGCAAGGGCCTTGAGGGAGAAAGCCTTCGCCTGCCGTTCCAACTTTCGCAGCAGTCCTGGCGCCATATTCAGAGTTTTGGCCAGGTCTGCGGGGGCAGCGCCGGCTGGCGCCTCCCGCACCCGGATAAGCAAACGGATCTGCCGGGCCAGCATGTTGATAATCTTGGGCGGGGGCTCGCCCAGGTCCAAAAGTTGGGCCAGGGCCTCCAGGCGCCGCTGGCCGCTCCGTTCCCCCAGGGCCTCCACCAGGGCGAAAATGGTGTAGGTGCGGCTGTGGGTGGCCAGTTGCGACACCAGAGCCCGGTTCAGGGTGCGCTCCTCGCCCGCGAATAGGACCAGTTTGTTCAGTTCCTGGTTCAGATCTCCCAGGTTCTCCCCCACCACTTCCACCAGCCTTTGGGCTGCCCCCGGCGTCAATTCCTTCCCCTGGGCCCGGGCCTCGCCGATGAGCCATTGGAGCAGGTCCCCTTCCCGCAGGCGCCCAAAAGCCAGGGCTGCCTCGCTCTTCAGCAGCGGCCCCCAAATGGCGTGCTTTTCCACGTCCCGGGCCTTGAGCGTGGGCGCGGTGAGGACCACCAGGGACCGGGGCGAAGGGTGTTTCAGATAATCGGCCACGGCCTTTAAGGCCTTGTCGCCATAGGTCTCCACCCTTTTGAGGATGAGCAGTTGCCCGGCTCCGAACAGGGGGGCCAGCCGGGCTTCGGCCAGAAACTCCGCCAGGTCCACTTCCGCCGCGCTGTGCACCACCCGATGGGGGGCCTCCCCGGCCTGCTCCGCGAGGGCCTGCTCCAGCCGCCGGCAGGCCCGGTCCATCAGGAATTCCTCGGCCCCGAAAAAGAGGTACAAGGGCTTGAGGCTGCGGCGTTGCAGATGGCGGGAAAGAAGGGGATGGGTCATGGTCTTAGAAAGCGACAAGAACGGCTCATGGGTTGGCTGCTGGACACCCGAGGGCGGGTGTCCTACACAAAAATTTTCAATCAGTGATTAGCAGAAGAGACTAAACGCTGGAAGAACAGCTGGTGGCACAGGTGTCCCCCCCGGTGCAGCCTAGATCACCATCATCACCTTGTCCATGATGCGCTTGGCCAATGTGGCCGCGCCCCGGCGGATGCCCATGGCCTTGGTGGCCTCGCCCACCTGGTAGTTGCGGTCCACGGTGTAGTCCTCCTGGAACACCTGGGAATCCTTCCAGATGACCTTGCCGCTGGACTTGCGGGTGAGCTGGAAGTCCACCCGGATGGTGACCCGGCGCACCAGGGAGCGGGTAATGTCAAAGTAGGCCACCGAGGTGTTTTCAATGGCCGAGACTTTGCCCTCCAGCACCAGGTCGGCATCCTCGGGCCGGGTCACCACCCGCCATTGATTGCTCTGGGCGAAGGTGTTGATGAAGGCGTTGGCCATCAGGGTTTCCAGGCCGATCTCCGTGGTGCGGTTGCCGAAGGGCGGGATGGCGATGGTGGGCCGGTTCTCCTGGGGCGGAGCCTCCTTCCCCACGGGGCGGTAGCCGCAGCCGGTGAGCACCAGCAGCATGAGCAGACTATACCAAACTATCTTCCGCACCATCCTCACCCCGCAGGCTGAATTAAACGACGATGTTAACCAGCTTCCTTTTGGCCACCACCACCCGCTTGGGGGTTTTCCCCGCCAGCCATTTCTGCACCGCCGGGTGGCCGGTGGCCATCTCCATGATCTGGGCATCCGTGGCCGCCGCGGGAACCTGCATCTCGCCCCGCAGTTTGCCGTTGACCTGGAGGACCACGGTAAACGCGCTTTCCACCAGGGCCGCGGGGTCGGGCTCGGGCCAGGGGGTCTGTTGCAGGGAATTCTTATGCCCCAGGGCCTCCCACAGTTCCTCGGTGAGATGGGGCACCATGGGATGCAGGAGCTTCAGCACCGTCTCCAGGCCTTCCCGCCACACCCGGCAGGTGAGATCCTCCTGGGGCAGCGTCTCCAGCGACGCATAAAAGGCGTTCACCAGTTCCATCACCGCGGCGATGGCGGTGTTGAAATGAAAGCGGGCCTCGATGTCGCCGGTCACCTTCTTGATGGTCTGGTGCACCTTCTGGCGGAACTCCCGGAGTTCAGGGGAAAACTCAGATCCTGGCCCGGCGTACGCGGCCACGCCCTGCACGTCTGGCAGCAGGCTCTGAGCCAGGGACCAGACCCGGTGCAGGAAGCGGTGCGCCCCCATGACCCCTTGGTCGCTCCAGTCCAGGTCCCGCTCCGGCGGCGCCGCAAAAAGCAGGAAGAGGCGCGTGGTGTCGGCCCCGAACTCGGCGATCATATCGTCCGGGTCCACCACGTTCCCCTTGGATTTGGCCATTTTGGCGCCTTCTTTGAGCACCATGCCCTGGGTGAGCAGCCGGGTGAAGGGCTCATCGATCTGCACCAGGCCCAGGTCCCGCAGCACCTTGGTGAAAAACCGGGCGTAGAGCAGGTGCAGCACCGCGTGCTCGATGCCGCCGATGTACTGGTCCACGGGAGCCCAGTAGTTCACCTTGGGGGAGTCCAGCACACCCTCCCGGTAGTCCGGGCAGGCATAGCGCAGGAAATACCAGGACGACTCCACGAAGGTGTCCATGGTGTCCACTTCCCGCCTGCCGGGGCCGCCGCAGGCCGGGCAGGAGACCTGAACGAAAGACTCCAGCTTCGCCAGGGGCGAGGCGCCGATGGCGTCGATCTCCACGTCCAGGGGCAGGACCACGGGCAGGCTTTCAGCCGGCGCCGGCGACATGCCGCACTTGTCGCAATAAATGATGGGGATGGGCGCGCCCCAGTACCGCTGCCGGGAAATGAGCCAGTCCCTGAGGCGATATTGCACCGCCGGGCCGCCCAGGGCTTTACCGGCCAGATACGCGGCGATGCCCTCCCGGGCCGGGGCGCTGGCCAGGCCGGAAAAATCCCCGGAATTGACCAGCACGCCGTCCTCTTCGAAGGCCGCGGAGAGGCTATCGGCGGCAATCTCCGCGTCCGGCGGCTGCACCACCACCTTGATGGGCAGGCTGTATTTTTCCGCGAACTCAAAGTCCCGCTGGTCGTGGGCCGGCACCGCCATCACTGCGCCGGTGCCGTACTCCATGAGCACGAAGTTGGCCACGTAAATGGGCATCTCCCAGCCCGTCACCGGATTAATGCAGTGCCTGCCGGTGAAGACCCCTTCCTTGGTGATCTCCTCCAGGGCGCCCCGGGTGCGGTTTTGGGCACGCCAGTGCTCCACGAAGCGGCGCACCTGTTCCTCCTGGGGCGTGCCTGAGGCCAGTTCCAGGGCCCGGGGGTGCTCCGGCGCCAGGCTCATGAAGGTGGCGCCCCACAGCGTGTCGGCCCGGGTGGTGAATACCGTGATGGGCTCACTCCCGCCGGCTAGGGGGAAACGGATCTCCGCGCCGTTGGAGCGGCCGATCCAGTTGCGCTGCATGGTGAGGACGCGCTCGGGCCAGTGGGTGAGGCCGTCCAGGTCGGCCAGAAGTTCGTCCGCATAAGCAGTGATCTTAAAGAACCACTGCTCCAGTTCCTTGAGCACCACCTCGCTGTCGCAGCGCCAGCAGGCCCCGCCTTCCACCTGCTCGTTGGCCAGCACCGTGTGGCACGCGGGGCACCAGTTCACCGGGGCCATCTTTTTGAAGGCCAGGCCCCGCTTGAACATCTCGATGAAAACCAGTTGCTCCCAGCGGTAGTATTCAGGGTCGCAGGTGGCCAGCTCCCGCCGCCAGTCGTAGCTGTACCCCAGGGCCTTGAGCTGGGCCCGCATGGTGGCGATATTGTCATAGGTCCAAGCCGCGGGGTGCAGCCGCCGGGCAAAAGCGGCATTCTCCGCGGGCAGGCCGAAGGCGTCCCAGCCCATGGGGTGAAGCACGTTATAGCCCCGCATGACCTGGTAGCGGGCCACCACGTCGCCGATGGAATAATTGCGCACGTGCCCCATGTGGATGCGGCCGGACGGATAGGGAAACATCTCCAGCACGTAATATTTGGGCCGCGCCGGGTCGGCCTCCACCTCAAAGAGGCGGGTGTCCTCCCAGATTTTCTGCCACCTGGCTTCCACCCGGCGGGGATCGTAACGGACTGCCATGATTGGGCCGGTCTCCTCGAAAGATTATCGTAACATTAATTTCTATCACAGATTTACGGCGTTAGGCCACCAATTTATGGAACGACGGGCGTCAGGTATTAGCCTTGAATTTTCGTGATTTTTTGATAGGTTTTCCCTATTCTTGGCGGAAGCGGTGCAATTGAATTTATGGGGGAGCGACCCCATGCCGATTTTGACACTCCATGCTCATGTGCAGCATGCCCTGGAGGAGGGATTATGGACCTGTACGAAGCTATTCTGAACCGACGCAGCCACCGCTTTTACAAGCCCGACCTGCCTTCCAAAGAGGTCCTGGAAAAGGTGATCAACGCCGCCATGTGGGCGCCGTCGGGCACCAATGCCCAGCCCTGGGAAATCACCGTGCTGGCCGGACGCTTCCGGGATGAGTTCGTCGAACGCGCGGCCCACTGCATCGCCAGCATGATTCCCATTCTCAAGGCCGCCAACGTGCCGGAAAAAGGCCAGGAAATGTTGATGAAATTCTTCAAGGACCTGGGCGGCGCCCCGGTGGTCATTGCCGTCACTCTCCATAAGACCACCGAACCGGCCATGATGGAGTCCAACATCCAGTCCGGCGCAGCCCTCATGCAGAATCTCCTCCTTGCGGCCCACGCCGAAGGCCTGGGCACCTGCTGGATGACCGGCCCCAGATTCGTAGCCACTGAACTCCTGGACTACCTGGGCAAACCGGACCAGCACCTGCTGGCCATCACCCCCATCGGCTACTCGGCCAAAGAACCGCCCGTGCCCCCCAGGAAAGAACGGGAAGTCCGCTGGCTGGGATTTGATTGAGTATTTTTAAGAGAGGGGGCAAGGGGGGAGAGCCCCCTTCCCCCTCCCTCAAACTCCCTCCCCCAACCCCTTAGCGCTTTTTAAGGCCAGGGAAGTCGGGCCGCAGGCCACGCCTTCCCCGCCCCCAGTAAAGGGGGTTGGGAGGGGGGTGTGGGGGGAGGCGGGGGAGCCCGCTCCCCCGGCTTCCCCCCACAATAACCTCACAGGAGCCTCTCATGACTGACCAGACGCCGTTGGTGGAGCGGGTGCGGGCTGCGGGTTGAGCCTCCAAGATTCCTCCAGGGGTCCTGGAGGAGGTCTTGAAGGGCTTGCCATACAAAAGTCATCCCGACCTCCTGGTGGGCCTGGAGGTCGCGGATGACGCCGGCGTATTTCGTCTGAGCCCCGAGCTAGCCCTGATCCAGACGGTGGATTTTTTCACGCCCGTCGTCAATGATCCCTACCAGTTCGGGCAGATAGCCGCGGCCAACGCCCTGTCCGACGTGTACGCCATGGGGGGCAGGCCGCTCACCGCCATGAACATCGCCTGCTTCCCCCTGGCCAGCACGCCGCCGGAGGTCCTTAAGAATGTGCTCCGGGGCGGCCTGGACAAGGTGCATGAGGCGGGCGCGGTGCTGGTGGGCGGCCACAGCGTGGAAGGGCCGGAGTTCCTCTACGGCCTATCCGTGACCGGCGTGGTCCACCCGGAGCGCGTCTGGACCAAGGGGGGAGCCAAGCCCGGCGACGTGCTGGTCCTCACCAAACCCCTGGGCACCGGCGTCATCGCCACCGCGCTCAAGGCCCGCTTGGCCTCGCCGGAAGCCGAAGCGGCCATGATCCGGGTCATGTCTGAGTTGAACCGGGCCGCGGCCGAAGCATTGGCGGGCCTGGAAGTCCACGCCGCCACGGACATCACCGGCTTCGGCCTGCTGGGCCACGCGCTCGAAATGGCCCAGGCCGGCAAAGTGGAGTTCACCATCTTGGCCTCAAAAGTGCCGGTCCTGCCCTGGGCCCTGGAATATGCGGATTCGGGCCTGATTCCCGCAGGCAGCCACGCCAACCGGCGCTTTTGCGACAAGCACCTTGAGGTTGATGCAGCCGTGCCCCAGAACCTGGCGGATTTGCTCAGCGACGCCCAGACCTCGGGGGGGTTGCTCGTGGCTTTGCCCCAGGCCCAGACCGATTTGTATTTAGAACGTCTGCATGATTCCGGCCTTACCTCAGCTGCGGCCATCGGTCGAATCGGTTCCGCCGGAGTCGGGAAAATTCACGTGGTGAGTTGATTGGGGCAGCTAATAACAACTACCTGCCAAATGTTACCTTGAAAAGTTCTTGGGAAGAGGATGTGGGACACCCGCCCTCGGGTGTCGGCACAGGCTGGAAAGCCTGTGCCACCAAATCTTATGAAAACTCGTTCCCAAGCTCCTGCTTGGGAACGCCATTGCCGCCCAAGCTGCGCTTGGGCACCTGACTGGAGGTTAGTTTGGAAGGCAACAGGACCAAAGTTCAGGAAAATAGAGTAATGTTTTTTGAAAAACTTAAGGAGATAAGTAGAGTGATGTTTAATTTCTACTTTTTTGACAATATATCATCAGAAGGAGGGTATGATGCTTCTCTTGTTAAATCAATAGGAATGGGAGTTTTATTAAAATATTGGAAGAAAACTGGACCTGGTGCGGTTGTAGAGTTAATAATTGAAAACAAGGATATTAACCTTAATAAAGTTTTTTATGAGTATTTATTAAGTCAAAAAGACACAATAGAGAGAGAATTTGGAGGACCATTGAGTTGGGATGGCAATATAAATCAAAGAACTGGTAAGGTAAACCCTAAAAGGTTTTCAATTAGAAAAAAATATGCGTATGGTGAATTAATTTTCCCAGAGACTTGGGAGGAATTACAAAAGGAAATGATAAAATCAATGATAAAATTTTATGCGATTTTTCCTCCAAGGTTATTGGAATTCAAAGATAAATATGGAAGGTAATATGCGAAAGGAATTTAAACCTGTTGACGAACAACTGGCCCACATCAAGAAGGGCTGTCAAGAAATCATCCGGGAAGAAGAACTCAAAGACAAACTGGCCAAATCTCTGGCCACAAATACCCCCCTGCGGGTCAAGGCCGGGTTCGACCCCACTGCGCCGGATTTGCACCTGGGGCATACGGTGCTCATCCATAAGCTCAAGACCTTCCAGGATTTGGGGCACCAGGTCATTTTTCTCATCGGCGATTTTACCGGCCTCATCGGCGACCCGTCGGGCAAAAGCGAAACCCGTCCGCCTTTGACCGAAGAGGAAGTGAAGGCCAACGCCGCCACCTACGAGCGCCAGATTTTCAAGGTGCTGGACCCGGAAAAGACCATCGTGGACTTCAACAGCCGCTGGATGAAGGTGATGGGCGCGCAAGACCTCATCCGCCTGGCGGCCCGGCACACCGTGGCCCGGATGCTGGAGCGGGATGATTTCCACAAGCGCTATCACTCGCAAACCCCCATCAGCATCCACGAATTTCTCTATCCCCTCATCCAGGCATACGATTCGGTGGCTTTGCAGGCCGACGTGGAGTTGGGCGGCACGGACCAGAAGTTCAACCTCCTGGTTGGCCGGGACATCCAGCGGGAGTACGGCCAGGCCCCCCAGGTGGTCATCACGTTGCCGCTCTTGGAAGGCCTGGACGGCGTCCAGAAGATGAGCAAATCCCTGGGCAACTACGTGGGCATCGATGAGCCGCCCCAGACCATGTTCGGGAAAATCATGTCCATTCCCGACGCCCTCATGCTGCGCTACTACGAACTTTTGAGCGACATCGCCCCGGACGCCCTGGCCAGGCTGTCCCGGGATTTGGAGGCCGGAGCCAAGCATCCCCGGGACGCCAAGGAAGAGTTGGCCGTGGAACTGGTGGCCCGCTACTACGACCGGGCCACGGCGCTTCATGCCGCCCGGGAGTTCGCCCAGATTTTTAGGGAGGGCGGCCTGCCCAACGACATCGAGGAAATCACCTTGGCTGCCGAGCCGGAAAAATCCGCCCTGGGCGCGCCGCGGCTGTTGGTGGCGGCCGGTTTGGCGGGTACCACCTCCGAGGCCCGGCGCCTCATTTCCCAGGGCGGGGTGCACTTGGACGGCGCCAAAATCACCGACGTCAACCTGGAACTGTCCGCAGGACGCACTTTTTTGCTGCAAGTGGGAAAAAGACGGTTTAAGCGCGTGCACATAAAAGCCGATAAGTAGGGTGAACCCGGGCGAGGCTGGCCGCGCCGGGTTGATTCCCTTCGTGTGGAGTGTTATCGGCCGATGTGCATCCCCCGGGCGATCCTGCTGCGGGTCTTCCTGATTGCAGGCGTGGTGGGGGCATGCACCCTTTCTCCGGTCACACCGCCACTCACCCGCCCCCCCGCCATTGCTGGCGCTTCCTGGCACACCCTGGCCTGGGCCGGCCATTCACTATCTCCCGGCCGGCCTGCCCCGCCCCGCAACCGCAGTTCGCAACTCTCCTCGCCCCATAACAGCAGCGTCCAATCCCCGGCTCCAGCCACCCTGGCGGGCATGGACCGGGTGGTGGGCTTTTTGGCCGGAGGCTTTCTGGCCACCCGTATCTGGGCGCATTGCTTCGGCTATCCCGCCAACCTTTCCTGGGCCGAGGCGGGCTGGGCCCTGGGCCTGCTGGACCTGGCGGTGCTCTTTCTGTTGGGCTATGCGGGGGCCCGGGTCGCCCAGCGCATCAGACCCGGGGAAGGGGTCCAGATTGCCAGGCGCAGACTTTCCCCCCGCCCGGTGGAGCCCGGTTCGCCACCCCTGAAAGTCCATCCCCGGGCCGAGTCCGGCTTGGAGGAAATCCGGCGGATCACGCCAGATTTTGATCTGGCAGGCTTCGGCGACTACGCCCGACGGTTCATCGCCACCCTCCACAATGCCTGGAACCGCCAGGAGCTTGATGCTTTGAACGGTCAGGTTGACTCCCAGACCCTGGATTTTCTGCGCCTGGGCTTGAAGGTGCTGCTGCTTCGGGAGGAGATCAGCCGTCTGGAAGATTTACAGCTCAAAAGTCTGGAGGTGGTGGAGGCGGGGCGGGATGGAGACCGCCAGTTCATCACCCTGCGACTAAAGGGCCAGGTGCTGGATTACGTGCTGCACCGGTTGAACCAGCAGATTTTGTCCGGCAGTTTCACCGCCCCGGCGTCCTTGAGCGAAGACTGGTGTTTCGCCCGGCTGTCCGAGGAAAAAATCTGGCGTTTGCAGCGCATTGAGGAGTGTTAGGCCGCGGGTCGCGCCAGCCTGTGGCGTCAGGATCAGCTCTTGGGGGTGGCCGGCCCCGTCCCCCGGGGGCGCCGCCGCCGATGACGCCGCCGCCGCACCGGCGAGGCCGCGACGGGACCTTCCTCCTGATGCAGGAGTTCCGGCAGTTCGGCCTCAGGAGCCGTCAGGAATTGATGCAGACGCCAGGCATCCCCGTAAAACGCCAGCCGGGTCAACCGCGCCGGCGGTTGCTGCCCCTTGAGTAAATAAGGCGCTGCCGCCCGGGCCAGGGCCAGCACCAGGGACACTTCTTCCTGCCGCTGCCGGGGAAATTCGATGGCCCCCAGGGCCTCCCGGACTTTCCCGGGCATGGCCTCCCGCAGGCCCGGCAGGGTCTCCGGCAGGGTATCCCGCTCCAGGTAGGGGGTGAGGAATGCGGCCCACAGCAGGCCCTCATCCAGAGGGCATTCGGCCTGCACCAGAAAATCCAGGCGCGCCGCCAGATTCAGGAGATGCTGGGCCCCGGCGCGCCCCAGACGCTTTTGCCAGTTCTTCAGGATGGCGTAAAACAGCCCGCTTTTGAGCATCAGGTCCAGGAAGGGCCGGGCCGCGCCGCTTTTTAGGTCCTTGAGCAGTTCATCCCGCAGCCGCGCCGGCGGACAGACCCGGATCAGGTCCCGTTTGGCCCGGATTTCCTCCCAGGCGGGCGGATCGATGTCAAAGCCCAGGCGGGCCGCATGGCGCAGCACCCGCAGCATGCGCACCGGGTCGCGGTGGAAACGCACCGCCGGGTCGCCGATGACCCGGATCACTCTGGCCTCCAAATCTTTGAGCCCCCCCACATAATCCACCAGGGAGAAGTCGCCGATATCGTAAAAGAGGCCGTTGATGGTCAGATCCCGGCGGTGGGCGTCCTCCACCGGGGTGCCGAAGGTGTTGTTCCGGGCCAGGGTCTCCTCGGGGCTGTCGTCAAATTCGGAGCGGCAGCGGAAGGTTGAGACCTCCACAATTTTGGCGCCGCGAAAGAAGACCTGCACCAGGCGGAAGCGCTTGCCGATGATGCGGCTGTTGCGGAAAAGCTTGCGGATTTCGCCCGGCCGGGCGTCGGTGGCGATGTCAAAATCCTTGGGCCGCTTGCCCAAGAGCAGGTCCCGGACGCTGCCGCCCACCAGGTAGGCCTTGTAGCCGCCATAATGCAGGCGGTAGAGCACCTTGAGGGCCTCCACCGAAATATCGCGTCGTGACAGGGTGTGCTCGGGGCGGGGGACGATGCGGGGTTCAAGCTCGTCCGGCGGGGAACCTGTGCGCTGCATTTTTCCATTATATGAAAATTTCCCCTAATTTTCCACCCTTGGGAAAAACCTCCAACCTTTAATTCAACAGGAGGAATTATGACGCTTACTTCCCCCTGGTGACCTCTCTCCCTATCCCTTGTTCAAGGTGGCACCTGGGGCAAGACCGTGGGTCAGGGAATTGCCGCCGCCGGGAGGGAATAGTTGACAATCGGTTTAAAGTATTGTAATTCTAACGTGTTAAGGATGAGCTTGGCAGAAGGCTTTTTCCCAGCTTTCAGCCCAGGAGGGCAAAAGCTGCCGTACGGCCATGACAACGGTATTCATCAAGGCGGGGGCTCTCTGGGTGATTTTGGTAATTTTGGCGATCCTCAACGGCATTATCCGGGAAACGCTGCTGGTATCAGTCTTCGGCCCCCGTCTGGCGCTGCTGCTAAGTGGGATTTTGCTTGCCGTACTCATTTTTGCCGTGACTGTCGTGCTGATCCCCTGGCTGGGCCGGTTGGCCGCCCCGTACTATTGGCTGGTGGGCATGTTGTGGGCGTGCCTCACCGTAATCTTTGAATTCAGCTTCGGCCATTATGTGGGCGGCCATTCCTGTGAAACGTTGCTCGCCGCGTACGACCTCACCAGCGGCAATCTGTGGCTGGCGGTCCTGATCATGACCCTGGTCTCTCCCTACCTTGCGGCCCGGCGGCGCGGGATGGTGTAGGCGGTGGAAATCAAGGAGATGCAGGGCGAAATCATTGTCACAGGAACTGAGATCATCTCGGGCAAGGTGCCGGACGTCAACGGCATTTACGCCGCAAGGCGTCTCCACCAGGCGTGTCTCCCGGTGGCCAGCATCACCTTGCTGGGGGACAGCGGACCGCAGTTGGCCCAGGCGTTGCGCCAGGCTGCGGCCCGGTCCCGGTTCGTCATCGTCACCGGCGGCCTGGGGCCCACGGACGATGATCTGACGGTGGCCGCGGCGGCCGAGGCCCTGGATCTCAAGCTTTTTGAAGACCCGGGCCTTTTGGCCCATATCCGGCGCTGCCTGGCGGCCCGGGGCCTGCCCTGGAAGCCCGTCTACGCCCGCCTGGCCCTCATTCCGGAGCGGGCCACGGTGCTGGACCCCGGCGGCGCAGTGTGCGGCTTTGCCGTGCAGCACGGCGGCGCCCGGTTCTTTTTCCTGCCGGGAGTGCCCCGGCAGATGCGTCTGCTCTTCGACACCTTTGTCCTGCCGGCCCTCGTGGAACTGGCCGGGGAGGCTTGCTGCCTGATGGAGCGGACCATGCGGTTCTGGGGCATCCCGGAACTGCGCCTCCAGGAGGCGGTATCATCCCTGGACCCGCGCTTCAAGGGGGTGCAGGTGGGTTTTTACCCCAATTTTCCCGAAACCCACCTCACTCTTACCCTGACGGGGCCGGACCGGGAAGCCATGGCCTGCCTCCTGGATGACTGCGTTGCCGCCCTGGCGCAGCGGCTGGGGGAATCCCCGGCAGGGGTGGCCAATCTCCCCCTGGAGGCCCTGGTGGGGAGGCTGCTCAAGGCCCGCGGGCTGACCCTGGCGGTGGCCGAATCCTGCTCCGGCGGCCTCATCTGCCACCGGCTCACTAATGTGTCCGGCTCCTCGGACTATTTTATGGGCGGCGTGATAACCTACAGCAATCAGGCTAAAGAGGATTTACTGCGGGTGCCTCAGGACACCCTCACGGCCCACGGCGCAGTGAGCGCCGAGACGGCCCGGGCCATGGCCGCGGGTGTGCGGGGCATTTTTCACTCGGACTTGGGTATCGCCGTGACCGGCATCGCCGGCCCCACGGGGGGGACGCCGGAGAAGCCCGTGGGCACGGTGTTCATGGCGCTGGCCGCGCCTGGGGGCGTGGCCGTCCGCCATCACCTCTTCCCCGGCGACCGGGACGAAGTGAAGGCGCTCACGGCCCAGGCGGCTCTGAATTGGCTGAAAAAGGAGCTGGAACATGATACGGGCCTTTCTGGCCATTGACCTGCCGGTGAGCCAGCGGCCGGTGCTCACCCGGGTGCAGGAGGAACTGAAGGGCTGCGGCGCGGACGTCCGCTGGGTGCCCGTGGGGAATATCCACCTGACCCTGAAATTTTTCGGCAATGTCACCGATTCCCAGGTGGAGGCCATCGCCCAGGCGGCAGTGCCCCTGGCTGCGGCCCAGGCGCCTTTGAGCCTGCACATCACCGGGGCCGGGGCCTTCCCCAGCCTGAAGAACCCGCGGGTGGTGTGGCTGGGTCTGAACGGCGACGTGGCGCCCCTGGCGGCCCTGCACCGGCAATTGGAGGCCGCGTTCGCTCCCCTGGGCTTTCCCCCGGAGGGCCGGCCTTTCGCCCCTCACCTGACCTTGGGCCGGGTGAAGTCCCCCCAGGGCCGGGAGCGCCTCACTGCCTGCCTCTCTCAACTCCAAGAGCCCGAGACCGCACCCTTCCAGGTGAGCGAGATCATTTTATACCGGAGCAACCTCTCCCCCCAGGGGGCCACGTATTTGCCGTTGAAGGTCATCCCTTTGGGAGGATAAAATATTAACAAGGTTAAACGGAAATGGGATGCAGCCTTAAAGACCGCAGGTTGTAGACCTCGTAGGGCGGGAAAGCGCAGCGCATCCCGCCGTTAGTGGCTTCGCCAAATGGGTTGGCCTGACTTATGCCCCGATACATTCGCGCCTTTGTTCCCGGCGGTACGTTTTTCTTTACGGTTGCGCTGTTGGACCGGCGCCGCCAATTTTTGACCGAAAAAATCGACACGCTTCGGGAGGTGTTCCAGGCGGCCCGCCAACGCCGACCATTTACCATCGAGGCCATTGTGATCTTGCCCGATCACCTGCATTGCATCTGGACCTTGCCTGCCGGAGAGGCGGATTTTTCCAGCCGCTGGCGTGATATCAAAGCCCGATTTGCGGCCCAGATTGCCAAAGGGGAAAGACTTTCTCCCCGCCGTCTGCAGAAGGGAGAAAGAGGCATTTGGCAGCGACGCTTTTGGGAACATGTCATCAGTGATGAGGATGACTATGCGCGTCATGTCGATTACATCTACTAGAATCCGGTAAAGCATGGCCAGGTGGCCAGGGTTGCGGAATGGCCCTATTCCAGCTTTCATCGCTACGTGGAACGCGGCATTTATACCCTTGACTGGGCGGCAGCTGATAGCATTCGCAGTCTGGAAATGGAATAATCCTGATGGCGGGATGCGCTGCACTTTCCCGCCCTACGGGGACCTGCCTAACGGGAAAATTTACCGAAAAAATAATTCTAAAATTAAATAAATAAAAGGAACCTTTATGACCGAACAACCGCAAGCCGACAAAGCCAAAGCCCTGGCCCAGGCGTTGGGGCAGATCGAGAAGCATTACGGCAAGGGCGCCATCATGCGCCTGGGCGAGCACGAGAAGCTGGAGGTGCCCGTCATCCCCAGCGGCTCTATCGGTCTCGACGTGGCTTTGGGCATCGGCGGCTTTCCCCGGGGCCGCATCGTGGAGATTTATGGGCCGGAGGCCTCGGGCAAGACCACCCTGGCCCTCCACGCCATCGCCGAGGCCCAGCGCCGGGGCGGGGTGGCGGCTTTCGTGGATGCGGAGCACGCCCTGGACGTGGCCTATGCCCGGAAACTGGGGGTGAAGACCGAGGACCTGCTCATTTCCCAGCCGGACTCGGGCGAACAGGCCCTGGAGATCGCTGAAATCCTGGTGCGCAGCAACGCCGTGGATGCGGTGGTGGTGGATTCCGTGGCTGCCCTGGTGCCCCGGTCCGAGCTGGAGGGCGAGATGGGCGACGCCCAGATGGGCTCCCAGGCCCGCCTCATGTCCCAGGCCCTGCGCAAGCTCACCGG
>CAZFWX010000073.1:0-16734 GCA_964522695.1 uncultured Desulfobacterales bacterium
TCCTTCTCCCTCAACTCCCCAATCTTCTCCAACACCGTCTTCATGATGGACTCCTTTCGCAGGGTGACCCTCATCCCCCAAGACCAATCCCCGAGATAGAGGGGAAATTCCGGCAAATTTAAGAATTATTCAGAAAAATGGGGGAATCCGGGGAACGAAGGAAATTTATTTTCTTTTTTGTACCTTGTCAACCGGGTTTAGCCAAGTTTATCCCATAACCAAAAGATTTGGGCTTTTTTAAGAGCGCGGCCTGTTATGAGGACCGGCCGCGATTCCTCCACTCAAGTCCTGCGGCGATTTGCCTCTTTGGGGAAAAGACTGCGGATGGCCTCCGCCAGGGAGTCGATGCCCATAAGATCCAGTCCCTCAAAGCCGCCCAGGCGCTCCATCTGGCGCTTGGCCAGCAGGGCCCGGGTGAAGCCCAGCTTGCGGCCCTCCTTGAGGCGCACTTCCGGGGCGCTCACGGCCCGAACTTCTCCGGTCAGGCCCACCTCTCCGAAGACGAGGGTGTCGCCGGGCACGGGGCGATCCAGATATGAGGAGGCCACGGCCAGGGCCACGCCCAGGTCAGCCGCGGGCTCGTTGAGACGCACGCCCCCGGCCACGTTGACAAAAAGGTCCTGGCCGCCCAGGCCGAAGCCCACCCTTTTCTCCAGGACGGCCACCAGAAGCGACACCCGGCCGGCATCCACGCCCATGGCCTGGCGCCGGGGCAGGGCCAGCGACGTGGGGGAGGCCAGGGCCTGCACTTCCACCAGGATGGGACGGGAGCCCTCCAGGCTGGGAACAACGGCGGAGCCGGGCACGTCCAGGGAGCGCTCCGCCATGAACAGGGCCGAGGGGTTGGCCACCTCGATGAGGCCTGCCTCCTGCATCTCAAAGACCCCCAGTTCCTGGGTGGGGCCGAAGCGGTTCTTCACGGTGCGCAGCAACCGGAAGGCGTGGGAGCGGTCGCCCTCGAGATAGAGCACCGTGTCCACCAAATGTTCCAGGACCTTGGGGCCGGCAATGGTCCCCTCTTTGGTGACGTGGCCGATGATGAGGGTGGCCATGTCCAGGATTTTCGCCTGCTGCGCCAGGCGGAAGGCCGTCTCCCGCACCTGGGGAAGCGAGCCGGGCGCGGCGGGCAGGGTGGCGGTGTAGAGGGTCTGGATGGAATCCAGGGCCAAAAAATCCGGCCGGGTTTCCTCCACCATTTTGACGATGTTTTCGAGACAGGTCTCGGTGGCCACCAACAGTCCCGGCGAGACCAGCCCCAGGCGGTCGGCCCGCAGCTTCAACTGGGCCTCGGACTCCTCGCCGGAGATGTAAAGCCCGGTGAGATCCGGACGGCACAAGAGGTCCAGGGCCTGGAGGACCAGGGTGGACTTGCCGATGCCGGGATCGCCCCCCACCAGGACCACGGAGCCCTGGACCAGGCTGCCCCCCAGGGCCCGGTCGAATTCGGCCATGCCCGTGGAGCGGCGGGTCTCGGGCGGCACTTTGAGGTGCACCAGGGGCTGGGGCGCGCTGCGGGGCGGCGGCGCCGGGGCCTCGACGGCTAAGGGTCCCGCAGGGAGATATTCCTCGGCCAGGGAATTCCAGGCTCCGCATTGGGGGCAGCGCCCCAGCCACTTTCCCGTCTGATGTCCGCAACTTTGACAGATAAAGACCGTCTTGCCGCCCCGGGCGTGCATGGAGGCTCCTGTGAAAAAAGGTTTCGTGGGGGGGCCGGGGGAGCCAGCTCCCCCCTCCCCAACCCCCTTTAGAAGGAGTTACGGGGGGATAGGGTGGGAGTCCAAGAGGATGGACCGGGGATGACGCCCCTGGCTCCTTCCTTCAAGTTAGGGTATCATACCTTTTATCATGGCCGGGAAATTTTTGGAGCGATTGCAGGAGGAAGCGGCGCGGCTGGCGGCTTTGCCGGCCCTCCAGGCCCTGGGGGACGCGGCTCGGGGCCGGGGAGTGCAGGTCTTCCTGGTGGGGGGGACGGTACGGGACCTGGCCCTGGGACGGCCTACCGTGGACCTGGATCTGGCGCTGCCGGCCCAGACCCTGGCAGTGGCCCGGGAGTTGGCCGGGTTTATCAATGGCACCTTCGTGCTGCTGGATGAAGCCGAGCGCACGGCCCGGGTGGTGGCCGGCGAGTTGATCCTGGACCTGACGGAATTTCGGGCGCCAACCCTGGAGGGAGACCTCAAGGGGCGGGATTTCACCGTCAACGCCCTGGCTTTGGATTTGGGTGAGATTTTGTCCGGAGGCCCGGCCCGGGTGATCGATCCCACGGGCGGCCTGGAGGACCTGGCAGCCGGGCGCATTCAGGTGGTGGCCCCCCAGAACCTGGAAGATGACCCGCTGCGCCTGCTCCGGGCCTACCGCTTCGCCGCCGCTTTGGGGTTCAGCCTGACTCCCGACACAGTCGCAGCTGTGCGCCGCCATGCCGGCCTTTTCGGCCGGGTGGCGGGAGAGCGGGTGCATCACGAACTCTTCCTGCTTCTGGCCGCGCCCCGCGCAGCGGGAGTGCTGTACGACATGGACAGCGCCGGCCTGCTGTGCCAGATTTTTCCGGAGATGGCGGACATGAAGGGGGTGGAGCAGAAAGGCTATCACCATCTGGATGTCTTCGACCACACCCTGGAGACGGTGCGCGGTCTGGAGGATGTCTTGGCCGACCCGGCGGCGTTTTTCCGGGAAGCGGCCCCGGCCATCGCCGCCTACGCCGCGACGCCGCCCCGGACCGTGCTGCTCAAGCTCGCCGCCCTGTATCACGACGCGGGCAAGCCGCCGGTGCGGGAGGAGCGAACCGCCCCGGACCGCTATACCTTTTACCACCATGAGCGGGTGGGCAACGAGCTTTTCCAGAATATGGCCCGGCGGCTGCGGCTGAGCCAGGCCGAGGCCAAGGTGGTGAGCCTGCTCATCACCTGGCACATGCGGCCCTTTCTGCTTTTGCCCCTGTTTCGGCGGGGGGAGCTCTCGGTGCGGGCCCTGGGGCGCATGGTCAAGGCCGCCAAAGACGACCTGGCCGGCGGCTTCGCCCTGGCCATGGCCGACAGCCTGGCCGGGCAGGGCCCGTTAAAGCCTGCGGATGGGGAAGCCGTGCTGGCGGAGATGGCTGACCAGGCCTTCCGCTTCCGGGCCGAACGCCTGGAACCTTTGGAACGGGGACCGCGCCTGCTCACGGGCCACGATTTGGCCAACGTCTTGGGCCTGATGCCGGGGCCCCGATTCAAGCAGCTTCTCACTGCGGTGGAGGAGGCCCAATGGGAGGGCCGGGTGACCAGCCGGGAGGAGGCCCTGGAGGTGGTGCGAGGGCTACTTAAATAAAATAATTAATTATTATTGTGATATAAAATAAAAATTTACTTTTAAATTTCTTTGTGCTATTTTGGAGATCAAGCCGCAGCCGCAGATCCGGCCTGACCATGGAACACGAATCTTCGACCACCCTGCCCCGGGAGGCTCCACCCGGCGCCCTTATCCGCTTGCGGGGACTTTACCCGTCCCTTAAGGCGGCCTTGCGCAAGGTGGCCGACCTGCTCCTGGAGCGGCCCGAGATGGCCATTTACGCCTCGGTGAACGAGGTGGCCGCGGCCGCGGGCGCCAGCGAAGCCACGGTCATGCGCCTGACGCGCATCCTGGGATTTCGCGGCTTTCAGGATTTCAAAATCGCCCTGGCCCGGGAACTGGTCTCGCCCCTGCAGCGCCTTCACGAGGAAGTGGCCGAAGGGGACGACCCCGCCACGGTGGTGCGCAAGGTCTTCGGGGCCCACATGGCCGCCTTGCAGGATACCCTGGAAGTGCTGGACACCCGGGCCATGGAAGAAGCCGCCCGCCTGCTGCTGGCGGCCCGGCGCATCCTCATCATTGGCGTGGGCACCTCCGGCCCGGTGGTCTTGGACGCGGGAAACAAGTTCTTCCGCCTGGGGCTGGACGTGCATTGCCAGACGGATGCGCACCTGATGATCATGGCCGCGGCCCTGCTCACCCCGGAGGATGTGCTGGTGGCCGTGTCCCATTCGGGGAGCACCCGGGATCCGGTGGAGACAGCCCGGGCGGCCAAGGCCACCGGCGCCCGGGTGATCTGCATCACCAACAATTCGCTGTCGCCGCTGACGAAAGAAGCCAGTCTGGTGCTGGTCACCGCCTCCCGGGAGACTCGCTTCCGGCAGGAAGCCATGGCCTCAAGGCTCTGCCAGACCAGCATCATCGACAGTCTCTACACCCTGATGGCCCTGGCCCGGCCCCGGCAAGCTTTGGAAAGCCTGGGCAAAATTGAGAATATCATTGTCATCAAACAGTACTGATAGCTCCTGAGAGGGTGGGTAAGGCCTTGGCTCGGAAAAAGCCGTTTCCCCCTTTGCCGATGAAATCCCGAGTCAGACTCTCACCCAGGGACCAAGCCCCTATGCAAACGGAGTGGCAGGACAGGCAGGAAATGGTGCGCATCTGCCGCATGCTGCACCAGAAGAATCTCGTGGCCGCCACCGACGGCAATCTCAGCGTCAGGATGGGGGAAAATCTCCTGGTGACGCCCAGCGGCGTCAACAAAGGCTTTCTCCGGGAGGAGCAGATCCTCATCGTGGATCAGGAAGGCCGGGTGGTGGAGGGCGAAGGCCGGCCCACGTCGGAACTGGCCATGCATCTGGCGGTATACCGCCTGCGGCCCGGGGTGGGGGCGGTGATCCATGCCCATCCGCCCGTGACCACGGCCTTTTCCGTGGCCGGCATTTCCCTGGAGGACTTTGTCCTGCCCGAAGTGGTCCTGAGCATGGGGGTGATCCCCACTGCAGCCTACGCCACCCCCACCACGGCCGCGGTGCCCCAATCCATTGAGGAACTCATCTGCCGCTACGATGCCCTGGTTCTGGAGCGCCACGGCGCCCTCACCGTGGGAGCCACCCTGCTGGAAGCCTACAACCGCCTGGAAAAGATGGAGCACGCCGCCCTGGTGATTCTCACCGCCATCCAATTGGGGAAGGTGCAGACCCTCTCCCCGGGGGAAGTGACGAAACTGTTCCATCTGCGCTTCAACAAAGGGCTGGCTGGGGGATGAAAATTTTTACTTCAAGGCCGACCCAGGGGAAAGATGCCTGCCCCGTGCCCGGCGCAGGCGTCGTGCGGAGGCTCAGCCCGCGGCTCCTGGCCTTGCATCCGGCCTGGGCCGCAGATAGAATAAAAACGCCGCTACCCCCCAGGTAATGCCCATCCATGCGCAAACCCATCAAAGACTTTGTTTGTCTGGCAGCAGAAACCCTCCCGCTTATGGAGCCGGTTTATGAATTCGGCTCCCTGCAGGTGGAAGGTCAGGAGGGCTTTGCCGATTTGCGGGGTCTTTTCCCGGGCAAGGTGTATGTGGGGGCCGATATGCGTCCGGGGCTTGGCGTGGATGTCATCCTGAATCTCCATGACATTGACCTTCCCCATGAAACCGCCGGCACCGTGCTGGTCATGGACACCCTGGAACACGTGGAATATCCCCGCCGGGCTTTGGAGGAAGTGCACCGCATCCTCAAACCCGGCGGCATTCTCCTGGCCAGTTCGGTCATGAATTACCCGATTCACGATTACCCTTATGATTACTGGCGCTTTACCCCAGAGGGCTTCCGCAGCCTGCTCAAGCCCTTCGCCTTCACCCTGGTGGACAGCGCCGGCGACCCGGCCTTCCCCGGCATCATCGTCGGCGTAGCCTGCAAAGGGCCCCTGGCCGACGCGGTGGCAAGACCGTTTCGGGAGCGGCTGGCCGCCTGGAAGCTTGCATACTCCACGGACAAGCCCCGGTCCTTCCTCAAGCAGGCCAAAGACATGGCGGTGCCGCCCGGCCTGAGGCTGCTGTGGCGAAAGTTCCGGGAAACTCTACACAATTAGGGTCACCACGACCCTGTCAATTTTTTCTATGTCAACTAACCTGCCCCGCAAAGTTCTGGTCGTGGGCAACTGCGACCGCCCCCCCGTGATGTCGGCCATCGCCCGCACCCTGACCCGCCTGGGCGTGGGCAACCAGCATCTCTATTCCCAGCTGTGCAACACCCTCTTTGACCGCTTCATCATCCATCCGGTCAACCATTACGCCCGGGTGCTGAGGCTCAAACCCAAGCATCTGAACCTCTTCGAAGGGCACCCCCAGTCCCACCGGGAGCACCGCAACCGGGAGTTGCTGCACCTGGTGGCGGAGTACCAGCCGGACCTGGTCTTTTTGATCCGGGGCCTGAAATTCAAGCCCGAAACCCTGGCGGTCATCAGCAGGCAGACCCGGCTCTTTTGCTGGTACACCGAATCCGAAACCCGGCTGGGGGAAATCGAAGAGGAACTCCCCCATTACCACCACCTCTACTTCATTTCCAGCCGGGGCGTGGAGTGGGCCAACGAAAAGGGCTACGGCAACGCCAGCCTCCTGCAGCACGCGGTGGACACGGACGCCTTCCACCCCATGGACCTGCCCCGGCTCTACGACTGGTGTTTCGTGGGCCAGTGGCACGCCCGGCGGCAGCAGTACATCGAAGGCTTGGCCAAGGTCTCCCGCAATTTCGTGATTTACGGCCCCCGGTGGCTCAAGCGCCTGTGGCGGCAGCCATCCCTGTGGCTCAGGGTGAGGGGCACGGGCATCTGGGGGGAAGCTCTGACCCGCCTTTACAACCAGACCAAAGTGGTTATCAATGTCTCGGTCTGGGCCGCGGAAGAACAGACCGGGGCCGGGGTCAATCTGAGGCTGCTGGAAGTGCCCGCCTGCCGCACCTGCCTGCTCACCGACCTCACCCGGGACGCCGCCCGCCTCCTCACCCCTGACGTTCACTTCGTGGGCGCCACTACCCTCCCCGAGATGCAGGAGAAACTGGCCCAACTCCTCAAAGACGATCAAAGGCGGGAAACCATCGCCCGGCAGGGCTATGAGGTGGCCTCCAGGGTCCGCACTTACGAAACCCTGGTGACCCAGGTGTTGGAGGACTGGGCCCGGATGAGATGAAAGATGCGGCGGAGGCTAACGGGCTGGCGGCGCAGGCTGGATGCCTGGGCCGCCATAGTAGCAAAGGGGTGTCAGGGAAATTTGGAAGTGCGGCACAGCCGCCCCCGGGTGTGCTTGCAGGATGCAGGCGAGGGCGCCTGCTCCCCACCCTGACCCTCCCCCTTTTTTCACTGCCCCCAGCGGGGCTCCCACCAAGATGCCAACAGATTGATTACTTCACTCACGCTGATGGCCTGGAGGCAGCGGTTATCCCGGCAGCCGCGGGTGCGGCAGGGCTCCACGTCGCAGGCCTCTTCTTTCCGGTAGAGGTAGGTTCCCCAGTCCACCCGGTAGGGGCCGATGCGCCGGGGGTGGTCCGCCCCCAGCAGGGCCACCGTGGGCACACGCAGGGCCAGGGCCAGGTGCAGAGGTCCGCTGTCGTTGCCCACGAAGAGGCGGCACCGGGCCAGCAGCGCCGCCGTGGCGGTGAGGGAATAACGTCCGCCCGTGACCAGCGCGGGGCCAGGCAGGCGCGCAGTCAGGGCTTCGGCCACGGCCCGGTCCTGGGCGCCGCTGACGATGATCAGGGCGGCGCCGTATTTTTCCTGCAAATGCCGCCCCAGAGCGCTGAAATTCTCCAGGGGCCAGCGTTTATAAGGCGCGGACCCGGAAGGATGCAGGGCCAAAAGCAGCGGCGGGACTTCGCCGAAACAGCCTGTGAGAATGTCTTGGGCCTCTGCCCGGGTCTCCGGGGCCAGAAATATCTCCATGCTCCTGTCCGCGGTGTCGGCGCCCAGCAGACGCATGTAGTCAAGACGCCGTTCAATAGCATGCTCAAAGGGGTCGCTGAAGGCGACTGTCCCGGAGTAGGCGAAGGCCAGGGGGCTTTTGGCCGAGCCGATGAGGAAGGGACTGCCGCTGCCGTACGCCAGCAGTGTGGCCTCCGGATCGTTGCCATGGAGGATGATGGCCAGGTCGAAGGCGGCTTCTTTGAGTTCCCGCTTCAGCCTCAGCAGGCCGAAGCCCCGGCCGGGGTAACGCCAGAGGCGGGTGATGCCCGGATGGTTGTCCAGGAGTGGCGCAAAGGCGGGATTGACCAGCACCTCAACTTCCCAGGCCGGAAAGGTTTCCCGGAGGGCTCGCAGGGCCGGTGTGGAAAAAAGGAGATCCCCCAGGCCGGTGGCGTTCAGAATCAGCACGCGGCGCACGTCTTGAGGATTTAATTCGGCAAGGGGCCGCACCGGCCGCTTTTTTGCCGCGGCCTGGAGATACCCCTTGACGGTCAGAAGCCAGGGCCGGTGCAGCAGTCGGCGCATCAGTGCAGTTCCTTGTTAAAGCCAGAGGCAGCCTGGAGGAGGGCATCATACACCGCCTCCTGCTGCCGGGCAATATGCTCCCAGGAAAATTCCCGGCAGACCCGCTCCCGCCCCTGCCGACCCAGCTCTGCCCGGCGGGCCGGGTCATTGAGCAGCCCGACGATAAGGCTGGCCAGTTCCGCGGCGTCATCTTTCCGGGCCAGGAGCAGCCCGTTCACGCCCGGGTGCACCACCTCGGGGACGCCCCCCACCGCCGTGGCGATGAGGGGGAGACCTGCGGCTGCGGCTTCCAGAAAGACCATACCCAGGCCTTCTTCGATCTGAGAGGGGCCCACGAACAGGTCGCCCAGCAGGTAGGCCTGGGGCATGCGCGTTGGCGGCACGAAGCCGGTGAGGACCACCTTCCCCGGGGCCTTGGCCAGGCGGCCCTGCAGTTCCCGGAAGAAGGGGGTCTCCCGGCCGGTGCGGCCCCGGCCGAATTCAGTGCCCCCCACCAGCACCAGGGCTGCGTCGGGAACCTGCCGCCAGACCTGCTCCATGGCCGAGACCAGCACCCCCACCCCCTTGCTCTCCCGCAATTTGCCGACGAAGAGCACGGTGGGCCTTTCCCACAGCCCCCGCTCCTGGCGCAACCGCCGGGCTTCCTCCGGCATTTCCCCGGCAGGCCGGAAGGCAGCCGTATCCACGCCGTTATAAATAACGAAATGCCGGTCGGCCCCCAGTCCCAACCGGTCCCGCTCAGCGTTGAGGACGTAGCGGCTGCACGCAGCAAACCCCTCCAGCGGGACGACCAGGCCGGGCGCCGGGCGCTCCCGTTTACCCAGGACGGTCATCAGGTTGTGCATGTGCAAAAGCAGGGGCGTCTCGGGAAAGCGTTTCTTGATGTAATCGGCCAAAAGGGGCCGGTTGTGCACGTGGATGAGGCCCGGGCGGATTTTCCGCAACAGCCGCACGACGCCGCTTTCATAGAGGGGAAAAGCCTGGCCGTAGCGCTTGTTGAGCCAGCGGCCCAGGCGGGAAAGAGGCACGCGCCGGTAAGTCACGGCCCCCTGCTGATCCCGGGCGGGCAGTTCCGGATCGCTGGGACCGATGATCACCGGTTCGTACCGGCTGAAGTGAGCGCTCACCCGGTCGATAAAAAGCTCTGCCGCCCCGCCCCGGATGGGGGGGATGGGAAAGAGTTCCGGGCCCACCAGGGCCACCTTGGCCATAAATTCTTATTACTCCGCTGTTGCAAAAAGTTTTTCAGGGGCAGACTTCTCACAGGTTTTTCCCTGAACCACTGTTTCAGTTGCGTCTGACGCCCAGTATAACCCGAAGCCGGATTTATGATGCCACCTCCGGCAGATCGTTTCCCGGTCTTTCTCCTGTCAGCCCCCTGCGTTGAGACCACGGACCGCAGTCAAAAAAGGGCCAGGGTCCCATGGACCCTGGCCCGCGTCTTTCCTTGCTCTGGGGTCAGCTTCAGGGGAGGAAAATCCCCTTCAGGTCCCCCTCATCGTCCAGGCTTTTCGGCCACTTGCCTCTACGGGGCGGCGAGGTGCAAGCCCTTCTGGTCCCGATCAGCTATTTCATTTTCGGGGGAGTGGAGGGCTCGGGGGCCGTGGGGGTCTGGGCCATCTTGGCCTGGAGCTTCTGAATGTTCTCCGCAATGACCGTGGCAATAGAGCTGGTGGGGCCCACTTCCTTCAGCGGCTTGACCCCGGCGCAGAGGCCGCCCACAAAGCAGGTCTGCTCGACCTTATCCAGATACTTGGGGGCGTATTTCTGGGCGTCCATCAAGAAAGCCATGGCATCTTTCATCTTGCCCTGCTTCTCCGCCAAGGCGGCCAGGTTGTTCAGGGCAAAGGGATTGAAGCGGTCCCTATCCAATGCGGTCTTAAACTGATCCTGGGCGGCGTCATATTTGCCGGCCCGCATAAAATCGTAGCCTTTGATAATAGGTGTGAAAACGTCCTCACCCATCGGCCGGGGCTGGGCCAGGGCCGCGGAGGAGAAAACTACCAAACCGAAAAGTGCCAGCAAAATGATGCCATACCGTTTGCGCATAGGGATTCCTCTCCTTCTCAGAGCTGGTATTGATAAACCGCCCCGCTTATATTGTTTCAAGAGTAAGAATTTATCGGTCTGGTGTCAAGAAAACTAAAGGATTGTGCGAATATTTTCATCAGGGCCACCGACGGCCCTGTCGAAGAGTTTTCTGCGAACCGCCGCAAAATGGCGGGAAACATTGCCCCACGGCATCTCTGGGAGGGATTTCTCCATGGTCCGGTCGTGACGCCGCCTTTCCCCCCGATCATGGCGAAAACCCCTCACAAATTGCTTGACAGTGGCGTTACACTTTGTAATATGCTTCACATGGTTTCCTGCCGTTTCGGCGTGCCTACGCGCCATCCTACCTGCGGATAAACCAAAAACACCAAGGAGGTCGATAGGTTATGGGCAAAATTCCGGCTGATTATTTACCCCCGAAAGAATTATGGGCAGAGTACACTTCTCCGGCCGAATTCCCGGTGCCGGGCAAGCTGAACCTGGCGGAGTTCCTGCTGGATCGCCACGTTAAAGAAGGCCGCGGCGACAACGTGGCCATTTACTTTGGGGATACGAAGACCACCTACAAAGAGCTTCTGGCCATGGCCAACAAGGTCGCCAACGTGCTCAAGAGCCTGGGCGTCGAAGAGCAGGACCGGGTGGGCATCCGCATGACCAACGCCCCCGAGGCCGTGGCTATCAACTTCGGCATCATGAAGCTGGGCGCCATCCCCGTACCCGTGTCCCCGCTGTGGGCCAAGGAAGAAGTGGCCTTCGTGGTCAACAACGCCGAATTCAAGGTCTTCGTGGTCAGCTTCCCCCTCATGGGGCCGGTGGAAGACGCCAAGCATGAGTTCCAGTTCCCCACCAAGTGCCTGGTGGTGGGCGGCAAGCCCGAGGACGTGGAAGCCAAGGGCAACGTCTCCTTCGCCAAGGCCATGGCAGGAGCCTCCGACCAGTTCGTCAACGCCCAGATGGACCCCTGGGACATCGGCGTGATCCTGTTCACCTCCGGCACCACCGGCCAGCCCAAGGGTTGCGTCCACTTCGTGCGGGAAGTGTTCCTGGAATCCCAGATCGTCAACAAGTACGTCTGGCAACTGGCACCCGGTGAAGTCCTGGGCGGCTCCGCACCGGTGACCTTCGCGGCGGGCTACGGCACCTTCTGCCTCATCCCCTTTGCGGGCGGCGGCGCCATTTCGCTTCTCCCCAAGTTCACCCCGGACGACATGATGTCCACCATCGTCAAGCACAATGTTACGGTGGTGACGGGCCTGCCTACTGCGTACCGGAAACTCTTGGAGATGCCCAATTTCAACGACTATGACATCTCCAAAGTCCGCATGTACACCACCGGCGGCGACGCCCTGACCGGCAAGACCCTGTCCCAGTGGCAGGCCAAAACCGGCAAGCCCATCTGGGAAGGCCTGGGCGGCACCGAAATGATGCACCTGGTGACCTCCAACACCATCGGCGGCGTGCCCATGGCCGATTCCATCGGCAAGGCCATCCCCGGCTTCGAAATCAAGGTCGTGCGGGAAGACGGCACCCCGGCCGGCCCCGGCGAAGTGGGCTCCATGCTGATCAAGGGCCCCACCGCCACCCTGTACTGGAAGCCCTACATCCAGGACAACAAGCTCCTGAAATCCATGAAAAAGGGCATCAAGGACGGCTATAACATGATGGGCGACGCCGTCATGATGGACAAAGACGGCTACATCTTCTTCCAGGCCCGGGAAGACGACATGATCAAGTCCTCGGGCTTCCGTCTGGCCCCCACGGAGATCGAAGACGCCATGCTGCGGCACCCCGCGGTGCGGGACGACGCGGTGGTGGGCATCCCCGACGAAATCATGGGCCAGAAGGTGGTGGCCATGGTGGAACTGGAACCCGGCTACACTGCCAGCCAGGAGCTGGCCAGCGAGATCATCAAGTCCACCATGGACGTGCTGGCTACCTACAAGCTGCCCCGGGAAGTGGTGTTCCTGGAATCCATCCCCCGGACCCCCACCGGCAAGATCATCAAAAAGGACCTGCGCAAGAAGTACCCCGAGTACACCGTTAAGTACGTGCCCAAAGTGAAGTAAGGCACACCCTCTGCACAAAACTCCGGGGGCGGCGCGGCTGCCCCCGGTTTTTTTTGCTTTAATCCAACTCCACCACCACAAGAGTCACAATAACAAGCCTCCAGTGTAGCAGCATTGTGCTTAGGGCGTAGGGCGGGAAAGCGAAAGCGCATCCCGCCATTAGAATTTGCTGTCTCCTTTAGACTCGAATGTACTCTTTAGATATCCAGACAAAGTTAAAAGCCTGCGTTGCCCGTTACGGTGAAAGCTTGAATGAGGGTCAGCCCCCTACTCTCGTAATTAGCGTCTTCGATAAAATGGCCAAAGGCGGGAGGCGCTTTCGCTTTCCTGCCCTACGGTCAGTTCTCTCCAAGCCGGGTCCTCCTGGGGGAAACCCGGCGCGGCCTGCCACTTTTCTTTTTGCTTTTGACAGCCCGTATGATTTAATATATCGGGTTTGTGAAAAGGAGGACAAAGCTTGCCGAACGTCGTCGTGGTGGGGACCCAGTGGGGGGATGAGGGCAAGGGCAAGGTCGTCGATCTGTTGACCTTGCAGGCCCAGGTGGTGGTGCGTTACCAGGGCGGGAACAACGCCGGCCATACCCTGGTGGTGGACGGGGAAAAGTTCATCTTTCACCTCATTCCGTCTGGCGTCCTCCATCCCGGCACCCTGTGCTGCATCGGCAACGGCGTGGTCCTGGACCCCCAGGTCTTTTTGCAGGAAATCGACCGCCTGGCCGAACGGGGTATTGCGGTGGGGCCCGAGAACCTCAAGGTAAGCGAGCGGACCCAGGTGATCATGCCCTACCACACCCGCCTGGATATGGCCCGGGAGCGGGCCAAGGGCGACGGCAAGATCGGCACCACCGGCCGGGGCATCGGCCCCTGCTACGAGGACAAGATCGCCCGGCGGGGCATCCGCATGGCCGACCTGGTGGATGAGGCGGCGTTTCGGGCCAAGCTGGCCGAGGTGTTGCCGGAAAAGAACTTCCTCCTGGAAAAATTCCTGGGGGACCAGCCCTTCGCCGCCGACGAAATCCTGGAACCCTATCTCGCCATGGGCCGGCGGCTCAAGCCCCTGGTGGCCAACGTCTCGGTGCTCCTGGCCGAAGCGGCGAAGGCCGGCAAGAACCTGCTCTTTGAAGGGGCCCAGGGCACCCATCTGGACATCGACCACGGCACCTATCCCTTCGTCACCTCGTCGAACCCCGTGGCGGGCGGCGCCTGCACCGGCGCCGGTATCGGCCCCGGGGCCCTGCACCGGGTCCTGGGCATTGTCAAGGCCTACACCACCCGGGTGGGGGGCGGCCCCTTCCCCACGGAATGCCTGGACAAGATCGGCGACCACCTGGTGGAATGCGGCGTGGAGTTCGGCTCCACCACGGGCCGCCGCCGCCGCTGCGGCTGGCTGGATCTGGTGGTGCTCAAAGAAGCGGCGCGGCTGAACGGCCTCACCGGCTTAGCCATCACCAAGCTGGACGTGCTCTCCACCCTCAATCCCGTGAAGATCTGTGTGGCCTACGAGGTGGACGGCCGGCGCCGGGACACCATGCCCGCCACCCTGCCGGAGCTGACGCGCTGCCGGGCCGTGTTCGAGGAGCTGCCCGGTTGGACCGAAGACATCCGGGGGGCGAGAAAACTTGAAGATTTGCCGGACACCTGCCGACACTACCTGAAGCGGCTGGAGGAGCTGGCCGGGGTGCCCATCCAGATCGTCTCCGTGGGCCCTGGCCGGGAGGAGACCATCGTTCTCCAAAATCCTTTTGCCTGAACGATATAATGTATATATTGAAAGTGAATTTATTTCAGGCGGCGCCGCAACCATGGAAGATGGGGTAGAGAAATTTCCGGACCGCCGGCCCGGACCGACGCCTGCAGCTGTTGCCGCCATCAAGGCAGGCCTGCCCGGCGTCCCGCCTCTCCCTCCCCTTTCCAGATCTCTCGCATTGATTCCCACATTCACAAGGTGACAGCATGAGCAGAGGAAGGCAATCGTCTTGGCTGGCAGTGGCGGCTTTGATTTTGTTGGGCGCGGTGCTGGCCGCGGGCCCCTGTCTGGCCGCGGGCAAGGTAATGGAGGGCAACAAAGGTTCCGAAGGCGAAGAAGTGAACGTCAAAAAGCTCCTGGTGCGGGGCCAATACACCCTGGTGGACTTCTGGAGCCCCTATTGCGGCCCCTGCCTGCAAATCGCCCCCATCCTGGAGAAGCTGGCGGATAAACGGGGCAATCTGGTGATCGTCAAGCTCAACATCAACCGCCCGGACTTCAAAGGCATTGACTGGAAATCGCCCCTGGCCCAGCAGTACAACATCCGCTCCGTCCCCTACATGGCCATTTTCGACCCGGACGGCAAGCTCCTGGCCAAGGGCCCCGAGGCCATGCAGATGCTGGCCCAATGGGCCAAAGAAGCGGGGATGTGAGGGGGGGCAGAGTGGCAGGCAGGCGGACTCCGTGGACACCCGAGGGCGGGTGTCCTACACAAACATTTTGATTTCAGAGTCTCCTTAAGACCCGAAAATTTTAACGCTACAAAAGGTGCATCGATTTTTTCATGAATAGCTGATGAAAAATATTGATGACAAAAATGTGGGACACCCGCCCTCGGGTGTCCAGGAAATCGCTGGCCTGGCCAAACCACTTAAAACCCAATACCGGCGGCATTTGCCACATATTCAGGCTGAGGATAAGCCGCATTTTGTTACCTTTGCCACGTATAAGCGTTGGGTTATACCGGAGAGCATCCGGTATTTAGTTCTTGAGCATTGCTTGCATGAAAATGGGATCAAGTTGCACATGCACGGCCTTGTGGTCATGCCAGACCATGTGCACATAATATTTACGCCTCTCAAAGATGCCCAGGGCAGCCCTTACGGTCTGGCGGAAATTATGAATGGCATCAAAGGCGCGTCGGCGCATGGGATCAACAAAGCATTGAACCGGCGGGGACGCGTGTGGCAGAAAGAATCCTTCGACCACATCCTGCGCTCCGATGAGAAAGCCAGGGAGAAAGTGGAATATATCTGCCAGAATCCCGTCAGGAAAGGCTTGGTGCAAGAAGAAAATCATTACCCCTGGCTCTGGCGGGAATGGCTGGAAGGCGACCAAACTCTTGGTCAAGACAAAAATGTTGAGCGGCCGCCCTCGGCCGCACCGGAGTAGAACTTGTAGAGCGAATAAAAGCACAGCCGGGGGCGGCTGTTCTACACTTCAAAGGCTCAATATGAACCCTTTTAAAGCGTTCCAAGGTACCAAATGTTATGAAGGATTTTTAAAATCTTTTCATTATAATATTGATATAGAATATAAAATAGGAAAGTTACAGAAGCGATTTATTACCATCTTTGCATGATTAGATATGCAGATTGGGAATTGAGATATAATTTTAATGTATGCCTTAGAAGTTCTTCCTCCGATTTATTTCGTAATATTCTGGCATTTTATCTTACAAATGCAATAAAAGCAAAACATAAATGTCTGACCGAATACACAGTTAAGCATATAGATGAAGATATAAGGCCAAACATATTAATTATGAAAAATGATATACCTATTTTTGTTATAGAAGTAAAAACAACATTGGGATGGGACAGAGATTTAGTTAAAGATGAACTCCATCAGTCTGAAGGTATTAATAAAAGAATTGACAATATTGCAAACCGCCTTCAGATAAAAAAAGAAAATATAATTTATTGTTTAGAATCTGTAAAGAATGTTAGGAAAAATTTTCAAGACCGCTATTGGGATAGCAAGGAGAAAAAACCAAAACCTCATCCAGATGAGTATCCTTTTTGTCAAATCTATCAATTATATTTTATTAATCCAGATCCGTATCATTGGAAAAATTATAAACCTAATATGGTAACTAATTGTAATGATAGCAAAGGCGCCCCTATTAAACTTAACAAATCACATATTAGACAAAAGGCCAAAGATAATATTATTACGAGTTTTGAGATGGTTATAGAAAAAGTGAGACAAGCCATTGATTAGATTTTGTTTTAATCACTTGCCACCTTTAGGTAAATATTCTGCAAATTTTTCTGCCCTTAGTGTCATGAAGAGGTAGGGCAGGCTGTAATAAATTTTTTTACACCAAAATCAGAAAATTCTTGATATTCATTGCCCCAGGGAAATGGTTAATAAGGTAGTCGGGGCTTTCTGAAGGCCCCAGGCCGCCGGGGCGGCCCGGGCAATGAGAAAATCCGGGCCAGGCCGGTCCATACCGGGCTTTAGCTGATCACCCTGACACAAGGACATCAATATGCTGGAAATCCGCTTTCATGGCCGGGGGGGGCAGGGCGCCGTCACCTCGGTGGAGCTGTTGGCCCTGGCCGCCATCGGCCAAGGCAAGTTCGCCCAGGGCTTCCCCAGCTTCGGGCCCGAGCGCCGGGGCGCGCC
>CAZFWX010000074.1:0-16725 GCA_964522695.1 uncultured Desulfobacterales bacterium
GGGGGGGGGGGGGGGGGGGGGGCCCCCCCCCCCCCCCCCCCCCCCCCCCCCCCCCACAAGAAATCTCCAGCCTGAGATCACTCCATGGACAACGTCATTGACCGGCCCATCCTGCGCTACCGCCGGGGCCGCCTGGAAAGCCTGGCGGACCCGGTGGTGGTGGAAGAGCCCCTGGAAATCCGCCTGGCGGGCGAGCCGTTCCAGGTGCTCATGCGCCTGCCGGGCGGGGAAAAGGAGCTGGCCCTGGGATTTCTGTACACCGAGGGCATCGTTAAAAACCTGGCTGACGTCATCACCATGCATTTTTGCGGCACGGCCACGGACCCCCTGCTGCCGCCCAACGTGGTGGACGTGAGTCTCACTCCCGAAGCCCTGGCCCGCAGGGGACGCCGCCACCTGGAAGTGGCCTACTCCAGCTGCGGCCTGTGCGCCAAGGAGGCGGTGAGCGAGATTTGCCGGCACACCCCTCCCGTATCCAGCAGCCTCACCCTCACCACGGCGCAGATCATGGCCCTCATGGGCCGCCTGCCCCAGGTTCAGCCCATCTTTCACCAGACCGGCGGCACCCATGCCGTGGTCCTGGCCAGCCCCGACGGTGAGGTCTTCCTCAGCGCCGAAGACGTGGGCCGCCATAACGCCATGGACAAGGTCATCGGCCGGGCCGTGATGCAACGGCTGGATTTGCGCCAGCTGGTAGCCTTGCTCAGCGGCCGTATCAGCTTCGAAATGGCCTTGAAGGCCATCCGGGCGGGCATACCCTTGTTGGCCGCGGTCTCCGCGCCCACCACCATGGCCCTGGACCTGGCGCAAGAGATGAACCTCACCCTGGTAGGCTTCGCCCGGGAAGACCGGATCAATATCTATACGCGCCCGCACCGCTTGAGCGACCTTGAAGGCGAGGAGTTTGGAGGGCTCTAACGGCGGGATGCGCTTCGCTTTCCCTCCCTACAGGGGGCGGGCGGGGACGCCCGCTCTACCAGTGTATGGGCTTTGGCATCCAAAGAACATTGGTTTATAATGAAAGCAATCTCAGCAAAACCAGGAGCGGCGCATGACCCAGTACGTGATTCATCCTCTGGTGGTGGGCCTCAATGAAACCGACCAGGGCGTCATGACTTATCTCAAGGGCTACGGCAAGCGCATCTGGCTGCCCATTTACGTCTTCTACCTGGAAGGCGGGGACAAGAAGATTCTGGTTGACACCGGTCTGGAACAGTTCATGATTCCCCCGGGCGTGGCCGAGGAACTGGGCCTCAACGTCCAGGAGTTCGAGGAGGCCCTGGAATCGGTGGGCCTGACCCCCGAGGGCATCGACATCATCATCCACACCCATCTGCACAACGACCACTGCGAAAACGATTACAAGTGCACCAACGCCAAGGTCTACGTGCAAAAAAGGGAATATGAATTCTTCAAGGAACCCCACCCGGTGGACCACCGCTACTTCCCGGACCTCCTGGACGACGTGGACATCGTCCTGGTGGACGGCGACCAGGAGATCGTCCCCGGCGTGAACGTCGTGCTCACCCCCGGCCACAGCCCGGGCGGGCAGTCCGTGGTGGTGGACACCGCGGCCGGCAAGGCGGTGATCACCGGCTTTTGCTCCAATGACCAGAACTTCCCCGCGGCCGGCCCCTGCGTGCCCCCCGGCGTGCACCTGAACCTCATCGAAGCCTACGACAGCGTGCGCAAAGTGAAAGACCTGGGCGGCATCCTCCTGCCCTTGCACGACCTCTCCGTGGGCCGCCACCGCACCATTCCCGATTGAGGCAAAGACGTGGGGGGGGGGGGGGGGGGGGGGGGGGGGGGGGGGGGGCGCGCCCCCGCCCGCCGCCCCCGCCCCCGCGGCGCGCCCCCCCCCCCCCCCCCCTTGGGGGGTGGGGGGTGTGTGTGGGGGGGGGGGGGGCGGGCCCTCCCCCCCCCCCCCCCCTCCCTCAGTTGCTTCTACCACTCAAACCTTGCGGCCACGGGGATGCGGCGGCCCATGCCGAAGGCCTTGGAGGTGATTTTCAGTCCCGGCGCGGCCTGGCGGCGCTTGTATTCGTTTTTATCGATGGTGCGGGTGACCCAGCGCACGACTGCCGGATCGAAGCCCAGGGCGATGATGTCTTCGCCCGAGCGATTCTCCACCAGGTAGTGCTGGATAATCTGGTCCAGGATGTCGTAGGGCGGCAGGGTGTCCTGGTCCCGCTGGTCAGGTCGCAGTTCGGCAGAGGGCGCCTTGGTGAGGATGGGCGGAGGGATAATTTCGCGTTCACGGTTCATGAAGCGGGCCAGTTCGTAGACCATGGTCTTGGGCACGTCGGCGAGCACGGCCAGACCGCCGCTCATGTCGCCGTAGAGGGTGCAGTAGCCCACGGCCATCTCGCTTTTGTTGCCGGTGGAGAGCACCAGGTGGCCGAAGCGGTTGCTGATGGCCATGAGGATGTTCCCCCGGATACGGGCCTGGACGTTTTCCAGGGTGACGTCCAGGGTGTCCACGGCCAGGTGTTCGGCGAAGGAGTCGAGATAGGCCTGGTAGATGGCCGTGATGGGGACCACCAGGAAGTCGATATCCAGGTTTTTGGCGAGCTGGCGGGCGTCGGCGAGGCTGCCTGGAGAAGAATAGAGGGACGGCATGCCCACGCCCAGGACGTTTTCCCGGCCCAGGGCATCCACGGCCAGGGCCGCCACCACCGCGGAATCCACCCCGCCGGAGAGCCCCACCACGGCCTTGGCGAAGCCGCATTTGCCCAGGTAGTCTTTGATCCCCAGAACCAAAGCGTCATGCACCGTGGCGATGGGCTCCAGGGGCGCATAGAGGCCGGGTGCGCCCGGGAGGCTCACATCCACCGTGGCCACCGCCTCCCGGAAGGCCGGGAACACGGCCAGGGGCTCGCCTTTCCCGTCGAAAGCCAGGGAGCGGCCGTCAAAGACGAGTTCGTCGTTGCCCCCCACCTGGTTCACATAGATGAAGGGAACGCCGTGCTTCCGGGCATGCTCCCGCATGAGCCGGTGGCGCACTTCCTGTTTCCCCACCTGAAAAGGCGAGGCCGACAGGTTGATCAGGATCGTGACGCCCTGTTCGGCCAGCACCGCCACCGGATCGATACTGTACAGGCGGCGGCACCACAACTCCTCCTGGCACCAGGCGTCCTCGCAGATGGAAATGCCCAGGACTTCACTTTTAAAGGAGATAGCCTGGATCTCCGCCCCCGGCTCAAAGTAGCGGGTTTCGTCGAAGACGTCATAGGTGGGCAAAAGGGACTTGTCCCGGCAGGCCGCCACCTCGCCCTGGTAAAGCAGGCAGGCCGAATTCACCAGGCCCTTGCCCCGCGCCAAACCGGTGGGCCGGGGCGCGCCCACGAGCAGCCCGGTGCCGGGAAAATCCCGGGTCAGTTGAGCCAACTGGGCCAGGGCCTTCTGGGCCCCGTCAATAAAGGCCGGGCGGTCCAAGAGATCCCGGGGCGGATAGCCCACGAGAAAAAGTTCGGGCAGGACCACAAGATCTGACTCACGCGCCACCCGGGCCAGGATTTCTGCGGCCCGCCGGGTGTTGCCGGCAATGTCGCCCACGATGGGGTTGAGTTGGGCCAGGGTAATTTTCATGTCAGTTCCTCACGGGCCCTCGGCCCACCCCGAAAACCTGAAAGGTTCCCCCTCCCCCCACCCCCTCCCACCAGGGGAAGGGGAATTCAGGAACTTTTCGCAACAATTCCTTTTCCGCAACGGGGATACCCGGTGGCGCAGGCTTTCCAGCCTGTGCGGACATCCGTGGGCGGGTGTCCCACAACAGGTTTCCGTCCCCAAGGAAGCGGTGCGCAGGGCGCACCCTGCAACCCTGGTCCTGCGCAGGTGAGGACACCTGCGCCACCTTAAGGTTGGTTCCCTTGGCCAGCTTCCGGGTCTATTTTGCCGACCTGACTTGCAAAAATACAAGGACTTTTTCCAGTTCCAGGAAAAGATCCGAGCCGCAACCAGGCCCCGCATCCTTGACACCCGCACCATGGCGGGATAAAAAGACGATCATTTCACTGGTTAGGAGAATTGCCCCTCGTGTACTGGGATGCCGCCGTTGAAACCTTAAAGCCCGGCCAGATCCGGGCTTTGCAATTGGAACGCCTGAAAGACGCCGTGGGCCGGGCCGGCCAAAGCCCCTTCTACCGGGAGCGCCTGGCCCAGGCCGGGGTGGGCCCCGATGCCCTGAAGAGCGTGGACGACGTGCGCCGCCTGCCCATCACCACCAAAGACGACCTGCGGGCCCGGGGCCGGGACATGCTGACTTTGCCGCTCACCCATATGGTGCGCCTGCACGCCTCCTCGGGCACCACCGGCCAGGCCACGGTGATCTACTACACCCGTCAGGACGTGGAGGAATGGGCCAACCTGGTGGCCCGCTGCCTCTACATGACGGGACTGCGTCCCGGAGACGTCTTCCAGAACATGATGGGCTACGGCCTGTTCACCGGCGGCCTGGGCTTCCACTACGGCGCCGAACGGGTGGGCGCGCTCACCATCCCCATCGGCGCAGGCAACAGCCGCCGCCAGGTGCAGGTCATGCGGGACCACGCCACCACCGCGGCGCACATCATCCCCAGCTACGCCCTGTACCTCCTGAACACCTTTGCCGAAGCGGGCGTGGACCCCCGGGACCTGCCCTTGAGGCTGGCCTTCATCGGCGCGGAGCCCCATTCCGAGGACATGCGCCGCCGCATCGAGGCGGCCTACGGCGTCAAGGCCTTCAACTCCTATGGCCTCTCCGAAATGAATGGCCCCGGCGTAGCCTTCGAGTGCCCGGAGCAAAACGGCATGCACGTCTGGGAGGACGCCTTCCTGCTGGAGGTACTGGACCCGGTGAGCCTGGAGCCCGTGGCTCCGGGACAGGTGGGGGAACTGGTCTTCACCAACCTCACCCGGGAAGGCATGCCGCTGATCCGCTACCGCACCCGGGACCTGGCTTCGCTGGATGACAGCCCCTGCCCCTGCGGCCGGTCCCACCGTCGCCTGTCCCGCATCCAGGGCCGCAGCGACGACATGATCATCATCAAGGGCGTGAACATCTTCCCCCTGCAAATCGACAAAGTGCTCATGGGCCTGCCCGAGGTGCACACCAATTACCTGGTGGAGCTTACCCGCAAGGAATTCAACGACATCATGCTGGTCAAGGTGGAGGTGCGGGAGACCTTCTTCAAGGAAGACCTGAAGTACCTCGCAGCCCTGCGCAAACGCATCACCGAAGCCTTAAAGAGCGAACTTCTGGTCACTCCGGCCGTGGAACTGGTGGAGCCCAACACCCTGCCCGCCAGCGAAGGCAAGGCCGTCAGGATTGTGGATTTGCGGAAATGATTGTGGGGGGAGGGCCGGGTGAGCAAGCTCCTCCGCCCTCCCCCCATATCCCCCTCCCCAACCCCCTCTATAGGGCGAGAGGAAAGCGGGACCCGCGGTCTCGACTTCCCCTCCCCATAGAAAATCTAAGGGATAGCAAGCATGGACCATATCACAGAGACGGTGGAGCGCATCCTGGCCGGTGAGGTGCGGGCCGCGGCCCGGCTCATGCGGGAGTTGGACGACGGACTCCCCGCGGCCCGGGAGGTGCTCAAGGGCCTGTATCCCCAGACCGGCCGGGCGCATATCATCGGCATCACCGGTTCGCCCGGCGTGGGCAAAAGCACGCTTACGGACCGTCTTATTTATCACTTGCGGGCTTTGGGCAAGACTGTGGGGGTGGTGGCCGTGGACCCCACCAGCCCCTATTCCGGAGGGGCCATCCTGGGCGACCGCATCCGCATGCAGCGCCACGCCACCGATCCCGGGGTCTTTATCCGCTCCCTGGCCACCCGGGGCCATTTCGGCGGGCTGACCGCCTCCACCCGGGCGGTGATCACCGTCTTCGACGCCATGGGCAAGGACTATGTCCTGGTGGAGACCGTGGGCGTGGGCCAGGACGAAGTGGAGGTGGCCGCCACGGCCTACACCACCATTGTGGTGACCGTGCCCGGTCTGGGGGATGACATCCAGGCACTGAAGGCGGGGCTCCTGGAGGTGGCCGATCTCTTGGTGGTCAACAAAGCGGACCGGGAAGGCGCGGACCGCACCCGCCAGGACCTGTTGATGATGCTGGACATGCGCCGTAAACCGGACCCGTCGGCCTGGCAGCCCCGGGTTTTCCTGACCCAGGCCAAGAATGACGAGGGGCTGCAGGAACTCCTGGTCGGGGTGCAGGAACATGAGGCCTTTTTGGCACAGAACCAGGGACAAGCCTTGACCTCAGCCCGCCGGGGCCACGTGCGCCAGGAGCTGTTGGAGCTGCTCAAGGAAGGCATCTTTCACCGCCTGGTCTCCCGCCTGGGGGCCGACGGCCGTCTGGAGGCCGCAGTGGAGACCATCCTGGCCCGCCGCACCGATCCCTACTCCGCCAGTGAAGAGCTTATCGACGCCATCCTGGCAAAATAATGGCGTAAAAAAGGAGCAGGCCCCCAATCTCACTTCGTGAATTCTGTCAAAGTGCGATAGAATATTGTTTACGTTTTCGTGCCGTTTTACCGTTATACGGTCCCCAAGAAATAGACTCCTGAGACGGCAGACACACTCAACTGTGGAGGAACAGACATGCAAGGGAAAAAAGGGCTTCTAGCGGCTTTGGCCGTGGTGGCGGTGTTGCTGCTGGGAGTGGCTGGCTATCTCGGCCTGGTGTATTACTCCAGCCATTCTTTGAAGGCCAAAGTGGACTCCTTTATCGACCAGATGAAGGATGAGGCCCATGTTTCCTACAAAGGCCTGACCACCCGGCCCTTTGCCGGCGCCCTGGATATTTCGGAAATGACCATTACGCCCAAGGATAAATCGGGGACGCTCAAGGTCAAGGAAGTGACGCTGTACGGCAAGGCGGGAGCGGGCCTCAAGGCCGAGCCCAAAGGAGTGTTGCTCAAGAACATCGAGTTTGCTTCCGCGGACAAGGAGAAGGGCTCCCCGGTGGTGATCAAGGAAGTGGAAGTCAGTGACATGGTCATGAGCGGCGATATCTGCGTCAAGTCCACTTCCAACATCCGGGGCATAACCATTGACAGCAAAAATCTGAATAAAAAGGACCGGGAGGAGTTCAAGCAGCTTTTCAGTTCTGACACACTGCAAATCGACGGCGTTCTCCACCACGACTATGCCGCCGAGAAAAAAGAGCTCCAGGAACGGATTCTCATTAATACCAAGGGTTTGGGTGAACTTACCCTGAATCTCCGGCTGGGGAACCTGGATTATACCAAGTTTGCCTCCAAGGATTGGAAAAAGAACAAGGACCCTCTGCAAATGCTGACGGTGGCGGCGGAATGGTCCATCATCAACCTGGAACTGGCCTATAAAAACGCCGGCCTGGTGGAAAATATCCTCAAGTTTGCCGCTCAGAAAAAGGGGCAGGATGCCACGGAACTGGTCCAGACCACCCTGCAGCAGCTGGATGAGGCCAAACAGCTGACCAAGATGTTGGGGAACCTGCCGCCCCAGGTGGAAAGCTCGCTCCATGCCGGCGTCGATGCCTTGAAGAAGTTTATCCAGCAGCCCAAGTCGCTGAAGCTGACCATCGCCCCGGCCAAGCCGGTGGTCATCGGCAGCATCATGGGCGCGGCCAATAACCCCGGCAAGTTTTTACAGGAGCTCAATCTCAGCCTTACCGCCGACGGTTCCTGAGATCGCCGATCCTCAAAAGCGCCCTCCGGGGCGCCCTGTCTCCTTGGGGATTGGTGACACCTCAGGCCAGGGGAACCCTTCCTCATGGTCGCCCGTTTCATAGAAGCCTGCGTCAGAAACCGGACCGTGGTGATCCTCCTGTGGCTCATGATCACCGCCTGGGGGTTGTATTGCACCTATAATCTGCCGGTGGACGCTATCCCCGACCTCTCCGACGTCCAGGTCATCATCCGCACCGAATTCGCCGAACAAGCCCCGGAAATCGTGGAGGACCAGGTCACCTACCCCCTGGCCACCGCCATGCTGGCCGTGCCCAAGGCCAAGGTGGTGCGGGGCTTTTCCCAGTTCGGGCTGTCCCTGGTTTACATCATCTTTGAAGACGGCACCGACATCTATTGGGCCCGCACCCGGGTGCTGGAATATCTGAACTACATCCGGGGCCGCCTTCCGGCCGGAGTCAACCCGGCCCTGGGACCCGACGCCACGGGCGTGGGCTGGGTCTTCCAATACGTCCTCGAAGATCCCACCGGCAAGCACGATCTGGCCCAGCTCCGCAGCATCCAGGACTGGTACCTGCGCTACCAGTTGCAGACCGTGCCCGGCGTGGCCGAAGTGGCCTCCGTGGGGGGCTTCGTCAAGCAGTACCAGGTGGTGGTGGACCCCAATAAGCTGGCGGCCTTCAACCTGCCCCTGAGCAAACTCAAGCAGGCCATCCAGGCCTCCAACCAGGACACCGGCGGCCGCCTGGTGGAGCACTCCGAAACGGAGTACATGGTCCGGGGCCTGGGCTATATCAAGAATCTGGCCGATGTGGAGAACATCGTCGTCGGCACCGACGGCCGGGGCACCCCCATCCTGGTGAAAGACGTGGCCCTGGTGCGCCTGGGGCCAGAGCTGCGCCGGGGTCTGGCCGAGGTCAACGGCGAGGGCGAGGGCGTCGGCGGCATCATCATCATGCGCTTCGGCGAAAACGCCAAAGAGGTGATCCGGGCCGTCAAGGCCAAACTGGAAGACCTGAAAGTCGGGCTGCCGCCGGGGGTGCGCCTGGTCACCGCCTATGACCGTTCCGGGGTCATCGACCGGGCCATCGCCACCCTGAAATCCGCTCTCTTTGAGCAAGTGCTCATCGTCACGCTCTTGTGCGCGGTGTTCCTGCTGCACCTGCGCAGCGCCTTCGTGGCCATCATCAGCCTGCCCCTGGGCGTCATGATCTCCTTCATCCTCCAGTATCACTTCGGCATCACCGCCAACATCCTGAGCCTGGCCGGCATCGCCATCGCCATCGGCGACATGACGGACGCCGCGGTGGTCATGGTGGAGGACGCCCATAAGAAGCTGGAGCACGCCCCGCCAGGCACTGACCGGCTGCCCATCATCCTGGAGGCCGCCAAGGAGGTGGGGCCGTCCCTGTTTTTCTCGCTCCTGGTGATGACGGTCTCGTTTCTGCCCATCTTTGCGCTTCAGGGCGAATCCGGCCGCCTGTTTCGGCCCCTGGGCTTCACCAAGACCTTCGCCATGGGCGGCGCCGCCATCCTGGCCGTCACCCTCATCCCCATCCTCATGGTGTACTGCATCCGGGGCAGGATCCCGGTGGAGGCAAAGAACCCCTTAAGCCGCCTCACCATGTGGCTTTACCGGCCGCTGCTCAACGGCGTGGTGCGCTTCCCCAAGACCGTCATCGGGCTGGCCCTCATCATACTGCTGATCAGTGTCTATCCTTTTGTGATGGTGGGCACCGAATTCATGCCGCCCCTGGATGAGGGGGACCTGCTGTACATGCCCACCACCATGCCGGGTCTGTCCATCACCAAGGCCCGGGAAGTGCTGCAGCAGACGGACCGGATCATCAAGACCTTCCCCGAAGTGGATTACGTCTTCGGCAAGGCGGGCCGGGCCGAAACCGCCACCGACCCGGCGCCCTTGTCCATGATCGAAACCACCATCCGCCTGAAGGACCGCAAGGACTGGCGCCCCGGCTATGACACGGAGCGGCTGATCCGGGAGTTGGACGCGGCCACGAAGATGCCGGGTTTGGCCAATTCCTGGGGCTATCCCATCAAAATCCGCATCGATATGCTCAGCACCGGCATGAAGACGCCGGTGGGCATTAAGTTCCTGGGCCCCGACCTGAATGTCCTTACCAAACTGGGCACAGAAGCCGAGGCCATCCTGCGCCAGGTTGCCGGCACGGCCAGCGCCTTTGCCGAACGGCCGCTGGGCGGCTACTACCTGGATTTTCAGATCGATCGTCTGGCCGCGGCCCGCTACGGCCTGACCGTGGGGGAAATCCAGGACGTTATCGCCTCGGCCCTGGGCGGACTCACCCTCACCCAGACCGTGGAAGGGTTGGAACGCTATTCCGTCAACCTGCGCTATTTCCAGGATTACCGGGAAAACCTGCCGGCCCTCAGACGCATCCTCATTCCCACGCCCGGCGGGGCCCAGATCCCCATGGAGCAGGTGGCCGACATCAAGATCCGCCAGGGCCCTGACATGATCAAAAGCGAAGGCGGCCGCCGCACCGCCTGGGTCTTCATCGACATCCGGGACATTGATCTGGGCACCTATATCGACAAGGCCAAGGAGGCCATCAAGACCCATCTGAAGATTCCGCCTGGCTATTCCCTCGTCTGGAGCGGCCAGTTCGAATACTGGGAGCGGGCCCGGGAGCGGCTCCTGGTGGTGGTGCCCATCACCATCATGCTCATCTTCATCCTCATGTACCTGGGTACCGGCTCCCTGACCAAGGTCATGATTATCATCCTGTCGCTGCCCTTTTCGGTGGTGGGCGGCCTCTGGCTTATTTACCTGTTGGGCTACAATCTGAGCATCGGCGTGCTGGTGGGGATCATCGCCCTTTTGGGCCTGGATGCGGAAACCGGAGTCATTATGCTCCTGTACCAGGACATTGCCTATGACGCGCGTAAACGTGAAGGCCGCCTGCGCACCCGCGAGGACCTGCGGGACGCAGTGAAAGAGGGGGCTCTATTGCGCCTGCGGCCCAAGCTCATGACCGTCCTGGCCAATATTCTGGGCCTGTTCCCCATCATGTGGGCCACGGGCACCGGCGCGGAAGTGGCCAAGCGCATCGCCGCTCCCATGGTGGGCGGCGTGGTCACCTCCTTCCTCCTGGAATTGTTTATCTATCCGGCCATTTACTTCCTGTGGAAATGGCACGCGGAAGTGAAGAAGCTGGAGAAGGCTGGATGATACTTGCAGGGGGAGGGCTGGGGGAGCAAGCTCCCCCACCCTCCCCCCGCACCCCCCTCCCCACCCCCTTTAATTTGGCAGATGAATTCAAGGCATGCCGCCCCCTCCATAAGAGCGCTAAGGGGTTGGGGAGATTTTGAGGGAGGGCCAATAGGCGCGCAGGCTTGAAAGCCTGCGCCACCAACCCCTTGCCCCCTCCCTCAATAACCTCGCTCTACATAATATGCTCATTTACCTCCTTATCGCCCTGGCCTCACTGGTCACCGCGGGCCTCACCCTCTTCTCGGGCTTCGGCCTGGGCACCCTGCTGCTGCCGGTTTTCGCCCTGATTTTTCCCCTGGAGATGGCCATCGCCCTGACTGCGGTGGTGCACCTGGCCAACAATCTGTTCAAACTGGCCCTGGTGGGCCGGCACGCCCACCTCCGCTCCGCCCTGGTTTTCGGAGGGCCGGCGTTTGTGGCTTCCCTGGCCGGCGCCTGGACCCTCTTCTGGCTGGCCCATTTCCCGCCCCTGGCCACCTATCATCTTTGGGGCCGCACCCTGGCGGTGGCGCCGGTGAAACTGGCCGTGGCCATGCTCATGGTGGTCTTCGCCCTTTGGGATATTCTTCCCCGCCTCAAAGCGGTCAGCTTTCCACCCCGTCTCCTCCCCCTGGGGGGCCTGGCCAGCGGCTTTCTGGGCGGCCTTTCCGGCCACCAGGGGGCGTTGCGCAGCGCCTTCCTGCTGCGCACCGGTCTCACCAAAGAAGCCTTCATCGGCACCGGCGTGGTCATCGCCTGCCTGGTGGACCTCTCCCGGCTCGCCGTGTATTTCCGGCATTTCGTCCTGGCCGACCTGGCCGCCAACGCCCCCATCCTCCTCACCGCGGTCACCGCAGCCTTTGTGGGCTCCTTCCTGGGCAGCCGCCTGCTTAAAAAAGTGACTCTGGCCGCGGTGCAACTGATCGTGGGCTTCATGCTCTTCCTGGTGGCCCTGGCCCTGGGCCTGGGTTTCATCTGACCCGAAAGGGCGGATTTTCTTAGTGCCATTTCGTCCAAATGGCCATCTGCCTCAAGAGATTTCCCCCTGAGAAAAGACAATTTTTGCTTCCCTCGGTCGCCTGTTCAACGTAAGATGCAGTGATTTGACGATCCCATGGCTTAACAGCCAGGAAAGGAGCAATCTATGTGGCGGCGCCTTACCGGTCTGGGTGTGGCACTGCTTTTGCTCGGCGGAGCGCCCGCCCTGGGGCAGGAGAAAAAACCACCGGCGCCCGCAAGTGAGCAGGAATTCAGCCCGTACCTCCCCGCGCCCGGCGACCGCCGGGAGACCATTCAATTGAACCAGGCCTGCCGGAACATCCAAAACACGCACGAATGCGCCCAGGCCGTGGAGAAAATGCAGCTTCCCAAGTATCCGCAGTTGGTCAGCCGCCAGGGCGGGACGCTGCGCCTGGCGCTGAAAAGCGGCGGCGCGGTGGAGTTAAAGGACGTGGCGACCAACGGTGAGAAGGACACCTTCTATTCCTTCCGGGAATATTTCCCGGATTTGGGATACTACCTGGTCCATGTCCAGTATTGGGAGGGCGACGCCTACCTCATGGTTAATTACCGGACCGGGGAGCGCTCCACCCTGCACGATCTGTTTCTCCTGTCCCCTAACCGGCAGCGGCTGGCAACCCTGTCGCTGGACATGGACGCGGGGTATAATCCCACCGCGGTGCAGATCTGGGGGATCACCCCTGAGAAACTGACCCTGGAATATTCTTATGAGCCCAAGGGCTGGGGGCCTTCCCAGGGAGCCTGGAAGGACAACGACACGCTGCAGTTCGACAAGACCGGTTACGACAAGAGTTACCGGCTGGTCCGGCAAGGCACCATGGTGGCGCGCAAAGGCTCCACCGGCTGGCGCTTGTCGCCTGCCAAACCCTGAGCCATCTGCGGGGCCATTGCCGAAAGGCGGATCATTCCCTGGGAAGGGGGGCTGCTCAGCCTCCTTCCCAGGCCCCCCTTCTTCACCTCCCTTTGCGCCTTATTTGACATTTTCTCCGAAGGACTTATTTTTAATATATAATTCCCGGCGACTGGCTCTCCCGCCTTTCCGCGTCTGGAGGTGAACTGTATGAAGACCAGGTTGATCCCGGCCCTGGCGCTGCTCATCCTGGTGAGCGCCTGCACCACCAACAGCACCCCCTCCCGCCTCCCTCCCTCCGGCCGGGGAGGCGCGGGCGAGGTGGACCCGCGGGTCTATGACGGCGACCCGGCCTTCCGCCAATGGTATGACCTGCCGTACATCAATCCTTATGTGCAGTGAGGCGCGGGTGCAGAACCGGTCATTTCCCGCTACCCCTCTCCCCTCTGAACCTGATATGATGAGTCATCCCCCGGCTGGCGGCGGCGGACGCGGGCGCGTCCCGCCCCCCCGGAACCTCTACCCTACCCTGAGGCTGCAGAGGATATGGCACCGCTCATTCCCGGCGGCCTGCGCACCACGGCCATGGGCATCTTGCCCCACACCGAGGTGGAGCCGGCCCTCAAGCTCGCCCTCTCCCTGGATATTCCCTTCTGGCCCCAACTGCCCCATCTGAGCTATTACGAAGACATGTATGTCCAGGCCGGGGAGCACTTCCCCGGCATCGTGCTCTTGCCGGAGACCAACAGCATCCGGTTTGACACGGGCAAATTCTACGAGGAACTGCCGGAGCTTTTGGAGCGCTGGCCGGATCTGGACTATTTCGACCTCTCGGCCGAATATTCCGCGGTGTACCATCAGTTTTTATCTCTGGATCTGTCCGGTTACGTGGCCATCCGCGGCCAGATGGAGGGTCCCGTCAGCTTCGGCCTCAAGATCCTGGATGAAAACGACAAGCCCCTCATCTTCAACGACGAGGTGCGGGGCCTCCTCATGGATTTTTTGGCCCGCCGCGTCCAGGCCCAGCTTGTGCGCCTCAAGGCCAAACACCCCGGGGCCTTCATGTTCGTGGACGAGCCGGGATTGCAATTCGTCTTTTCCTCCGTTTCCGGCTACACCGACATCATGGCCAAAGAGGACCTGGACCGGTTTTTCAGCCAGATAGACCGCCCCCGGGGCATCCACCTGTGCGGCAATCCCGACTGGGAATTCCTCCTGAGCCGGGACCTGGACATCCTCTCCATGGACACTTTTACCAACGGGGAGATTCTCCGGGCCTACACCGGGCCCATCAAAAAATTCCTGGCACGGGATGGCGTCTTGAGCTGGGGCATCATCCCCACCTGGTATGAGGCGGTGGGCGAGTCCACCGTGGACCAGCTCATGGAGTACCTGGAAGGCCTGTGGGAAACGCTGTACGAGGCCGGGGTGGACCGGGACCAGCTCCTGGCCCAGAGCCTTTTGGGGCCGGCCCGCTGTTGCCTGGTGAATCCGGACAAGGCCAAAACCGTGACCCTGGCCTATGCCTGGCTCCGGGAGTTGTCCCACCGCCTGCGGGAGAAATACCGACTGGAATAAAACGCTTGACCCGGTTTTCCGGGAGCAGGGATCGGCGGCGCAGGCTTTCCGGTCTGCGGCGGTCCTTGGCCCTCACCCTCAATAATACGTACCAAAGGGATGCGCCCATGATTCTCATGATTAACGGCAGCCCGACGCCCCAGGGCAATTTGGGCCGCATGCTGGAAAAAATTGCCCTGGACACCGGCCTGCCTGCGGAAATCATCCCCCTGGCCGACCTGGATATCCGCCCCTGCCGGGGCTGCGCCCGCTGCGCCGCCTCCTTCCGCTGTGTGCTGGATGACGACATGGGGCACCTGTATGAGCGCGTGGAAGAAGCCGATGCCCTGGTGGTGGGGGGCGTAGTCTATTTCGGCCGCCTCAACGCCCTGACCCACACCTTCCTGGAGCGCCTCTTCCCGTTGCGCCACCGGGAGCCCCGCACCCGCCACAAACTGGGGGCCGCGGTGTCGGTGGGCGGCATGGACGCAGCCCAGAGCGTCCGGGAAATCAGCGACATCCTGGAAAAATACTTTTTCTTCCGCATGGCGGGTTCGGTCTATTTCAACAGCTCCACGCCGCCCTGCTACGTCTGCGGCTTCGGCGAGAAATGCCACGTGGGCATGCCGGCCATGCTTATGAGCCCGGAGGACTTCTCTCACTTTACCATCACTCCCAGCCTGTTCCAGCGCTTCGAAGACAATGCCGAGGCAGTGCGGGCCTGCGAGCTCTTGGCCAAAAGACTGGCCCAGACCCTGGCCGGGGAGGGCGGCCAACCGTAAGTGTCATGTCCATAGACATGATTCCGGCCATTGTGCTCTCGGTCAAAGATTACGGGGAGGCGGACCGCCTGGTCACCTTTCTCACCCCGGACCGGGGCCGCGTCACGGGCCTGGCCCGCCATGCCCGCAAGAGTAAAAAGCGTTTCGCCCATTGCCTGGAACCCTTAAGCCGGGTGGATTTCACCCTGTCCCCCCGGCGGCGGGGCGACCTGGAATTTTTGCAGCAGGGCGAGCTGATCCAGGCCTTCGCTTCCCTGCGCCGGGACCTGCCCCGCCTGGCTGCGGCGGCCATCCTGGCTGAACTGGCCGGGGAGCTGGCCAGCCCGCCGGAAGCCGCCCCCGGCATCTTCGCCGCCCTGGAGGAAGCCCTGAATGAGATCGAGGCCGGGATGCCGCCCGGCTCGCTCCTGCCAGCTTATCTGCCCCATCTCCTGCGCTGGGGCGGCTACGGCCTCAAACTGGACGTCTGCCGGGCCTGCGGCCGGGAACCGGGGCCGCCTTTGTGGTTCAGCCTCCCCGTGGGCGCCATCTACTGCGGCCCTTGCCACCGCCTGGCGCCGGCCCCGCTCTTGTCCCTGAACCCCGGATCATTTAAGCTCTTGCGTCTGGCCCACAATCTTCCCCGGGAAAAGCTCTCCCGCCTGCGATTCCCTTCCCGACAGCGGGATCAGTGCCTGGGGGCGCTGCGCCTGTTTATCCGCCACCATGTGGGCCATGACCTCAAGTCCTGGTCTTTCTGGGAAAAACTCAAGGAAAATGGAGGCGGCGCATGACCGCGGCTGCCGATCTTCTGAGACAACATGGCCAGGTAATCCTGTTGATCGCCCTGTTTGCCGGACTGGCCCTCCTGGAAACCCTCAATCCCCTGCGCCGCCGCAAGCGCGGCCGGGGACCGCGCTGGGCCGTCAATTTCGGCATCACCGCCCTGTCCTTCGGGGCCGGCGCCCTGGCCGTCCGGCCCCTGGCCCTGGGGGTGGGGGCCTGGTCCGCCCAGCACTCCTTCGGGGTTCTCAACTGGCTCCCCCTGCCCTTCTGGGTCCAGGCGGCTTTGGGTTTTCTGTGGCTGGACCTGAGCTTCTACTGGTGGCACCGGGCCAACCACATTTATCCCCTCTTGTGGCGCTTCCACAATGTGCACCATGTCGACCCGGACATGGACGTCACCACCTCCTTCCGCTTCCACTTCGGGGAAACCCTTTATTCTTCGGGATTCCGCCTGCTCCAGGTGGGTCTGGCCGGCGTGGCTCCCGCCACCTATCTGGTTTACGAAGTCGTCTTCAACGCGGCCACCATGTTTCATCACAGCAATCTGCGCCTGCCTCTCGCCCTGGAACGCCTGATCAACCTGGTGACCGTCACCCCCCGCATGCACGGCATCCACCACTCCGCAGTGGGCCGGGAAACCAACTCCAACTATTCCGTGGTCTTCCGGTGGTGGGACCAGTTGCACCGCACCCTGACCCTGAACATCCCCCAGGCCCAGGTGGTCATCGGCGTGGCCGGCTACCTGCGCCCCGGGGATAACCGCTTCTTTGATCTCCTGGGGCTGCCCTTCAGCCGTCAGCGCCCCTACTGGCGCTGGCCCAGCGGCAAGACCTCCCTCAGAAAGGCCGTGCCCGTGCCCGA
>CAZFWX010000075.1:0-16511 GCA_964522695.1 uncultured Desulfobacterales bacterium
GGGCTACACCGAAGGCCGGGGCCACGTCGTTTCCAATTTGGAGGATGTGGCGAACCTGCCGCCGGACCTGCGGGATGTCATCGTGGTGGCCCAGACCACCCAGAATGAGGAGCATTTCAACGAGGTGGTGGCCGCCATCCAGGTCCGCTTGCCCCAGGCCAAGATTTACAACACCATCTGCGACGCCACGGCCAGCCGCCAGGCCGAGGTGCAAAAAATGGCCCGCCAGGTGGAAGCCATGGTGGTGGTGGGGGGCCGCAACAGCGGCAACACCCAGCGGCTGGTGGAGATCTCCCGGGCCACCGGCGTGCCCACCTACCACGTGGAGACCGAGCAGGAATTGAACCTGAGGGAGATGAGCCGGTATAAGACCGTGGGGGTGACGGCCGGGGCCTCCACCCCGCACTGGCTCATCGGCAACGTGGTGACCACCCTGAAGCATGCCTGGGCCTTCCGGCCGGGCTCCCCCGTGCGCTACCTCTACCGGGCCTGGCGCTTCTTCCTCAAATCCAACCTGTACGTGGCTCTGGGGGCAGGCTGCCTCAGCTACACCTCGTCGCTCTTGCAGCAGGTGGAGCCGGAATTCACCTATTTTTTCGTGGCCTTTTTCTACGTCTACGCCATGCACCTGCTCAACCATTTCACCGATGCGGCCTCCCGGCTCAATGACCCGGTGCAGTCCCTGTTTTACGGTCGGCACCGCGTCTTTCTCCTGGTGAGCGGCGCCCTCTCCGCCTTGGCGGCTTTGGCCCTGGGGTTCCATCTGGGCCCGGTGGCCTTCGCCTTTATTCTGGCCATGAGCAGCCTGGGATTGGTCTACAATTTGCAAATCGTGCCCAAGAAACTGGCGGCTTTGACCCACATCGCCAAGCTCAAGGAGATCTCCGGCTCCAAGACCGTTTTCACCCCGGTGGCCTGGGGCGTGCTGGCCGCCCTCATCCCCGTGGTCTGCGCCGCGGAAAAGATGTCCTGGGCGACCGCGGTGGCCTTCTTTTTCGTGTCCGGCCTCATTTTCATCCGCTCCGGGCTCTTTGAAATCCTGGCCATCGAGGGGGACCGGGTGGTGGGCAAGGAGACCCTGGCCATCGCCCTGGGCCGGACGGGCACCCTGAAACTTCTCTTTTGCGGATCCCTGGCCTTGGTCATCATGCTGATCCTGGCCGCGTTCCTGGGCGTCATCCCGTCTTTGGGCTTCGCCCTGAGCCTGTGCGGCTTGTATGCCTTGGGCTACCTGGCCCTCTATCGTCAGGGGCGCCTGGAATCCGGGCTCCTCCTGGAAAGCCTGGTGGAGGGGAACATGGTCCTGGCCGGCCTCATAGCCTTTCTCTGGGACCCGTTTCACCGCTTCCTCTAATCTCCCGGGAAAGTTCCGGCCGCGCCCGGTTCTGCCGTCCGTTCTGCCTGCCCCGGGAGCAGACCGCCCCCTGGCGCTTTTTGCGCCTTTGTCTCTGATCGTGATTTTCTTCTCACGCACGGACGGGATGTCTCCCCGGCAAAGAAAAAAATGCTTTAAGTTCTTTTGAGAAAAAGTCGAAAAAAACCAGTAGAAAGGCGGCTTCGCAAGCTCAAGAAGGGAAAATTTTTTTGAAATTTTTATTGACAAAGATTGCCGGGCAATTTAATATGGCCTCGGATTAGACCAGGATGGCAAAGGAGGTGGTCTAAAACCAAAGCATCCCTGCACGTTATGGAATGCAGGAAAGGAGAAAAGGGAAGCACAATTTTCAACTTAAGGGGGGAACAATGAATAAGAAAATCTTGACCTTTGTGGCACTGATGGCCCTGGTAGCCCTCCCCGCGGCCGCTCTGGCCGCGCCGGCTCCCGGCGCCACCACCGGGGGATGGGAATTCACCCTCGGCGGCTTTGTCAAACTGGAAACCTGGTGGGATTCCACCCAGATGGACAAGGCCCTGAATGGCCGAACGGCCCGGAACAACGATCCCAATTTCCACCACGGCCAGTTGCGTTTCACCGCACAGGGGTCCCGCTTCAACTTCACCATCAAGGGCCCTGAACTCTGGGGCGCCAAGACCAGCGCGTTCATCGAAATGGATTTCGATAAAGAAGGCGACACCCGGCAAACCGCGTCCCACTCCTACACCCCGCGGCTGCGCCATGCCATGTTCCGCCTGAACTGGCCCCAGACCGAATTGCTCTTCGGCCAGTACTGGAGTTTCCTCTGTGAATTCCCGGTGGACCTGGCGCAGGATGGCGGTTTCTTACTTACCGGTTCGCCCACGCACCGGTTCGCCCAGATCAGCCTGACCCAGAAATTCGGGCGTGATGGCATGTTCCGCGTCGGCGCCAAAGTGGGCGCTGCCACGAACCCCAATATCGCCCAGGACGCAATCTGGGAGCTCAACCAAAACCGGGCGGGGGGGTTCCCCGTGGTTAACTCCCTGGGTCTGGCCGGCACCAGCGCTGAAACCCCACAGGTCCAGGGCTTGTTTGCCTTTGAAAAAGACCTCTACGGCAAAGCGGCCTTCTTCGGCAAGCCCCGGGGCTTCGTGGCCCAGGTGGCCGCAGCCTGGCAGCGCACCCGCTACCGCAACAACGTGGTGGGAATTGCCGGCCGCACCTTTGGCAATGACAATTTCCAGGGTACTGTTAATTCTTTCCAGGATGACAACCAGTTCCTGAATAACTGGGTTGTCCAAGGAACCTTGTTCGTCCCCATCATCCCCACGCGCACCGCCAACCTGGCGGGCACCATGTCTCTGACGACCCAGTGGTTTGTCGGCCAGGGCGTCAGCGCCTTTGGTCTGGGTGGGGATGCCGACAACAGCTTCTATAAGTGGTCTAGGCCACTGGGGTTCAACGCTCAAGGCATTCCCACCGGCGGCATCTATGACGCGACCCTGCAGAACCGCTATGGCGGCTACATCCAGGGGCAGTACTACTTCACCAACCAGTGGTACCTTACCGCGGCTTACGGTATGAGCAAGGCCTTCGGTGTCACCCAGGAGCGCAGCCCGTTTGTGGCTTCAACCGGTCCGCTCTTTGACCGGTCCAAGTACATGTCCGTCAACGACCAGATGAAGACCTTGCAGCAGTTGGCCGTCATTCTCTGGTACCAGCCCATCACCTCGATGAAATTCGGCATCCAGTACCAGTACAACCGGACCGACTGGTTCCAGAAGCAGCGGGGCTGGGACCAGAATCTGGGCGTCTTCGGCACCGGCCGGATCACCGGCGTGGGCGAAAACCATTCGGTGCGGTTTGTGGGCCTGTACTTCTTCTAACACCTAAACCGTTGACTTCCCACAGCCCGCGGGGTATCATCCCCGTGGGCTTTTTGTTTTTTGGAGAAAATTATCCTGGTTCCCAAGCTCCCGCTTGGGAACCCACTTGGACGCCAAGCTCTGCTTGGCTCATTATTATCAGGAATTTGGAAGCCAAAACTATAGTAGTCCCAAGCGGAGCTTGGGCTGCAATGACGTTCCCCAGCAGGAGCTTGGGAATGAGATAGAGGCAGGAACAACCAATGCACGGAAACGTCTGGCGAACCTGGCGGATCATCTGGGTGGCCCTTTTGGCCGCGGCCGTGTTAGTGGGCGGCTGCAAAAGCAAGCCGGTCAGCAAGCTGAAAGATATTGCCGGTTATAATGTCCCCGGGCAGGATGAAGAGGATGTCATCCCTCCCGAGGCTCAGCAAGAGCAGGTGATGATCGACGGCAAGCCGTATGTGCGCAGCCGCAACCCCTACTATCTATCTTATCCTAACCAGCCCGAATATTTTTACGTGGAAAAGGGCCGTGAGTTCGTGGGCATGCAGCAGCATATGATCAACGCCCTGGCCAAGGCGTTGGGCAAAGAGCAGGCCAAGGCCGCCAAGGGCTCGGTGCCGCCGGATAAAATTCAGGAGCTGGTGCGTCAGGAAGTGGACCGGGTCCTGCGGGAGCAGGGCTTGGGAGGCTTTGTCTCCCGGGGCAAGGCCGACCGGGCGCCCTACACCGGGCGGGCCGTGGCCGTGCTCCCCAACCCCGATGCTCCCCGCCAGTATGAGGGTCTGAACCGCACCATGGCCCAGAGCCTGGCCCAGGCCTTATCCCGGCAGAAGGACATCAAGGTTATTGACCCGGAGCAGACCCGGGGGGCCTTGAGCCGGGCGAAGGTGGTGGGCAAGCTGACCCACCGCCAGAATCTCCAGGCCCTGGGAGACGCCCTGGGCGTCCAGGGCATCGTCTTGACCGGCGTCTATCCGCCCGATAAGGGCGGCGGCGGGGTCATGGCCCTGGAAGTCTACGACACCTTTCTGGGCAACAAGGTGCAGGCCATCGTCCAACCCGCCGAGGCCGGCGGCTTGAAGCCCGAGGCGGCCACCAAGTTCGCCCAGGCCAATGCCCTCCGGGTCGCCGCGGAGATGGTGAATCTGGACTGGTTCGGCCGGGTGGAATTTGTCAAGGAAGGCAAGGTCTACCTCAGCCTGGGCCAAAACACCGGCCTCAAGGTGGGGGACCGTCTTAAGGTGGTAACCCCCGGCAAAGAGGTGATCAACCCCACCACCCAAGCTTCTTTGGGCTTCACCGCGGACACCCCCCAGGGCGACCTGAAGGTGACGGAACTGTTGGGCGACAGCGGCGCGGTGGCCATGGTGGTGAGCGGCGGCCCCTTCAAGGCCAACGATAAGGTGAAGGCAGCCCGATAGAGGAAAATCTCCTTTGATTTGGGCAAAAAAGGAGGGGCTCATCCCCTCCTTTTTCTTTGACCAGCCAGGAAAGGGAAGTAGGGCGGCAAAGCGCAGCGCTTCCCGCCATTAGAGCTAAATCACTTCTATCCCCCCCATGTAAGGCCGCAGTTTTTCCGGAATCACCACCCGCCCCTCCCCAGTCTGGCAGTTTTCCAAAATGGCCACCATGGTGCGGCCCACGGCCAGGCCGGAGCCGTTCAAGGTATGCACCAGTTCGGTGCCCTTGGCGCCGATGCGCTTGAAGCGGATGTCGGCCCGCCGGGCCTGGTAGTCTTCGAAATTGCTGCAGGAGGAGATTTCCCGGTAGAGGTTCTGGCCCGGCAGCCATACCTCCAGGTCGTAGGTCTTGGCCGAGGAAAAGCCCATGTCGCCGGTGCACAAGAGCACCACCCGGTAGGGCAGATTCAGTTCCTGGAGAACGGTTTCGGCGTCTGCCGTGAGTCGCTCCAGTTCGTCGTAGGAGGTCTCCGGCGTGGTGAATTTCACCAGCTCCACCTTGTCGAACTGGTGCTGGCGGATGAGTCCCCGCACGTCCTTGCCGTGGGACCCGGCCTCGGAGCGGAAGCAGGGGGTATAGGCAGTGTAATAAAGGGGCAGGTCCTCTTCTTTCAAGATTTCCTGGCGGTGGATGTTGGTCACCGGCACCTCGGCGGTGGGCGCGAGATAGTAATCCCAGCCCTCCAGTTTGAAGAGGTCCTCCCGGAATTTGGGAAGCTGGCCGGTGCCGGTCATGGATGCCGCGTTGGTCATGAAGGGGGGCAAAACCTCCAGGTAGCCATGCTCCCGGGTGTGCAAATCCAGCATGAAGTTGATGAGCGCCCGCTCCAGCCTGGCGCCTGCCCCTTTGAGCAGGGCGAAGCGGGAGCCGGTGATCTTGGCGGCCCGCTCGAAGTCCAGGATGCCCAGCCCCTCGCCGATCTCCCAATGGGGCCGGGGCTCGAAGTCAAAAACGGGGGGATCGCCCCAGGTGCGCACCACCGGGTTGTCGTCGCTGGTGGCGCCCAGAGGCACGCTCTCATGGGGCACATTGGGGACGTTGAGCAGAAAGTCGGCAATCCAGGCCTCGGCTTCTTTAACCGTGCCCTCAACTTCGCCGATGGCGTCATTGACTTCCTTGACGCGCAGTTTCAGCGCCTCGGCTTCCTCTTTCTGGCCCGCTTTGAGGAGCTTACCGATATCCTGCGACCAGGTGTTGCGCTGAGCCCGCAAGGCTTCCAACTTGGTCAGGTGCAGCCGGCGCGCCTCGTCCATGGCGGCAAATTCTTCCAGAGACAGCTCTGCACCCCGGTTTCTTAGGGCCAGCTCCACTTTCTCCCGGTTTCCCCGGATAAATTTTAGATCTAGCATGGTTCCCCCGGCATATATCCCTTGCCTCTCTAGTCCCCGGGTCTCCTCACGGGTTATTGCCGCCGTTGTTATTGGGGCCGGTGAGGTGCAGTTTGGCCTCGGAGATGAGGCGCACCAGGCCTTCCGCGTCCTGGCGCTGAATGAAATAGAGAATATCGGCCACTGCGCCTTCCAGGGCCCGCAGGCCCACGCGGTTGGCCGGATTCTGCAATTGGATGCAGGCATAAAGCTGGGCGTCCTGGCTCAGCAGATGCCGGGACAGGCCTTTCAAGGTGGCGAAGGTGGGGGTGGAGAAATCCTCCAGGTCAGCCAGGGGCACCCCCAGGTCCCGGATGGTGAGGCCGAAGGCGATGAGCAGAAAATGGGCCAGCCCCTGGACCACGGCCATGAGGCGGTCGTGCTCCGTGGCAGTGGTGACCTTGACATTGGCCCCCGCCTTCTGGAACAGGTCGTGGAGCCAGGTAAACCAGCGCTCCCCCCGGCCCCGGCACAGCACCACGGTGCGGCCGGCGATGCTGGTTTCGCCGGGGCCGAACAGGGGATGGGTCCCCACCACCTCGCCGGGAAAGGCGTCCAGCATGGCCGCCACGGGGCGCTGCTTGACGGAGGTGAAGTCCGCCAGGCAACCGTCGGCCCGGATATGGGGGCCCACCTCCCAAGCCACCTCGCTCACCCGGGGGATGGGGACCGACAGAATCACCAGATCGGCCCGACCCGCCACCTCCCGAGAGGTGAGGGCCGTGTCCAGGTCGGACACCAGCACCTCAAGACCCCGGGCTTCGAAAAAGCGCTGAAACCACTGGCCCATCTGGCCGCTGCCGCCGATAATGCCGATGACGGGCTTCATGCGAGGGCCCTGTGTCTCAAAAGAAAGTCGGCCAGCGTGAGGCGCACCATGGCCATAAGCACCGGCACGATGCGGGGGATGGCGCTGATGTCGTGCCGTCCCCGGACGCTCAGGGTGTGGGGTTGGCCGTGCACGTCAATGGTCTGCTGCTCCCGGGCAATGGAGGGGATGGGCTTGACTGCGGCCCTGAGCACGATCTCGTCGCCGTTGCTGAGCCCCGCCAGGATGCCGCCGGCGTTGTTGCTGGCGAAGCCCGCCGGCGAAATAGGGTCGTTGTGCTCCGAGCCCAGCATCCGGGCCGCAGCGAAGCCTGCACCCACCTCCACCCCCTTCACCGCGCCCACGGACATGAGGGCCCCTGCCAGGGCCGCGTCCAGCTTGTCAAAGACGGGCTCTCCCAGACCGGCGGGGCAGTTGCGCACGCGCACCTCAACGATGCCGCCCAGGGAGTCGCCTTGGGCCCGCACCTCCTCTACTCGCCGGGCCATGGCGGGCACAGTATCAGGATCGGGGCAGGCGAAGGGATTGTCCCAAACAGCCGTTTCCTCGATGCGGCCGATGCGGACTCCGCCCAACTCCACGGTGTAAGCCGCAACCGTGATCCCGGCCGTATCCAAAACTTTCTGGGCCACGGCCGCCGCGGCCACCCGGGCCGCGGTCTCCCGGGCCGAAGACCGGCCGCCGCCCCGGTGATCCCGGAGGCCGTACTTGGCCTGGTAAGTGAAATCGCCGTGGCCGGGCCGGAAAACGTCTTTCAAGGCGTCGTAATCATGGCTGCGCGCGTCCCGGTTATAAATGACGAGACTGATGGGAGCGCCGGTGGTGAGGCCCTCGAAGACTCCGGAGAGAATCTCCACCGCATCGGGTTCCCGCCGGGAGGTGGCGTGGGCCTGCTGGCCGGGCCGCCTCCGGGCCAGATCGGCCTCGATGTCCGCAGGCGTCAAAGCCAGCCGGGGCGGACAGCCGTCGATGACCGCGCCCAGGGCCGGGCCGTGGGATTCTCCCCAGGTGGTGACCCGGAAGACCTGTCCGAAGATGTTACCGGCCATGGCGGGCAACCGGCAGTGAGCGGTAAGCCGTGGGCCATGCGCTGCGGGTCGTCAGTGAAAATTGGTATGGTTGCATAGGTGTCTCATCTTTGTGGGATGTTCATTGACCGCCGGTCACCGCCTGTAAGATGCGATCCGCCACTTCATTCAGGGAAAGTGTCGTGGTATCCACCACCAGGTCCGCGGCCTGCCGGTATAAAGGTTCCCGTTCCCGCAGTACGTGCTCCACTTCGGCCAGAGGGTCAGCCGCAATGAGGCCGGGACGGTTGGCCGCAGTGGCTCCGTCCTGGTCCAGGCGTTCCCGCAGGATCGGGGCCGCGGCCGTAAGCCAGACGACCACCCCGTGGGTCCGCAACATGCGGACGTTTTCCGGATCCAGCACCACGCCGCCCCCGGGGGCCAGGACTTGCCCAAGCATGGCGGCGAAGCGGGCCACCAGGGCTTTTTCCCGGCGGCGGAACTCGGCCCAGCCTTCCCGGGTCACCATTGCGGCGATGGATTCCCCCGCCTCCGTCACCAGAACCTGGTCCAAATCCACAAAGGGCCTTCCCAAACGGCGGGCCACTTCCCGGCCCACCATGGTTTTTCCGCTGGCCCGGTAGCCGATGAGCACCAGGTTTCGGCGCGAGGTGAGAATATGGGGGGCGGCATCTGTCATGGGGAACCTGAAAGATTTTCCCAGGCCGGAGGAAAAATCCGCATGATTAATTTATCTATTTATATTACTTGAATTTTAAGACCAAGAAAAGGGGAGAGACGCTTTGAGGGGCGAAGACAGGGAGGCGGATAAGAAAGTGAATCAACCTGCGGCCCGATAATCCAGGCATTTATCCTCTTTCCCAAGAGGATCAGAATGTCCGTGGTCATCAAGGCCGCACCCCATGAAGAGAATTACCCTTTCAAGACCCGGCGCCGGGATGCGGAAATGGACTGCTTGACGGACACCACTTCGGGCAGGTTATAGATATCACCCTCTCGCGCGGCCTCCACTCTGAGGTTGCCTTTCCGGGCGGCCACCATCTTGCGGGCCCGTTTGACGATCTCGCGCACCTGGGCGTCGCTGCGGTTGGGGTCGTGGTGGGTGAGGACCAGTTGCCTGACTTCTCCGGTCAGGGCCAGATGCACCGCCTCTTCGTACGTGGAATGGCCCCAGCCGCGATGGTTCTCCATTTCTTCGGGGAGATACTGGGCATCGTGGATCAGGAGGTCGCACCCGCGCACGAATTGCACGAAATCATCAAAACGGTGCCAGTCTGACTGGCCCAATTCGTTGTCGGTAATGAAGACCATGGTCTGATCGCCTTCCCGGAAGCGGTACCCCAGGCAGCCCTGGGGATGGTTCAGGGGAATGGTGTCGATGTGGACGTCATCCAGGGTGAGGGGTCCCCGGGCCAGGCGGTTGATGAAGCTGATGCGGGCTTTGAGCTGGTCCCAGCCCACGGGAAAAAAGCCGTCCCCCATGTGGTCGTCAAAGACCCGGGTCAGGGCCTGGAAGGCCAGGGGCCAGCCGTCCACCATGATTTCCGTGTCCTCACGATAGACGGGAGCGAAGAAGGGCAGGCCCAGCAGGTGGTCCCAATGGTTGTGGGTAAGGAGGAGGTGGAAGCGGACGGTGGCCACGTGGGTCTGCAAGTACTCTCCCAGGGCGCGGATGCCGGTGCCGGCATCGATGACGAGGCGCCGCCCGGAAGCCAGAATCACTTCCAGACAGGTGGTATTGCCGCCGAACTCCAGGGTTTGGGAACCGGGCGCGGGAATTGACCCCCTGGTCCCCCAAAATCGGATTTCCATGCTCTCCTCTCCTGTCCCCAGGCCAGAGCGCCGCCTTCGCCAGGCGGACGTCCGCTGACTGAGCGGCCTGTCAACAATCTCCCAGATTCAGGGGCAACCGTTCCGCTTCCAAAAAGGCCGCCGCCAGACCAAAGCAGCCGCTGAGCATCATGTCGCCACAGGGCGCAGCAAAAAATCCCCCGGGCCACTTCCGGGCCAGGCGCCGTTGGGGCCCGGTGATGACGGTCAGGGCAAAAGGGCGATCAGCGGCATAATCGGGCGCAAAGGCGCATCCATGGCCGTTATCGGCAAAAATCTCTTCGTTGGTGAGCTTTTTCGTCTGAAAGCGTTCCAGATGGTCGGCAAGCTTTTCAGGTGTCAATAACCCGGTGTGGTGTTCGTAAATGCCCCATAGTCTCTCCCCCCGCACCAGGGCGGCGAAGGTATGGGCGTTGCCCACGTTGACCACGGTAAGCCCATCCGCCTGCGCGGACCGGGCCCGTCCGTCCAGAAGCGCCCCCCGCACTCCGGCGGCGCATGTGTCCATGAGCAGGGCGCCCGGCAGAACCTCGGCTATGGTGCACATGCGGCTCAGGTAGGCCGGCGGTTCCCGGTAGGCCAGGTCCTTCAGCCCGCCGCCCGCAACCAGGAAGTTTTCCCAGTGCTGGAAGCGGAAGCGCCGGTTGCTGCCCTGAGGGTTGTAGCCATGATCCTGAACGGCCACGGCAAAGCGCGTAGGAAAGGGTACCTGAAAGGTCTGGCAGAGCCACTTCAGGCTTTCCAGGTCCACGTCCCCCAGGGTGACCGCGACGGTGTTCGAAGGTGGGGCTGCGGTGATCGCCACCCCCCAGGATTTTACCGCCTCCTGGTTGTCGTGCAGGGTCAGGGCCGCCTCAGGGGTGGCGAACACAGCCAGCCCCTTGGCCAGATGGCGCCGCACCGCACTGGATAAGGCCCCTCCGCCCATCTGCCGGCCGGTGAGGAAAACGGCCCGGCCGGCGGCAGTAAGCTCCTGCAGGCGCCGGGCCAGGACCACGGTGGGGGCCGGCAGCACCAGCTTCACCGCATTTTCCAGCAGCTGGCCGGGTTGCCACAGGAGGAAATCCTGGGTGCCGCCGCCCACGTCCAGGGCCAAAAGCGGGCCGTCAGCCACGGGCGGCTTCTCCCGTTCCGGCCCCATCAGCCTGCCGCCAGCATGAGATGGCGATGGTTTGTCTGCGTGCTCTCCCGCCCATGGGAGTCACCCCGCCTCCTTCACCGAATTGCGGTGGACCCGGAATTTCCAGATAAAATAGGCCAGTCCGGCGGCCAGGGCGATGACCACAAAGATGTCCAGGACATGGGTGTATTTCTGGACGATCTGCCAGTTTTCCTTGAGAATCATCCCCAGATAAGCCAGAAACATGTTCCACATGGTGGCCCCGATGGCGGTATAGACCAGAAAAGGCAGCACGTCCATGCGGGCCAGGCCTGCGGGGATGGAAATGAGATGGCGCACCACCGGGATGAAACGGGCGATGAAGATGGTCTTGCCGCCATGGCGGTGGAAAAATTCCGTGGTCCATTCCAGGTGGTGGGGGTTTAAGAGCAGATACCGGCCGTAGCGAAGCACCACCGGCTTCCCCAGCAGGCCCATGCCATAGGACAAGAGCGAGCCGACGATGGACCCCAGGCTGCTGGCGGCCAGCACCCACCAGGGGCTGAATTGCCCGGTGACGATGAGGAATCCGGCGAAGGGCATGACCAATTCGCTGGGCACCGGGGCGATCATGCTTTCCAGGGCCATGAGGACAAAGACCCCGGTGTAGCTGCACGTGCTGATGAAGGCGGTATTGTAATGGCACAGAAGTTCGGTTAAGCCCATGAGGTTCAGCTTTCTCCCAGTTCTCGCGTGTGAATTTCCCGTTCCACCCGGGCTTGCAGGGCCGTGAGGCCCGCGCTTAAGTCCACGGGATAGGCCGGGGGCGCCTCCAGAGCCTTGTAGGCCTCGGGCAGCCGGGCGAATTGCGCCAGAAAATAATCCCGGCTCTCTTTTAAGCTGGGCAGAGGGCGGGTGAGGCGGCCCTGGCGCATGACCGGCTCCAGCAAGGGGGTTCCCTCCCCTAACGGTTCGTCCCGCAAGGCGATGGTGTCTCCGGACAGGCGCCCCTGGGCGTCCGTGCGCCGCCAGACCTGCTTTTTGTCCACCAGCGTGACCTTGCCGGTGGAGAGCTTCATCACCGGGCGGTCGCCGTATTTTACCAGCTTGTAGGCGATGTCGAAATATGGGGCGTCCGCAGACACCCCCATTTTGGTGCCCACCGCGAAGCTGTCCACCGGACCGCCTGCGTCCAGGACTTTGGCGATCTTATGTTCATCGAACCCGCCGCTGGCCAGGATGCGCACGCCGGTCAAGCCATGACCATCCAAAATGCGGCGCACCTCTTTACTGATGGCGGCGACGTCGCCGCTGTCCAGGCGCACCGCGCGCAGCCGTTCCCCCCGGGCCGCCATCTCGTTGGCCACCTGCGCAGCCTTCTCGGCTCCTGCCGCATTGTCGTAGGTGTCGATGAGCAGGGTGGTGATACCAGGGAAATTTTTGGCAAAGACCCGGAAAGCCTCTATTTCCTTGGGGAAACTGGTGATATAGGAGTGGGCCATGGTGCCGAAGATGGGCAGACCGTATATTTTCCCGGCCAAGACATTGCTGGTGCCCGCAAAACCGGCCAGGTACGAGGCCCGGGCCACCTTGAGGCCCGCATCCGCGCCCTGGGTGCGGCGCAGGGAGAAGTCGATGACCGGCCGGCCCGCGGCGGCATGGACGGACCGGGAGGCCTTGGTGGCGATGAGGGTCTGGAGGCTTACGGCATTGATGATAAAAGTCTCCACCAATTGGGCTTCTATGACCGGCGCGCTGACCTCCAGGACCGGTTCGTCCTTGAAGAAAATGGACCCTTCGGGCAGGGCCCAGACCTGGCCGGTGAAGCGCACGGTGGCAAGATAGTCCAGGAAGTCCCGGCGGAAGAGACCGGTGGAGTCGAGATAAGCCAGGTCGCCGCCGGTGAAGCGCAGGGTCTCGAGATAATCAAGGGCCTCGGCCAGGCCCGCAGCCACGAAGTAGCCGCGATTTTCCGGGTACTTGCGGATGAAGAGGCTGAAGGTGGCCTCCTCCTGCATGCCCTGGTCGAAGTAACAGGCCGCCATGGTGAGCTGGTACAGGTCGGTCAATAAAGCCAGTCTCTCACCTAAGGGCTGGTCCTGCATAATGCTCGCGTATCCTCCGATCTTATCCTGTTCCATCATAGCGCCAAAGGGACGGATTTGCCAGCAAGATTTATATCCTTAGCCCCGGGAATAGACGTCCCCGCGCCAATCCAGGCGCTCACCGGCTTGGAGCAGGTGGTAGCCCAGGGCGGCCACCATGGCCGCGTTGTCGGTGCACAGGGATAAGGGGGGCAGGAAAAGCTCCGCGCCGGCGCTCCGGCAGGCATCCTGAAGGGCCTGGCGCAGGCGCCCGTTGGCGGCCACGCCTCCGGCCGCCACCAACCGGCTGTGGCCGGTCCGCGCCAGGGCTAAAAGGGCCCGGCTCACCAGGCTGTCCACCACCGCCTCCTGGAAGCTGGCGGCCAGGTGCGCCCGGGAGCCGGCGTCGGTCAATATTTCCGGCGATTTCTTCAGAAGCACGGCCACCGCGGTCTTGAGTCCGCTGAAGCTGAAGGTCAGGGGCTCCTCGGGAATGCGGGGCCGGGGCAGGTGAAAGACTGATGGATCGCCAGCCCGGGCCAGGGCCTCGATGACCACGCCGCCGGGATAGCCCAGGCCCATGATTTTGGCCACCTTGTCAAAAGCCTCGCCCGCGGCGTCGTCCCGGCTGCGCCCTAAAAGACGCATCTCCTGGAAGGAGTCAACCTGGTACAGATTGGTGTGACCCCCCGACACCACTAAAGCCACGAAGGGGAAGGCGGGCGGGGTCTCCGTCAGAAAGATGGAGGCGATGTGGGCCTGCAGGTGGTGCACCCCCACCAGGGGGAGTTTCAGGGCGTAGGCCAGGGCCTTGCCCGCGGCCATGCCGATGACCAGGGCCCCGATGAGGCCGGGCCGCTGGGTCACGGCCAGGCCGTCCACGTCTTTCAGGGTGATGCCGGCCTGGTCCAGGGCTCCCTTAATCACCGGCAGGATGCTCTCCAGATGGCGCCGGGCCGCCAACTCCGGCACCACCCCGCCATATTGGGCATGCAGCTCAAACTGGGTGGCCACCACGGACGAGAGAATGGTGCGGCCGTCGGCCACCACCGCAGCCGCGGTTTCATCGCAGGAGGTTTCGATGCCAAGGACAAGCATAGGGAACAGTTGGTGGGGGAGGCGGCTAAGGGGCGAGCGGATTACCTTCCCCACATCCCCTCCCGGCCCGCTGACCTTATGGTGGCGCAGGCATCTTGCCTGCGCAGTTGCACAGGCTGGAAGCCTGCGCCACCAAAGAAATCAAGGGGTTGGGGGAGGGAGTTTGAGGGGGGCGGGGGTCTCGCCCCCGGCCTCCTCCCTCAAGTTCTTCTCAATCTTCCCCTGTGGGCGTTTCCCGATTGCCCACGATCACGAAAGTTTTCAGCTTCTCCAGCTTTTTGGGCCCAATACCCGACACCTTTTCCAGGTCCTCCACCTTCTGAAAGGGGCCGTGGGCCTGGCGGTATGCCAGGATGCGCGCCGCCAGGGCGGGGCCGATGCCGGGCAAGGCCTCCAGGTCTGCGGCCGTGGCGGAGTTCAGGTCCAGGGCCTGGCCCAGCATGAGGAGCCGCGCGCCGTTCATCAGGCTTAAGTTGTAGCCGCCGCCGGGCTGGATACTGATGCGGGCGCCGCTCTCTAGGCGGGTTTCAGCGCCTGCCGATCCTTTGGCAACTCGGGCTCGCTCCAGGACTTCAGCGAGGGCAGGGGAGTGGTCGAAAGCAAAGACGCCGGAGTAAGCCCCGGCGCCGTCCACTTCCACGAAGACCAGAGTCAGGGGAGAAGCGGGGGGCGGCGGGAAATCCCGGCCGAAGTTGGCCCGCCAGCCCAGCACCGCAAGCAAAACCGCACCCAACAGCAGGATGACGCCCTGTTGGGTGCGGCAAAAGAAGGGCATGGTCACTTCCCTTTGGGCTCGTCCTTGTAGAGTTTGTACGTGATGCTGTCCACCAGGGCCTGCCAGGAGGCCTCGATGATGTCGGGAGAGACCCCCATGGTGCCCCAGCGGTCGTGGGCGTCACGGCATTCGATGAGCACCCGCACCTTGGCGTCGGTGCTGCCCGTGCCCGGCAGGACCCGCACTTTATAATCCTCGAGGCGCATCTCGGCCAGCCGGGGATAGAAGCGGATCAGCGACTTGAGCAGGGCCTTGTACAGGGCGTTCACCGGGCCGTTGCCCAGGGCTGCGGTGTGCACTTCGTGCCCCCCCACCCTCACCCGGATGGTGGCTTCGGGCTGGGGCGGCTGGTCATCCCCCACCTTCTGGTCGACGATGCGGTAGCTCATGAGCCGGAAGTATTCTTTATATTGCCCCAGGGCCGCCCGGAGCAAGAGCTCCAGGGAGGCCTCAGCGATTTCGAACTGATACCCCTGGAACCACAGCTCCTTGACCCGCTCCAGGATGGTGGCCTGGGCTTCGGCCCGCTGCGGCGGCAGTTCCAGGTCCCATTCCTTGAGCCGTTCCAGTGCCAGCTTGACCTGGCTGTCGTGGTCCACCGGGTCCAACCCCAGCTCCTTGGCCCGCAGATAAATGGTGCTCTTGCCGGCCAGGTCGGACACGGGGATATGACGCATATTGCCCACCAGCTCCGGCTCAATGTGCTCGTACGCCCGGGGATCCTTCTTCACCGCCGCGGCGTGCACCCCGCCCTTGTGCGCAAAGGCGCTGCGGCCGACGTACGGCTGGTAGCGATTGGGATTGACGTTGGCCAGCTCATAGACAAAGCGGGAGACTTCCGAAATCCGCCGCAGGTTGTCGTCGCTTAAGCAGTCCACCTGGAGTTTGAGCTTCAGGGCCGGAATAATGGAGCACAGGTTGGCGTTGCCGCAACGCTCCCCGAAGCCGTTGATGGTGCCCTGCACCTGGCTGCAGCCCAGTTCCACCGCGGCGATGGAGTTGGCCACGGCCAGCTCGCTGTCGTTGTGGGCGTGGATGCCCAGGGGCATCTGGGGGAAGCGTTCCCTGACGGCCTTGACAATGTCCACCAGCTCCGAGGTCAGGGTGCCGCCGTTGGTGTCGCACAGCACCAGGATGTCCGCGCCGCCTTCCACAGCCGCGGCCAGGGACGTCAGGGCGTATTCCCGGTCGTCTTTGAAGCCGTCAAAGAAGTGCTCCGCATCATAAAATAATTCCTGCACCTGGGGCTTCAAATACCTGAGGGAATGGGTGATGAGCTCCAGGTTGCGCGCCAGGGTAGTCTGTAAAATCTCCTTGACCTGAAAAACCGAAGACTTGCCGAAAATGGTGACCACCCGGGCCCGGCTGATGAGCAGCTCCTGGAAAACCGGGTCGGACTCCGGCGGCCGGTCCTTGTGGTGCGTGCTGCCAAAGGCCGTAATCTGCGTGGGATGCAGAGTGTAATTGCGGATTTCCTCGAAAAATTCCTTGTCCGTGGGGTTGGAGCCGGGCCAGCCGCCTTCGATATAGTGGATGCCGATCTGGGCCAGCTTTTTGGCCGCGCGGATCTTGTCAGCCAGGGAAAGGTGAAAATATTCCGCCTGCGTGCCGTCCCTTAAAGTCGTGTCGTAAATTTGCACCTGCCGCATGACCGGCCTCTTTTGAGGATTTGTGGCAGGACTTGGGGAGGGGGCCAGGGGTCCGCGGACCCC
>CAZFWX010000076.1:0-16261 GCA_964522695.1 uncultured Desulfobacterales bacterium
TTTTCCATTTTTCTTCAATCCCCCACCCCAGCTCTCTTCCCCAGTGGGGGAGAGGGAGTAAATGAGGAATTTTCTCAGGCTGCCGTAAGGGAAAGGGAATTACATGGCGCACATCCAATGGGCCCGGTCCAGTCAGTTCAACTGGGTGTTTGACAATATGGGGGGCACACCCCTGCAGGAGGCTGTCGCCGGGACTTGGAACGGGGCCGTGGCCCAGGTGCAGGCCGACGGCACGGTGCGGATTGAGAGCCCCTTGCCCGGGGGCGGTCAGGTGCACTATCTCCGGGGTGTGTGGCGGCGGGAGACCCTGTTTGCCTGGAACGGCTTGTGGGCGGATCCCATCGACGGGGACCTGACCAACTATTTCACGGGGGGCTCCCTTGTCAATGGAGGGGCGGCCACGGTGGTGGCCCTGGGGTCAGCTTTGCCGGCTGGAACCTGGGTGCAGCTTTATTACATTTACTTCACCGGGGAGTTTGCCCGGAAATACGAAGCCCTGAACAACTATCCCTGCATACGCCGGGCCTACCGGGCCCGGGATGATTACACCTACGATTTCGCCGTGGACCGACTGCTGGACCTCATGGCCATCCTCAACCAGGCTGGGCCCAGGGAGGGGGTGGACTACGGCCCCATGGTGCAGTTCCTCTGGGAGGCCTTTTATCCCCGGGAGGAGAGCCACACGTCTCCCCTGGTCTACGATTCCTTCGAACGCACCCTGTGGGACCGGGGAGCGCACCAGCTTTACCGGGGAGATACCCAGAACGGCGGCACCTTTGAGGTCTTCCAAACCGAACTGGCCCTGGAGGCGCCGGGGCGGGCATTGCACGTGCGCACGGCCTTTCCCGGCATCATGGACGGGGCCTGGTTCGGCTACGGCTTGAACTGGTCCCTGGAACAGCCGCCCTTCAGCAACCTGGACAGGGTGAGTTTCGCCATCAAGGGGAAGGCCGCCGCCAGGCGCCTCCACCAGGTGGCCAAACTGGCCAGCGGCGGCGCCACCCTTATGTTCCTGGGCGATTACGGGGACGCGGAACGGCGGCTTTTTGCTGTGGAGATCGAGACCACGGGCGAAGTGGGGGCGGCTACCTGCCGCTGGTCCCATGACGGCGGCCTGAACTGGGAAGCCACGGGGGTGGTCACCGGGGACCAGGCCCATGCCATAGCGCTTACCGGGGATTTTTCCATTTATTGGAATCCAGGGAGCGGCACCGACCTGGTGGCCGGCGACGTCTGGACGTTTTGGGGCGGGGATCCGGTGGAGCACCCGCGGAGGCTGCTGGTGACGCTCAATAACTCCACCGAAGGAGCGGCCGACCCCTGGGGGCCAAGTCATACGTTTTTCCACGCCCTGCCGGACCGGTTCGAGGAATTTACCACCTTGGAAATTCCCTTTAGTCAGTTCTGGCGCCGGGACAACCTGGTGGACGACGGCGACCGGCTGCGGGCCACCTGGGGAACCTGGTACGCCGCCACTCAACAGGACGATTCCCAAATCTTCATCAGCGACCGGGAAGCGACGGAGACCCTGGAAGGCGACACCTACTACACCCAGCGCCAGATTATCTGGGACCTGTCTCCCCATGCCTCCGCGTTCGGGGTCTGGGCGGGGATTGATACGGGCAGGCTCGATTCCTCAGGATACAGCCATGTCAACTTTCTCATCAAGCCAGTGGTATCAGGGGCCAATACCCTGACCATGCGGGTCAAGGTGAAAGACGCCCGGGGGAGCTACTTTTACGCAGACCGTCAGGTGACGGTGAACGCCTGGCAGCGGGTGACGGTGAACCTGGCGGAGATGCTTTTAGAATCGGGGGTGCAGCCCCTGACCCACCCCCTGCAGATAGTGGACCTGGGCATCCCTGCCAATCCTCCCAGCAATGGGTCCTTTCTCGTCACCGACCTGAAGTTTGGCGACCATAGCCGCTTTTCCGGGGCGTCCCGCCTGCGGCTGCTGGAATTCAAGATTGAGCAGCAGGGCCTGCCGGAGCACGAGTGGTGGCTGGACAAGGTGGTGCTCGATCTTGAGGCTGAAGACCCTTACCCCTATGCCCCAAGGCTGGCCATTTCTTTAGGCCCCAGCGGTCAGAGCCCCTGGCGCGGGCCCACGCCGGTGCACTACGCCCACCCCCTGGGGCCCCAGTTGGTCGGCGCCCTGGACTTGAGTCAGATCTACCTGCGTCTTCACCGGGAGGCCCAGGAGGAGTTCAATCGGCGGTATGGCGGGGTGAAGGGACCCATCGTCCCCATGCACACCCGCAACGACCTGGAGAATATCGCCCTGTGCGGGGACGAAAATTTCGGAAAATTCTGCTGGTGGCCCAAGTGGCGGGACCAGGGGCGGCTCACTGCGGCCTGGCTGTTTAACGGGGCCCTCACCGACGCCTCGGGCAAGGGGCACACCCTGACCTGGCCGGGCGGGACGCCGACATATACCACCGGGGTGTGCCAGCCCGGGGATACCGCCCTGGCCTTTGACGGCGGCGGGGGGTGTGCGGAGCATGCCTCCGGGGCCGATTTTCTATTGGGCGGCGGGGACTTCGCCCTGGAAATGGTGGCCCGGTTCAGCAGTCTGAGCGGCACTCACGCCCTCATGGGAGTCTGGCAGGCGGCGGGCGACCAGCGTTCCTGGGTCTTGTACCGGGACGGCCAGAGCCTGGCGTTGGCCTACTCCAACAACGGCGTGGACGCCGCCGCCGCCACCAGCGCCGCGGCCATCACCGCAGGCGATACTGATTATCACCTGGTGGTGACCAGGAGCGGCGGGACCCTGGCCTTCTATGTGAACGGCCAGGCCGCAGGCACGGCAGATGTGGGGAGTGCGGCCTTCTTCGCCGCCGCCGCGCCCTTCCGTCTGGGCCGCACCGACGGCGCCTGGCCGGGATTTCTGGCCGGGGCAGTGGACTATGCCGCGGTGCACCGCCGGGCCATGGGGCAGGCGGAGGCGGCCTCCCGCTGGCGCATCATCCAGGGACAGGAAAACGGCAGCGCTTATCCGGAATTGGGCCACGCTCTGGGACAATACTGGGCCTTCGCCCGGCTGGCGGAATATTATTTCGTCAGCAATGATCCCCAGACCTGGGAGGTGCTGTCTTCCTGGCTTGACTGGCTGGACGCCTTTGGGGCTGCGGAGGGCGCGGGCTGGAAATTCCCGGTCAATTTTTCCGAGTACGGCTTTACCTACGGCGCCTATGATCCGGGCGCGGCGGCCTCCCTGGCCCTCGGCTGCCTTCATATTTACCTGCGCAACGGCCATGCCGCAGCGGGGACTTGGGCTCGCCGGATCCTGGATGATCTGCGGCTCAACCGGCAAAGCGGCGAGTGGGGCGGCGGCTACAAGAGCGACTACCATTACGCCTGGCTCAACGCCTTGGTCATCCAGGCCTTCGGGCTGGCGGTGAACGGCCGCGCAGGGCAGGCTTATCCCTTTCCCGGAATTGACGAAGACGCCGCCCACCTCCAGAATCTTTTTCAGTGGCTCTTCAATCATGCCGGCGACACGAAGCCCAATCTCCTCAATGCCGACCTGATTCCCTTTACGTACCTTGAAGCTGAGGATGTCTGGGATTACGCTCCGAACTACGTATTCATGCGGCAGATGGGGTCCCTGGAGGCGCTGGTGCTCATGGCCGGCGCCGCCCTGGAGTATGCCAAGTTCAGGGGCGACTGGATCTGGTTCCACCGCCTGGTGGAGTTCATCCTCCTGGACAACCTGGTGCGCCTGGGGGAATCCCAGATCCGTTCCCTTACCAGCACCTTCGATCTGGCGGGCATCACCAACCTGGTGCGCCTTTTTTATGCCGACTACGACCAGAATAACGCCCGGTACGCTGAGAGTCGGGATGAGGCCAGCCTGGCAGCCTGGGGGGAGCGGGCCGTGGACCTGGACTGCCGCTACGGCGCGCCGGTGATCCTGGAAAACCCTGAAGTGGCGCAGTTGCTCACCCAGCGCCTGCTTAAACGCCTGTCCGCGCCCTGGGAACGTCTGAATTTAGAGACCTGGCTGGAAGGCGCCCGAGTGGAGCTGGGCGACAGCCTGGCGGTGACCAGCGTTTTTCACGGCCTGGACCGGGAAGAGTACGCCGTCTTCGGCAAAACCGTGGACCTGTCCCGCCAACAGGTGCGCCTGGACCTGGCCCGCCCCTTAAGCAGCACCTGGGCCCTGGCGGTGGATGGGGAAGGGAGCGGCTTTGACCACTATGCCATCGACCAGGCCAGCGTCCATGACCCCAACTGGCCTTACCGGGCGTACGCAGGGTGAGGGCAAAGGGATGAATCTTGAAGGAGAGAGCCATGAGCTTTTACAGGCTGGAAAGCCTGCGCCGCTAAGACTTTCATGGTTTTGGGTGAGCCGAAGACTCCAGGATGGCTCGTTCCCAGGCTCCCGCTTGGGAACGTCCGTTGCACGCCAAGCTTTGCTTGGCACCACCATAAAATGAGGCGGGCATGGCTGGAGCGAAGCAGAGCTTCGAACCAGATGGATTCCCAAGCAGGAGCTTGATAACCAGAACAGGATGGTGGCACAGGCTTTCCAGCCTGTCCTGACACCCGGGGGCGGGTGTCCTACACAAATTTTCGCAATAGTGAGGTGGAGTAATGTCACTAATCAACCTTCCCCAGGCCAAGTGGGGGACGGGCACCGGCCGGCAGGTCATCTTAAAGGGCGATTTCGAGAAGATTGAACAGGCGGTCATGGAGAGTTTCGAGGTGGCCCAGGCTCCCTCCCTGGAGTACGTCAGCGTCTCCCAGGTGCGGGTGCCGGCCACTGCGGACGTGCGGGCCCGGGTCATGCTTCTGGGCTTTCCCTCGCCGCTGCACCGGGGGCAGTGGGTGGACGGGGACCTGGCCGACGGCCGCTACCGGGAAAACGCCGCCACGGTGACCCTGGACCTGGCCCAGACCTCCAGCCTCTGGGGCACGGAGAAGGCCAGCCAGTGGTATGGCGTCTACGCCCAGGCCGGCTCCGCCGACACCACCTTCACCCTCAAGGCCATGCCGGTGATGCGGGTGTCCTCCCAGGCCACCCAGATCATCACCCTGCGCAACAACGCCAACACCAGCGACATCGGCTACGGCTTTATCGTTAATGAGCTGGTAAACGCCAAGATTCTCATCCTCACCGGGGCCTCCCGGGGCCTCATCCGCAGTATCACTGCCAATAACGGCGACAACGCCACGGGCGGCGCCATCACCTATGGCGGCACGGCCCTTAGCTTGGCTCCGGGGGACTGGTTCATGGTGCTGCCTCAGACCAATTTCCGCCTGCTGGGGATGGTGTTCAACGACTCGGGCAGCGATCTGGCGCCCTTTACGCAGCAGGGCTCCCGGACAAACTTCCTCACTCCCCGGGACCTGGCCAGCGGGGCCATCAACGGCTATACGCTTTTCGATTTGGGCCTGGTGGCCCCCCCCACGGCGCGCCTTCTTCAGGGCTACGCCGGGGCTACCTCGGGGGCGGATTTGCAGTGCGCCATTTCCTATGACGGCGTCAATGCGGCGCTGCTGATGCACGCTGCTTCGCCCTCAGGGACGTTTCAGGGGATGCAGGGGGCGATGCCCTTTGAGTGCCGGGTCCCGGAGGGCCACAGCCTCTACCTCAACAACGACAACACCGCCAGCCAGGTGGTGCGGATTCTGGGCTGGGAGGAGTAGATAATTTCAATGGTGATGTTGAGGGGAGGACCGGGGAGGAAACTTCCCCCCCCAATTACCCTGCCCCCCATTATGGACTGGGGGAGGAGAGAAGTCTCGGTTTCCCGGTCTTGCTCAAAAAATGCATAGCTTTTCCCAGGAAAGGTTCCGGAACGATTATGGCGTCAACGGCGTGGGCCTGGCTTTTCGGGGGCGGATTACTGGTGGCGGGAGGCTTGGGCGCGGCCTTCTTTTTGGTTCTCTGGCGCCTCCTGGCCCGCATTGATGCCAAGTTGGAAACCCTCTCCCATGGCTGCCGGGAGCAGCGCCTGGCTCTCGAGCGGCAGTTCGTGCATCGCCTTCCCCATGAGGAGGAACACCGGGATCTGTGGCGGGCCGTCAATTTCCATTGCGGCCGGCCGCGCTCCCGGCGTTGAAGAGACCGCGGCAGGGTAAATCCGCATGCCTGAATAAATCAAGCCGGGCGGGGCGGGCCACTGTGCCCGGTTTTTTCAGGCGGCCAGAGACGGCCGCCCCACCGGTGCACCTGGTTTTTTCTGTCTTGAAAAGTTGTTTGGTGGGGGAGGGGGCCAGGGATCACAGACCCCTGCCCCCTCCCCCACACCCCCACCCCCAACCCCATATCGGGCAAGCTCTGGTCCAGGTCAGTGGGGCCCGTGAGGGACCCTCTGACCCGGACCCCCAATAAAGGGGGTTAGGGAGGGGGGTTCGGGGGGAGGGCGGGGGAGCCACTGCTCCCCCGGCCCTCCCCCCGGAACCTGCTTTTCATGTCTTATGGGTGGGCCAACGGCCCATGAGGGACTGTTACGTAAAGTTCGGTGGGCGGGAAAGCGCAACGCCTCCCGCCGCTTGCCGAGCCCAGGCTGGAAAGCCCGTGCCAACTTTTTGCTGCAAGATGGTCTTGGGGACATTTTCTCCCTCGGCGTCTTGAGCGCGTCCCCTTTTTCCCCCAGCCTTTCGCCCCTTTAATAATAAACCCATGAAGTCTTCATAAGTTGCGCCCTGGAGTGCAGGTTTTGCCAATGTCTCCTCTCCCCGGGGCGGAACGCCCCGCGCCCACTTGCCTGGGCCTCGGATTCTTGCTTGACTTGCCTTTATACTTTTATATAGAATGACTAGTGGGCAATTTCACAAGCTATAAACAGCCTTTGTTCTAGAATGACCAAGGAAAGGTACCCGAGCATGGCAAACGGAACGCGTGCGAAAGATCCGGTAGGAAAAGTCATGGTCGTGGGAGCCGGCATCGCCGGGGTGCAGGCCGCCCTGGACCTGGCCAACGCCGGTTTCTACGTTCACCTGGTGGAGAAGCGGCCGGCCATCGGGGGGGTCATGGCCCAGTTGGACAAGACCTTCCCCACCAACGACTGTTCCATGTGCATCATCTCCCCCAAACTGGTGGAGTGCGGCCGGCACTTGAACATCGAGATCCACACCTTAAGCGAAGTGGCGGCCATCGCCGGCGAACCCGGCAATTTTACCGTCACCGTGGCCGAGGAGCCTCGCTTCATTGATCCGGCCAAGTGCACCGGCTGCGGGGCCTGCACCGAGGTCTGCCCGGTGGGGGTGCCCAACGAATTCAACATCGGCTTGGATGACGCCAAGGCCATTTACCGCCTCTACCCCCAGGCCATTCCAGCCACCTTTGCCATTAAGAAATACGACCGGGCCCCCTGCACCCGGGCTTGTCCGGCCAACCTGAGCGCGCAAGGGTATGTGCAGCTCATCAAGACGGGCAAATTCGCCGAATCCCTGGCCCTGATCATGGAGCGCCTGCCGCTGCCCGGCACCATCGGCCGCATCTGCCCCCATCCCTGCGAGTCCGACTGCCGGCGCCAGGAGATGGACGAGCCCATCGCCATCTGCAGCCTGAAGCGGTTCGTGGCCGATGTGGCGGACTGGGACGCCTTGCCGGTGCCCGAGGTGCAAAAGCGCGACGAGAGCGTGGCCATCGTGGGCTCCGGCCCCGGCGGCCTGTCCTGCGCCTATCATCTGGCCCTCAAGGGTTACAACCCGGTCATCTTCGAAGCCGCGCCCGAGCCCGGCGGCTGGCTGCGCTACGGCATTCCCGAATATCGTTTGCCCCGGGAAGTCATCAATAAGGAAATCAATTATCTGAAGAAGCTGGGCGTGGACATCCGCTGCAAAAGCCCCATCGGCCCCGGCCGCACGGTGAACGACCTGCTCACCCGGGACGGCTTCCGGGCCGTGTACCTGGGGGTGGGCTGCCAGGATTCCCTGCGCATTCCCGTGCCCGGCTCCGACGCGAACGGCGTGCTCTGGGGCGTGGAATTCCTGAAGGATGCGGCGGGAGGGCAAGCTCCTGACCTCAAGGGCAAACGGGTTATCGTCGTGGGCGGCGGCAACGTGGCCATGGACGTGGCCCGCACCGCCAAGCGCCTGGGCCCGGCGGACGTCACCATCGTCTGCCTGGAAAACCGCCAGGAAATGCCCGCCAACTCCTGGGAAGTGGAAGAAGCCGAAGCCGAAGGCATTCCCTTCATCCACCGCCAGGGCGTGAAGCAGATCGTGGTCAAGGACGGCAAGGTGGCGGGCCTGGAAATGAAGGCCGTGGAACGGGTCTTCGATGCCGAAGGCCGGTTCGCGCCCACCTATTTTGAACATGATGTCACCACCCGCCCCGGCGACGTGGTCATCCTGGCCATCGGTCAGAAGGCCGACCTGAGCTTCCTGACCCCCGAAGATGGCATCGATCTCACCCCCCGGGGCCTCATTAAGGCCGATGCCGACACCGGCGCCACCAGCCGGGAAGGGGTGTTCGCGGGCGGCGACGTGGTCTCCGGACCCTGGATCGCCATCGCCGCGGTGGCCGCCGGCCGGGAAGCGGCCGAGTCCATCGACCGCTACGTCAACGGCAAAGATCTCAAGGCCGACCGGGAAGCCCCCTTACGGCCCATCAAGGACGGGGAATGGAATCCCATCCCCTACGATCAGGCCAAGTCTCCCCGGGCCGCCATGCCCCACCTGCCGGTGGAAAAATGGCTGGACGGCTTCAAGGAGATCATGACGGGCTTTGACGAAGCCGCGGCCCAGGCCGAGGCGGCCCGCTGCATTAACTGCGGCGTCTGCTCCGAGTGCATGCAGTGCGTCATCGCCTGCCAGGCCGGCGCCGTGGCCCACGGGCAGGAGCCCAAGACCTACGACCTCAATGTGGGCGCGGTGGTCATGGCCCCGGGCTTCCAGGCCTTCGACCCCAGCAAGTACAGCGCTTACCACTATGCCAACTTCCCCAGCGTGGTCACCAGCCTGGAATTCGAGCGCATCCTCTCGGCTTCCGGGCCCTTTGCCGGCCACCTCATCCGGCCCAGCGACCACAAGGAGCCCAAGAAGATCGCCTGGTTGCAGTGCGTGGGCTCCCGGGATCTGAACCACTGCGACAACAGCTACTGCTCGTCGGTGTGCTGCATGTATGCCATCAAGCAGGCGGTCATCGCCAAGGAGCACAGTAAGGACCCCTTGGACACCGCCATCTTCTTTATGGACATGCGCACCCACGGCAAGGACTTTGAAAAATACTACTGGCGGGCCGAAGAGGAGCACGGCGTGCGCTTCATCCGCTCCCGGGTGCATACCATCGATCAGGTGCCCGGCAGCGACGACGTCTCCATCCGCTATCTCTCAGAAGGGGGCGAGGTCAATGAAGAGCAGTTCGACATGGTGGTGCTCTCCACCGGTCTCGAGACCTCTCCCCAGGCCACCCGCCTGGCCCAGCGGCTGGGGGTGAAAGTGGCGGCTGAGACGCGCTTCGCCGACACCAACGCCTTTACCCCGGTGAGCACCAATAAAGACGGGGTCTATGTCTGCGGCGTCTTCCAGAACCCCAAGGACATTCCCCAGTCCGTCATGGAGGCCTCGGCCGCGGCCGCGGTGGCGGGTGAACTTTTGGCCCCCGCCCGGGGCAAGGAGCTCAAGCTGCCCCAACTTCCCCCGGAACGCGACGTCTCCGGCGAGGAACCCCGCATCGGCGTCTTCGTGTGCAACTGCGGCATCAATATCGGCGGCGTCATCGACGTGCCTACTTTGGCGGAATACGCGGCGACGCTGCCCAACGTGGTCTTCGCCGACCAGAACCTGTTCACCTGTTCGGCGGACACCCAGGACAAGATCCTGGCGGCCATCGAAGAGCACAGACTGAACCGCGTCCTGGTGGCTTCCTGCAGCCCCCGCACGCACCAGGCCATGTTCCAGGAAACCATCCAGCAGGCGGGGCTCAACCCCTACCTCTTCGAGATGGCCAATATCCGGGACCAGGATTCCTGGGTGCACATGACCGAGCCGGAAAAGGCCCTGGAAAAGGCCAAAGCCCTTGTCCGGGGCGTGGCCGCCCGGCTGGAGCGGCTGGAGCCCCTGCACAAGATGGCCTTCCCCGTGGTCAAGAACGCCCTGGTCATCGGCGGCGGCGTGGCCGGCATGGAGGCCGCCCGTTCCATCGCCGACATGGGCTTCCAGGCCTACCTGGTGGAGCAGGGCGACCGCCTGGGCGGCAACGCCTGGAACCTGGTGGTCAGCGCCAAGGGGCATAACTACCGCGGCTACCTGGAAGACCTGGTCAAAGCGGTGGAAAACCATCCTCAAATTGAAGTGCTTTTCAACAGCGGCGTTACCGAAACCAGCGGGTTCGTGGGCAACTTCAAGTCCACCCTGAAGACTCCGGCCGGCGCCCGGGACATCGAGCACGGGGTCACCGTCATGGCCACCGGCGGGCAGGCCCATAAGCCGGAGGAATATCTCTACGGCCAGCATGACAACGTCTTCCTGGCCTTTGAACTGGACAAGGCCATCGTGGAGAACGACCCCCGGGTGGCCAAGGCCGGCAGCGCGGTCTTTATCCAGTGCGTGGGTTCCCGGGAGCCGGAGCGTCCCTATTGCAGCCGGCTGTGCTGCACCCACTCCGTGGAAAGCGCTCTCGAACTCAAGAAACGCAACCCCGACATGGATGTCTTCATTCTGTACCGGGATATGCGCACCTACGGCGAGCGGGAACTGCTTTACAAGGAGGCCCGGGAAAAAGGCATCGTCTTTATCCGCTACGACCTGGACGGCAAGCCCCAGGTGGAAAAGACTGCGGCCGGCGGGCTCCAGGTCACGGTCAAGGATCCCATCCTGGGGATGCCGGTGGTGCTCAAGCCCGACCTCCTTACCCTGGCCAGCGCGGTGCTGCCCAACAACATCGAGGAGTTGGGCGAGCTCTTCAAGCTGCCCCGGAATGCCGAGGGGTTCTTCAACGAAGCCCACGCCAAGCTGCGCCCCGTGGACTTCCCCTCGGACGGCATCTTCCTGGCCGGATTGGCCCACTATCCCAAGCCCATCAATGAGACCATCGCCCAGGCCAAGGCCGCAGCGGGACGGGCCGCCACCGTCCTGGCCCAGGATCTGGTCAAGGTGGGCGGCATGGTGGCCGTGGTGGAGCAGGAAAAGTGCGCCGTCTGTCTCACCTGCGTACGCACCTGCCCCTTCAACGTGCCGGTCATCGACTATGTGGCGGATGCCGCTTATATCGACCCGGCCAAGTGCCAGGGCTGCGGAGTCTGCGTCTCCGAATGCCCGGCCAAGGCCATCACCTTCAAGCACTACACCGACGCCCAGATCATCGCCCAGGAACTGGCCCTGGCCGCGGGTTGAGGAAAGGAGTAAGGATGACTGCTGAATTTTCACCCAAGATCATCGGTTTCTGCTGCCGGTACTGAGCTTACAGCGCGGCGGACCTGGCAGGTTCGATGCGGCTGAAGTACCCTCCGGAGATCAAGATCATTCTTATGCCTTGCACCGGCCGGGTGGATATCCTCCACCTCCTGAAGGCCTTTGAGGGCGGCGCCGACGCGGTTTTCGTGGCCGGCTGTCTGGAAGGCGAATGCCATTACCTGGGCGGCAACATCCAGGCCAGAAAACGCGTCGCCAAGCTCAAGAAGGACTTCGAGGCCATGGGGATTGAGCCCGACCGCGTGGAGATGTTTAACCTCTCCTCCTCGGAAGGCCCCCGGTTCGCGGCCATCGCCACGGAAATGACCGAACGGGCCATAAAGCTGGGCCCCAGCCCCATCCGGCGGGAGGCCCGCAAGGCCTGGCTGGCCAGCCAGCCGGTGGCCCAGGCTGGCTGATCACCTGAAATGATTGAGGGAAAGGGGCGCGGGCCCCTTTCCCTTTTATCCCGCCTTACCCTTCATCCGCGGGCTGGACCCACCCCCCGGACTGCGGGTATTTTTTGTCCCGGCCTTTTGGATCCATGGCGTTTCCCCCGGCAAAGAAAAGGTGGCGCGAATTTTCCCGCCGCCTCTGCCTGTTATGGGCCTTTGGCCCACCCCGGTAGAAATACCATGTTGCCGTCAAACGGTGGCGCAGGCTTCCCAGCCTGTGCAGACGCAGGCTGAAGCCTGCGTCTGCATTTCCTTGTCACTTGACTGCAACCCGGTATAACTCTTCCCGTCGCGATAATTTCCCCCTTCGCCATTTTCGGCTTCTGTGCTATCTGGTATCATAGAGACGAAGTTTCCGTCCCTGGGATTGAACCCCGGCCGGCTTTTCCCCGTCCGGGGAAAGACGCTGGAAGGAGAAAGGGATGCGGCTCAGGCAAACTCTGGTTGTGGTGGGCATCGTCGTGTTGCTCGCAGCGTGGTTGGCTCCCGCCAACGCCACCCCGGTGGGGACCTTTGTGCAGGTGGAGGGCAGCGTGGAGCTCATGAAACAGGGGAAGCTCCCCGCCATTCCCGCCAAGGTGCAGGATAAGGTGGAGGCGGCGGACGTCATCCGCACCAAGTCCAAGTCCCGGGCCCAGGTGAAGTTCATTGACGACACCATCCTCACCATCGCCCCTTCCTCCAGCATCGCCATCCAGGAATATTTCTACGACGGCGCCAAGGGGTCCCGCAAGGCCACCGTGCAGGTCATGCGGGGGCTCATGTACACCGTGGTGAACCGGCTCTTCCAGGGGGAAAAGCCCGACTTCGTCATCAAGACCCACACCGCGGTTTTAGGCGTGCGCGGCACCCGCTTCTTCACCCTGGTGGGGGTGCGGTATACGGCCTTCCTGCAGGAGCAGGGGAAAACCGAGGTCGCCAATATCCTGGCCTCGTTGGCCAAGAAGGTGAATCTGATCGGCCAGCAATACACCATCGTCAAAACGGGCCAGGCGCCCCTGGATCCCCGGCCCTGTCCCAATGCCGACCTGATCCGCATCCGCAAGTGGCTCATCGACGGCGTGCCCGACCTTTTCCTGCAGCTTGACCCGGTCATTTCCATCTGGGAATCAGTCCCCGGCAGCCAGGTGCCCATGCCCCAGGGGCCGGACCGTCTGCCCGAGGGCCTCTTCAAGCCGCCCGAGGTCTCGCCCCATACACCGAGACAGCACAGCCCCTCTTTTCAGTGAGATGCAGGCAAAGGGGGAACGTGGCGAAATTTGGCTGACAGAGGGCCGGGAACCCGGTAACCCCCGGCCCTGACCGGACCCGCCAACTTGACAGGGCGGCAGGGTCGAGATATAGGTTCTGCCATGGAGGTACGGTGAAAACCAAATTCATCTTTATCACCGGCGGCGTGCTCTCGTCCCTGGGCAAAGGGGTGGCCGCCGCCGCCATCGGCGCCCTGCTCGAATCCCGGGGCCTCCGGGTCACCTTCCAGAAACTGGACCCTTACATCAACGTCGACCCGGGCACCATGAACCCCTTCCAGCACGGCGAGGTCTATGTCACCGACGACGGCGCCGAAACCGATCTGGATCTGGGCCACTATGAACGCTTCACCTCCGTCACCCTGGGCCAGATCAACAACTGCACCTCCGGCCGCATCTATTTCAATGTCATCACCAAGGAGCGCCGGGGCGACTATCTGGGCGGCACCGTCCAGGTCATTCCCCACATCACCGACGAAATCAAGCAGACCATCAAGAGCGTCGCCTCCCAGGGGGACGTGGCCATCATCGAAATCGGCGGCACCGTGGGCGACATCGAGAGCCTGCCGTTCATGGAGGCCATCCGCCAACTCAAGGGCGATCTGGGCAAGGAAAACGTCTGCTACATCCACCTCACCCTGGTGCCCTATATAAAGACCGCGGGCGAGGTCAAAACCAAGCCCACCCAGCACAGCGTCAAGGAATTGCGCAGCATCGGCATCCAGCCGGACATCCTTATCTGCCGTAGCGAACAAATGCTCTCCCCGGAGATTAAGGCCAAGATCGCCCTGTTCTGCGACGTGGAGCCCGAAGCCGTCATCACCGCCCAGGACGTGCAGAACATCTATGAGATTCCCCTCAAGGTCCACGCCGAGGGCCTGGACGAACGTCTCATCGAGATCTTGAACATCTGGACCGGCGCTCCCCGGCTGGAGGCCTGGGAAGACCTGGTGCGCCGCCTCAAAAACCCCAGCGACCGGGTGGAAGTGGGCATCATCGGCAAGTATGTGGACCTGCACGAGTCCTACAAGAGCCTGCACGAGGCCCTGGTGCACGGCGGCATGGCCCACGGGGTCCAGGTGTCCTTGAATTACCTCGACGCCGAGGCGGTGGACCAAGGCAAGCCCCAGACCCTCCTGGGCAACCTCCACGGCGTGCTGGTCCCCGGCGGCTTCGGCGTGCGGGGTGTGGAGGGGAAAATCAAGGCCATCCGCTTCGCCCGGGAAAACCAGGTCCCCTATTTCGGCCTGTGCTTCGGCATGCAGCTCGCGGTCATTGAGTTCGCCCGGCACGTGGCGGGCATTAAGACTGCCCAGAGCGCCGAATTCGACATCGTTCCCTGCGAGCCGGTGATTTATCTCATGCGCCAGTGGTTCGACTACCGCTTGAATACCACGGTCTGCCGGGACGAGGGCACGGACCTGGGCGGCACCATGCGCCTGGGCGCTTACCCGTGCGTCCTGGTGGAGGGCTCCCTGGCGGCCCAGGCCTACGATACCAGGGAGATCATGGAGCGGCACCGCCACCGCTACGAATTCAACAACGACTACCGGGAGCGCCTGGCCGCCGCGGGCCTGTGGATCACCGGCACCTCCCCCAACGGCGAGCTGGTGGAAATCGTGGAACTGCAAAACCACCCCTGGTTCCTGGGCTGCCAGTTCCACCCCGAATTCAAATCCCGCCCCATGAGCCCGCACCCCCTCTTCCGGGATTTCATCGGCGCCTGCCTGCAATTCAAACGGCGGCAAAACAAAAGCGGGCCGGTGATGTGATCTACCGACCGGGAAAGTTTGGTAGGGCGGGAAAGCGCAGCCCATCCCGCCATGAGTCCTGCGCCCCATTTTTTCTGGGAAGAGGCGGGCACAGAGGCCCGCCCCACCGGATTTTTACTTTTGGGCTGACGCGGCGTTCTTAGCGCAACGGGCTTATATGTTTTTTGGAGAACAGCCGCCCCGGCTGTTTTTAAAGAGAGCAGGCGAGGGCGCCTGCTCCACATTTGATTGCATCATACGCAATGTTAATGAAGGACAGCCTCTTCGGGTATCATGGCGGATTTGGCACACAGAAAGGCCTTGGTGGCACAGGTGTCCTCACCTGTGCAAGTGCAGGCTGTGAAAGCATGCACCTTTTTGCGGATGAAGTAAGATGAGAAAGAGCAGGGGCCCACAGTCGATGGCCACATCCTTGTACATATGTTTGAACATCTCCAACTCGGTCTGATACCGAGAACTACGTATGATGCAGATGAAAAATTTTTTGATGATTTTAAAAAATGAGCAGCCAATTCTCACAAGCAAGATAAAGGCCAATCTTGGAATCAGTTGAAAGAATCAAGGTAGCCAATATAGACGTGGGCGGCGGCGGCCTCGTCCTTATCGCCGGGCCCTGCGTCATTGAGGACGCGGGCTTAACCCTGGAGATCGCCCATGCTTTGCAGGAGTGCGCCGCGGCCGCAGGCCTGCCGCTCATCTTCAAGGCCTCCTACGACAAGGCCAACCGCACCTCCGTCAGTTCCTACCGGGGGCCGGGGCTGGTCAAAGGCCTGGAAATCCTGGCCCAGGTCAAGGAGGCCACTGGCCTGCCGGTGATATCCGACGTGCACCAGGTGAGCGACGTGTCCCTGGCCGCAGAAGTTTTGGATGTTCTGCAGATCCCCGCGTTTCTCTGCCGCCAGACCGACCTGGTGGTGGCCGCGGCGGCCACGGGCAAGCCCGTGAATATCAAGAAAGGCCAGTTCCTGGCCCCCTGGGACATGGGTCCGGTGGTGGGAAAGGCCCGTTCCACCGGCAACTCCCAGATTTTCCTCACGGAGCGGGGCTCCAGCTTCGGGTACAACAACCTGGTGGTGGATTTCCGCAGCCTCCCCCTCATGCGGGGCCTGGGCTGCCCGGTGATTTTGGACGTGACTCACAGCGTGCAACTGCCGGGAGGGCAGGGGATCTGTTCCGGGGGCCAGCGGGAGTTTATCCCGCACCTGGCCCGGGCCGGGGTGGCCGTGGGGGTGGACGGGCTGTTCATGGAAGTCCATCCGGACCCGGAAAAGGCCCGGTGTGACGGGCCCAATTCCTTGCCGCTAATAGAAGTATTGCCTTTGTGGCGGGACCTTAAAAAGCTGCATGAGTTCTGCCGGGAACATCTTGCGAACTAAAAATCTGGATCAATCTGTGGAATCTGTGGATAACCATGTTTCACGGTGAATTAACCTCC
>CAZFWX010000077.1:0-15936 GCA_964522695.1 uncultured Desulfobacterales bacterium
CCGCATTGATGGGCGTATGGTTGATTTCCCCCACCACCCCCTTGGCCGCCAGGTCTTCCGCGGTGAGCCCCAATTCCTGGGAGGCCAGGGCCCGGAAGCCCGGCAGCGGCCCGGTGAGGTAGCCCACGCCCAGCACCATGAAATCCACCTCGGGGATTTCCCGGTAGGTCTTTAAGAGCTCCGGGTTGGCCGCCAGCTGCTGTTCAAACTGCTCCTGGGACAGCCCCGGGATGGCCGGCAGGTTATAGGCCGCGGCATCGGGATACTTGGTGCTCATCATGCCTACTAATGCGTTGGCAGTCAAGCCCGGCATGGTAAGAATCGGGGTCAGGGTCAAGGGATAAATGTGCAGGCCGGTGAGGCGCTCGGGCTCCAGATAGGTAATCAGGTAATAAAGGGTTTTGCCGCCGGACAGGCCGATCCGGGCTCCTGCAGGCATCACCTCTTCCAGGTAGTGCGCGCCGGCCCGGGCCACGGTCTTCTGGATGGCGCCGAAATCTTTAAGGCCGGGGTCCACCACCCGCACTTCCTTCAGATGGGGATAGGAGGCCTGAAGCTGCTCCTCCAGGTCGGCCCGGCGGGGAATGGCGGATTTTTCAAAGATAAAGGCCATGACCTGGGGCAGCGTGGTGTACTCCATTTCGTGGAGCCCCAGCCGGTGGGGTTCGAAGGGACCGTGCCGGCGCATATAGGTGGCGATGCGGTTGGCCTCCTTCCGGGTTTCATCAAAGGCCACGTCCGAGAACAGGTCCACGGGGCCGATGAGTTTGCCATGGGCCAACTGATAGCCCGCGGCAATGACCCGGGGGGGGCCGTCGAAGCGGATGGGCCGGGCATCGGCAAAGCTGACAGGCATCAGGGGGCCGTGATGGGAGCCCCGCATCCAGCCCTCCACCAAATGGGGGAAGGCGAAGGGCTCCATGACCTCGCCCACGGCCGGAAAACCTGACTGGCAGCGGACGATGAGCACCGGGTCGTCCTTACCCACGTAGCGGCCGGCGATGAGTCCCAGTTTCTGCGACGAGGCCACCGCGGCCACCTCGCCGTCTTTTTTGCGGTAGACGTTTTCAATGACGTACCGCCCCGACGCGCCCACCAGCACCAGGAGATCATACATATCTTCCGGGCAGGAGAGGATCCACTGCTTGTTTTCGAAAACGTCCAGGACCTTGAAGCGAAAGCCCCGGTGCATGGAAGGATCGATGACCAGGCCGGCGGTATTAAAGGGGTCACCGAAGATGCGGAAAATGGGCAGGTTCCAGGCGCCGGGCGAGGTCTTGTCCGCCATGAAAATGACGATGGGCTCGCTGGGGCGCTCCACAAAGGAGAGTTCCGCCACCCCGGGCCCCATGCCCTTGACGTTGCCGGAGAAGGTGTCGGCCAAAAGATCCTGGCCCGCGCCGTAAAGTTTCAGGCGTTTGGCCAGGCTGGTGAGTTCCAGGAAGAGGTCCCAGGCGAATTTGTGGACGCCGGCGTTTTCTTCGCCGTGATAATGGGTCATGATGAGTTCCACATCGTCGCCCACGTGCAAAACCTGGCCGTCCACCAGGAAGCCCCGGTCCACCGCGCCTTTGACAATGCCCTCGGCCAGAGCAAGCATCTCGGGGTGAGAGGCGCAGTGGCCCACCCAGCCCCCAACGTCCGCCTTGATTACCGAAAGGGTGATCTTTTCAGCTGATGCCATAGAACCTCCTTTCTGTGCCTCATCCGGCAAACTGTTTGCCATCGCCGCTCAAGTTATGGTAAGGGTAGGGCCATGCGCCGGTCTGTTTTGATGAAAGTGTGCTTTCTGGTGAGCGCCGTGGCCGGATTGCTGAGTTGCGCCGCCACGCCGTCTCCTGCTCCCTCCTTGGGGGTGGCCTTAACGCCGGGCCGGTTTCTGGCCTGGTATGCCTATACCCCCGGTTTTGCCCCTGACCAGGCGGTGTATCGTCTCGGTTCCTTCATGGTAACGGAAGCCCGGGAAACCTCCGCAAACCAGTTCCTCTCCCTGTTCAACGCGGAAATGACCCGGGCCTTCGCCGCCAACGGCCTCAAATGGGCGGACAGCCCCGAGGCCTGCCAGATATCCGGGGAAATCCGCCTGATTGAGGTGAAAGGCGCCAATCTGCGCTTCTTGAGGGGCCGCATTACCGGGGTGCTGGAGGTTGCGGGCCGCATCACCAAAGGAAACCAGGTGCTGTTCGCCTTTCACGACCGCCTGACGCTGGATTCGCCGCTGAGCCCCGGCGCCGCGGCGCCCAAGGAAACGGAACTGCTCCTCACGCACCTCTGCCGGGAGTTCGCCCAGCGTCTCCTCACCGAAATGCTGCTTCAGGGACTGCCCAGGGACTCGGGGTAGAGGTCCGCAAAGACCCGCACAATCAGGCGGGGCCGTTGCTTGGAGTTGGTAAACAGGTCGATTTTGCCGGCATAGTGTCCTGCCTGCCGGGTTTTGTTTTTCACTTCCAGGACGTACACCTTGCCAGGAACTTCCGGCTTCAGGGTGACCTCGATTTTGTCCGTGAGATTGGTTTCGAATTTGGAAATCTCAAAGGCGCCGCTGGCCTGATGGGAAATGAAGCGGATTTGCGCCTTATGCTCCGCGCCGACGCCGCCGGTAAAGCGCACGATGTGGTGCGGCTGGATCTCGATGATGGGCCGGGCCACGCCCTTCATGATGAGCATGACCTGGGACATCTCCGGATCATTGAAGCGGATCTTGGTCTTTTTCTCAAAGGGGCGCACCACGGAGAAAGGTTTGATGCTTAACGTGATCTTGCCCTGGCCCCCGGGAGGAATGCGCCGGTCGTACTCGGGCACGGTGCAGGCGCAATCCGGGTCCACTTCCAGGACCTCCAGGGGCGAAGTGCCCGAATTTTTCACCACAAAGGTATGGGTCAACTGCTGGTCTTCATTCACCTGGCCGAAGTCGTGGGTCGATTCCGGCACCACCGCTTTGGGCCCGGCCCAAGCCGGGTTTTGCGGCAAAAGGATTAAACCGCCCAGCAAGAGAAACATCAAGCCTGAGAGAATAAACGGATTTTTTCGGCAATTCAGCATGGGTGGGAAGGTTTCCTTACGACTTGGGAGAGATTGTGGCCCCGGCCTACTCTGTGCGCCCTGGCCGGACCGGGGCCGGTCTGATCGGGTTCTATCTTATCATAATTCTCTTCCCCGGAGCGGTAAAGAACCGCCGCAGAAAATTTTCCTGTGTCCTTGTGCCATGATTAGGGGAAAGTTCCCGAAAAAGGCAGAGAATTTCTCCTTCCAGGCCCTTTCCGCTTCTCGAATTATCCTTGTAACATTCCCATGAGATTTCATTATAATGGTGAAGTTTCTTAAGGTGATGGCCCAGGCTTTCCAGCCTGTGCGCCTCTTTAGCTGAAAACGCACGTTTCTTAATTTCCGCCTCCTGTTGCGGAGGAAAATTTCATGGCTCCCAAAGGCAGCATCTCCCGCCGCACCCGGGAGACGGACATCGACCTGGAACTGGAACTGGAGGGCCAGGGGCGGGTGCAACTGGACACCGGCATCCCCTTCCTGGACCACATGCTGCATCTGTTCGCCGCGCACGGCTACTTTGACCTCACGGTGCGGGCCAGGGGCGACCTGGAAGTGGACCAGCACCATACCGTGGAGGACATCGGCATCTGCCTGGGCCAGGCGCTGCGCCAGGCCCTGGGCGAGCGCCCCGGGGTGCGCCGCTACGGTGCGGCCCGGGTCCCCATGGACGAGGCCCTGGCCCAGGTGACGCTGGACCTGAGCAACCGGCCCTACCTGCATTTCCAGGTCAAGTTCCCGCCCGGCCCCGCCGCGCTGGACCCCCAGATGCTTAAGGAATTCTGGCGGGCCGTGTCCGTGCACGGCGGCATCACCCTGCACATCGAAGTGCCCTATGGGGAGAACACCCACCACATCATGGAGGCCGTGTTCAAGGCTGCGGGCCGGGCTCTGGATCAGGCAACCCAGCCCGAACCCCGGGCCCAGGGCGCGCCGTCCACCAAGGGAATGCTCTAGTGGGGAGGGGGGTCCAGGTCATCCGGACCGGGAACTCCCCCCTCCCCTGTCCATATCGCCCGGGCCTCGGGGAAAAGTCTGGCCGCTTCCCAATTATCTCCGCCCGACCCGCTCCTTTCCCCCCGCTTGCTCTCCCTGGCAAAGCCGGATACAGGACAGTACAGGGCCCGCTCCATAGAAAAACTTGCGTTTTCATAATTTTGCTCGGCATATATAGTGTTGTCCGGCACGGTATTTGCTGTTAAAGCCCATGGGGCAATAAACTTTCCGGCGGTGGGTTGACCTGTCCGTCATGCGTGCGGCATGTTTCCAGGGTCCGCCCCGGCGCCGATAATACCAGCCCCTTTCTGAGGCCCGTTGATGAATCTCGTCCCATGCCGCACCTGCGATGCCGAGGTCAGCCCCGAGGCCGCGGCCTGTCCCCGCTGCGGAGCTCCCTTTCCGGCCCACCCGTCCTGGCAGGGCCGCGGCTTTGAGTGGCGTTCCGTCACCACCATCATGGGCTATCCCCTGGTGCACATCGCCGTCGGCCGGACGAAGGAGGGGAAAATTCTGGTGGCCAAGGGCATCATCGCCATCGGCCAGTTTGCCGTGGGCATGGTGGCCATCGCCCAATTCGGCTTCGGCCTGCTCTTTGGCTTCGGCCAGTTCATCCTGGGATGCACTGCACTGGCCCAATTCGCGGGCGCGCTCCTGGCTGGAGTGGGTCAATTCGCCACCGGCTATGTGGCGGTGGGGCAGGTGGTCCTCGGCTACTACGGTCTGGCCCAGGCGGGCTTGGCCCAGCACCTGTGGACCGTTTCTCATAAGGATCCCCAGGCGGTGGAATTTTTCCTGTCCCTCAAAAATAATCTCACTCAGTTTTTTTCCTGGTGAGGCCCTCTCCGTATCCGGCCATTCACTGAGCAACCCGAGACTGCCTCATGAAGTACACCACCCTGCAGGGCCAGGCCTTCGATCTGGAGCGGGATTTTTCCTCCCCGGAACGTCATGTGCTGCAAAAATTGCTTATCTGGGTTGAACTGTCCGGCAGTTTGGAGGAATTCCGGCGAAAAACGCTGGAGGCCCTCAAAAGGGGCTGGGCCGATTCGGGGCCGGTCCCGGAGGGCCAGCCCCTGCGGGCCATAGTGCGGGATCTGGAGGCGCGCCTCACCCGGCGTCTGCACAGTCAAAAAGGCTGAGGCCGCATTAAGGAAGCCGCTCGTGGAGGTTGGAAAATAACCGGCATGTTCTTTGCTATACATAGCGTCATGAATATTTGCGCCTGGCTAGGTTTGAATAATCTTGAAAGGGCTGTATTTTGTCACCCTGAGCCGAAGGTGAAGGGTCTCTTATATTCCTGAAAGATGAGATTCTTCGTCGCCTCCGGCGCCTCGGAATGGCAAAAGCAGACTGAATTTGGTCTATGTGCATGAATTAGTGTGGTTATGTATAAATATGGGACGGAGATGGGGCTCAGTCTCGCGGCAAGGCCTTGTGTCTCTGAATAAAATTTTTTCCACACGAAAATGATTACTAAAGGGGAGTTGCTTGCGCGGTTATCGGACTTACTATAATGAATAAGCGAAAAATTGACCGTCCCCGAGACGGTCACGATTTTTTTGCACCTGCGATAGGGAAAAGTTTTTCTTCAGCGGCGCCGGCAAGCCCGCTCCGGGAAACTTTTCCTTATTTTGCCGGAGCCTCAGGCTCGTGAGGGGTTGCCAGGAAATTCTCCAAGCCATGATGCATGGGCATATTTCCGATGAGAAACGGCCAATCCCTCCTCTGACCGGTACTGCACCGGCGGCCTCAGCAACACTGGTTCCATGCTCCGGTGCAAGGGAGATAGCGATATGAGATACCAAAACCCTCTTAAATTATTCATCCTGGTGCTCCTGTCCCTCTGTCTGGCTGCCGTGGGCCTGGCCGATGTTCCGGCCGGGAACCCGGAGGATCATCCCATTTACAAGGACCTGGTGAAGGCGGGCTATACCATTCATGGTGTGGGGACGAAGTATGGGGTGCCCTACGTGGAGATCGTCATTCCCCCCGGAGAAGCCATCTATACCCTGTGCCGCAAGGTGCCCAGCCTCAATGCCAGATTTCTCGAGGCCCGGGCCGCCATCGGCACCTTCAACGGCTTGAACCCTTTTTACAAATTGACGCGCGAGGAAGAAGCCTTTTCCATTAATGTGCCTACCCTGAAAATCCCCTTGGATTTTACCGTCAAGGCGGAGATTTTCCCCCAATATGACGAAAAGCTGGCCCGCCAGGCCAAGTTCCTGCTGGTGGATGTGGGCAAGGAACACCTGGCCCTTTATCAGCATGGGCAGTTGACAAACGTCTATCCCATCTCGCCGGGCGCTCTGGGAGGCCTGCAGCGCAGCACCACCCCGCTGCGCTCCTTCACCGTGCAGCGCAAGATTGTGGACGCTTATTCTGCAAAATACGATGACGCCTGGATGCCCTTTGCCCTGCACGTGGGCGGCCCCTATTACATCCACGGGGGCGTCCTGCCGGGGCGTCCGGACTCCAAAGGCTGCATCCGTCTGTTCATCGAGCACGCCCGGGAATTGTTCGACCTGGTGGAAGTGGGGACGCCGGGGCGGATTGTCAACTCGAAACTGGCCCCGGAAAGCGCCCGCCTTCAGCGCCCCAAAGACTCGGCTCAGTAGACCGGCAGATACGTGCTGACGAACCGCCCGGTCGATAAAAGGAAAGAGCAATGCGGCAGAAATGGCAGGGGATGGCGCCGCCGCCTGTATTGATTCTGGCCGCCTTGGCCCTGATCCTGGGCTTTACCCTGCCAGTCAGCTCCGCTCAGGAGGGCTGGCCGGTCACCATCAGTCAGGATAATTACACCATTACCCTGTATCAGCCCCAGGTTGAAGGGTTCAAGGACGACAAGGTGATGGTCCGGGCCGCAGTGGCGGTGAAAACCAAAGATGGGCAGGAACCCGTTTTTGGGGTGGTGTGGATCTCCGCCCGGGCCCTCACCGACCGGGACGCCCGTATGGTCACCATTGACCAGGCCAAGGTGACCCAGTTCAAATTTCACGAGGCCAAGCCGGCACAGTTGGAGGAATTGCAGAAGGTTCTTAACCAGGCCATCGAGACTCGCCGCCACATCATCTCCCTGGACCGGTTGCTGGCCGCCCTGGAGCTGGTGGAAAAGGAACGGACCGGCCCCACCGGCCTCAAAAACGATCCGCCCCGGATTATTTTCGTCACCCATGCCGCGGTACTGGTGCCCCTGGACGGCGAGCCCAAGCTGCTGCCCATCCCGGACTCCCCGCTCATGCGCCTGGTCAATACGGCCTTCCTCATGGTCTATGACCCGGCCTCCCGGACCTTTTTTCTCAAGGGCGGGGACACCTGGCTCAGCGCCGCGGACGTCAAAGGCCCTTGGCTGACTCTGACGGCTTTGCCGGCAGCCTTAAAAGCCCTGGACGCGGATATCGCCAAAAAGAGCGGTCAAACCGGCCAAAAGGTGGCGGCCAAGTCCGGCAAAATGCCCGAAATCATCGTCTCCACCGAGCCGGCTGAGCTTCTGGCCACCGACGGAGAGCCCCAGTACACCCCCATCGGCGGCACCGGTTTGTTGTTTGTCAGCAACACCGAGAGCAACCTCTTCCTGGACACGGCCTCCAAGGAGTATTACGTGCTCCTCTCCGGCCGCTGGTTCAAGACCAGTTCTTTGGCGGACGGTCCCTGGTCCTTTGTGCCCGCCAACAAGCTGCCCGGGGATTTCGCCAAAATCCCGGAGAATTCCCCCAAGGGCTTCGTCCTGGCCAGCGTGGCCGGCACTCCCCCGGCCAGGGAGGCGGTCCTGGACAGCTACATCCCCCAGACTGCGGCCATCAGCCGCAGGAAGGCCGCCACCCGGGTGCAATACGATGGCCCCCCCAAATTTCAGGAGATCGTGGACACTGGTCTCCAGTACGCGGTGAACGCCAATCAGCCGGTGCTGAGGGCGGGGGACACATACTACACCATTGACCAGGGGGTGTGGTATGAGGCTGATTCCCCCAAAGGCCGTTGGCAGGTGGCGCGCTCCGCGCCCCCGGGGGTAGAGAAGATTCCCCCCAGCCACCCCTATTATTATGTGAAGTTCGCCACAGTCTATGACTCCGATGACGACACGGTGCACGTCGGCTATACGCCGGGCTATACCGGCTCCTACAACCAGGACGGCGCCATCGTTTATGGCACCGGCTACGACTATCCCGCCTACTACAGCGACGCCGCCTATATCCCCTACCCCCGCACTTACGGCTACGCCGCCATGTACGACCCCTACGAGGCCGGGTGGGTCTATCAGCCAGGGTACTATGCCCCGTGGAACTGGCTGGGGGCCCGTTTCGCCCCAGCCGTCGGGGTGGGGGTGACCTGGGCGGGCTGGAACGTTTGGTGGAATCACAACTATCCCAAATACTTCAGCGGCAGCAACTGGTGGGGCCCCGGGGGCTTCCGCTATAACAACATCAACGTCCACCACAATTGGCTCCACGGACGCGTCTGGAACCCCGCAGGCAGATGGGCCGGCTATTATCCCGGCTGGCGCCCGGGAAAGAAACCGGAATTCCCGCCCGGGTTCAAAGCGGCCCCCTACCTGGCCGGCGCCAACCTTTACCATCGCCCCGTCAACCGGCAATTCCTAGCCTCCCCTGTCATCACCACCGCGCCCCGGCCAGCCCTGGGAGTGCAGACCTTCGGAACGGCTGCCCCTCGCAAACTGCCAACTCATGGAGAGTCCTTCCCCCAGGTCCTGAAAACCAAGGCTCCGCCCCGGCCCGGCCAGGCCGGCCAGAATGTCGTCTTCGGCGACCAACAGGGGAACGTCTATCGCCGGGGAGCCCAGGGCCAGTGGCAGAAACGGCTAGGAAACCAGTGGTCCCAGGTGGAACCCGGACAACCCCAGGTCTTGCGCGGCAAGGCGCCTAAAAAGACGTATCAGCCCCCCTACAGCCCGCAGGTGACGCAGCCGCAATTTGACAGCAGCGCCCTGAACCGGGAATTTCAGGCCCGGCAAAGGGGGGAAATGCGGACGCAACAGTTCCAAATGCGCCAACAGTTTCAACCCGGTTTCCAGCCTTTTGGCGGAGGTTTTATGGGTGGACGCGGCGTTCAGGGGGCTGGCGAAGGTTTTCGCCGTGGGGGCGGCGGGCGCCGCTAGGACCTTATGATCCTCGTTTTTTCCGCTAAAATCATGTTATGCTGGTACAACCGGATCGGCATTGCTGGCTGATCGCAATTTCCATTCAGAGAATCAAAGGAGGAAGTATTATGCGAAAATTCCTGAGTTTGACTTTGGCCCTGGTCTTTTTGATGACGGTAGCGCCGGTCCTGGCCGATGCTCCCAGCGCCACCATCAGCATCGAAATAAAATCGGTGGGTGCGGCAGTTATCGGAACAACGTGGGGCAGCGGCGTGCTCACCTTTGGCGACAAGACCCACACCTTCCAGGTGCGTGGCCTGACCACCCTGAAGGTTGGGGCTCAGAAGATTTCCTGTAATGGTAAGGTATACAAACTGAAATCTTTGGATGACCTGGTGGGCCGCTATAAGAGGATGGACAAAGCGGGCGTCACCTTCATCAAGGATGAAATCGGCCTGGTGGTGCAAAACGAAAAGGGCGTGGTCCTGAATCTCAAGGCCGTGGAAAAAGGCATGGAACTGGACCTGGTGAGTGAAGGTTTGACCGTTCGCAAGCTGCAGTAGGAAATACAAGGGGGGTGGGTTTGTTAACCCACCCCCGCTCCCCTATACCCCATACATCCCACCTTTAAAAGCTGTGACACCTGCGTTGGTCAATGGTCCAGGAGGGTTAACTTAAGACTGATTGCCGCTGAGGATACCCAAAAATTCCTTGGCCAGCCTGCCGGCTTGCGTCAGCTTTTCCAAAAGGGACAGATCCCGCATATTGGGATCGCAACTGACATAGTGTATGAAGCAGTAGTGCAGAAATTCGGTATGCTTTCGGCTGCTGCGAAATTCGGGAAATTGCCCCAAAAAGGTTTGGAGAGCTTGGGAAAAATCGGCCCCTTCCTTTTTTGGGTGAGTCGAGCCTGAAAGAGCAGAGTAGGCAGGCTGAATATAATCGTCGCCTTCGTTTTTATAATAGGACATTTTCTTCCCCTCTATGATGCCGGATCTGGATCGATTCTTTCGAAATACTGCTAACCTCACCCACGCACAGATTCTTTTTTCTGCTCTAGCTGAAAGGGTGTTTCCATCTTCATCGGCCGGAAGATTTTCCTTTGTCCAGTCAGCAGCCTAATGTGCAAAAGCAATGCCAAGTGTTTTCCACATTAAATTATTAGTGATTATAATAGCTTATGCTTTAATGGCCACTAATGTCTGCTCATCATTCAAGCATTTTCTTTTTTTCCGATAATAAATTTCTTCTCTTCCTGAGATAAAAAGACCTGCGCCTGCCGGCTCAGCCCGCCTTTCGGCCGGATAAAGGTCTGCCTTAATCTCTGACAAGTTACAAATTATAATTATTTTTGAAAGTTAGGGAAAAGATACGGCACAGGGAAGGGTAAGGTGAAAAAAACCGCCGGCCTGAGGGCCTGGGCTGAAGGATTTAGAGGGAAGTTCCGTCGGAACTGGTCGCCTGGTCAGTGGGAAACCATGTCAGGCTTTTCTGGGAGGACGACTTAGCCTTTTGGGCGCGCACTATCCTGACCTTAACCTTGGCCAGTCCCGCCCTCTGAAAACCCAGTTTCCGGGCTACCCCGCGGGAGACATCAAAGCCCCTTCCTTTGATGTACGGCCCTCGGTCATTCACCCGCGCCTGCACCCGTTTGCCGTTACCGAGATTGGTGATCTCAACGATGGATCCCAGAGGAATCACCCGGGAGGCCAGGGTCAGGCAGCGGCTCTTAAAGACCTCACCCGAAGCCGTCCGGCGGCCCTCAAACTTGCCGCCGTACCAGGAAGCCAAGCCCACCATCTGACCAGCCAGTATGGGCCGGGTGTCCAGGGCAAAGCCATCCCCTTCTCTTGCTTCCGTCAAAGGGGGCACGCCCGCCCGGGGGAAATGCGGCTGGGAAAAAGAAAGGGCGCTATTGTCCCGGAAAGAAAGCCCCATAACCAGAGAAGCTGTCACGATCCCCAGTACGCACAAACCGATGAAAAGGAGCCGGCCCCTGGCGCCTCCCCTTTGTGTGAGCCCCACCCCTTGGGGGGACCTGCCCCCGCGACTGGCGAGAGAAAGCCACAGCCAGGTCAAAGAAGCCAGACTGAGGGAAAATCCCGCCCAGAAAATCCACCCTATGGTATCCACGCCGATTACCCTTGCATCTGCTCCCCTGGAGGCAGATTGGCTGGCAAATTTGCATCAATAGCATCCCTTTTTCAGGTAGAGAAATGTTAATCATCAAAATAGGGTTGTCAATCCAGCCCGGAAAGGCAAAAATTGACCCGAGGAATTCTGGGTCTCTGCCCGGCAAAGAAAAAATTTCCCGATCTCAATCGTCATCCGCAGGAATTGGAGGATCAGATGCCAATGATCATGACCCCGGCCCAAGCCGAGTGGTTTCACCGTATGCGACAAGAATGGCTGGAAAAGATGTCACCCTTCAGGGGATTCGGGCCCTCAGATTTATTTCCTCCATTGCCGCTCCTGCCTGCGGAGCGGTTTACCGGCTGCACACTGTTGCCTCAACGGGAAGACATCCTGAAGCGACTGCCTCAAGGGAGTATCGGCGCCGAATTGGGTACTCAGGAGGGCTGGTTCGCCCGTCGGATGCTGGATTTTGTTAATCCGAAAGAGCTCCATCTCTTCGATATTGACTTGAAGCCGCTCTATGCCAAAGGAGATGCCGACCTCATCGCCCGGGTGCAGCTCCATGAGGGGGATTCGTCCACCCTGCTGGCCCAGTTCCCTCATGATTATTTCGACTGGATTTATATTGATGGAGATCACAGCTATGAGGGCGTCTCCCGTGACATCGCGGTGGCGCGGACCAGGGTTAAACCGGGCGGGCTCTTGATTTTCAATGACTTCACGTTGTGGAGCCCCCTCGAGTGCATTGATTACGGCGTTCCCCACGCCGTCTGTGAACTGGTAGCCAACGAAGGTTGGAACTTCATTTACTTCGCCCTCAATCCCTGGCTTTACAATGATGTCGCCCTGGAGCGCCCCCATTCTCTGAAAAAGGATGTCCCGCTTTGATGCGTATTGCCACTTTGACAGGAATAGTCGACCCCTTCTCTTTCACTCCAGAGCGCAATTTCGGCGCCGGGGGCCAGGCCAGACGCCTGGTGGAGATCAACCGTGCTTATACCGATGAAAACGTCGTCCGCCAAAAGGATGTGTATGCCCTGGCCCGGGAAGTGGCAGAGGTCCTCCGGCCCGCCCGCGTCGTGGACCTGGGATCGGGGGACGGTCAAAAGCTGCCCCTGCTGTTCGACGGCTATCAGGCCGATTTCCTCCAGGTGGATTGGAAGGACCAGCGCCAGCCCCTGGACCGCGGCTCATCGGGGGGAGTGCCCCCTTTCTTTGCCGCCAACCTGGAAGATGCCGGGGATATTGACCGCCTCGCCCAGGAAGTGGAGACCGATATCCCCACGCTGTTCATCCTCGCCGATGTCATCCAGCACTTGGACGACCCGCGCTGGCTGTTGCGTCTGCTGCGGAGGGCCTTGCGCCGCCATCCCCATAACCGCCTGATTATTTCCACTCCAGACAGGCACTGCGTTGACGGCCGGGATTCTTCCCGCATCCCGGATAATCCTGAACACTTCCGCCAATGGACGCTCAACGAATTCGGCCTGGCCCTCCTGAGCGCCGGATTCCGCATCAGTCGCATCGGCCGGGTCCAGCAGAATGACTTTGACTTGCACAACGTCACCATCGCCGCCGAGTTGAGCTGCCGTGAAGAGGATTTTTTAAATTTTCTCTCCTACCACCACCTGCCTCCCCAGGCTGACCATCTCGTGCTCACCACGGAGCATGGTCTCGCTCACAGAACGGGGGGAATCGGCACCTACCACAAATTAGTCACCGAAGCCACGCAGCTTGACCGGATCATCATGTTCACCGGCTCCATGGGCCTGCCCCAGGACTGGCGGCCCTTTGTGCAGCAGCAGGGCTGGCTGCACACCGCCATGTTCGGCAACCGGAACCATGCTTCCCTAACCGAGATCGGCGCGTTGGACCCGGTGGAAATCCTCCAGGCGACCATCCAGGCGCTCTTCCTCTACGATACCGTGCGGCTGGTGGAATATCAGGATTATCTCGGTATCGGCGTCCACGTCGCCCAGGCCAAGCGGGCCCGGTTGCTGCCGCCCAGCGTCTGCGTGGTTGCCTATGCCCATGGCACACAGTTTTACCTCAACCATGCGGCAGGCGTCCTGGATGAGATGCAAGACATCAGCATCACCCATAGGGAACGGTTGTCCCTCGAATTGGCAGATTGCGTCATCTTTGCTTCAGACTTTTTACGGAATCTTTATCTGCAGGAGTGGCGGCTGAATCTACCCGATCAAATGCTGCAGCGTTACCCATTGGCATTGCGGTCAGTATCGGTGGAGGCGCAGACCAAAGGCCCCATCTCCACTTTGATCTTTCATGGGAAGCAGACCCCCCAAAAAGGCTACCCTGACTTCTGCGACGCCGTGGTGCAGTTATTTGAAAACCCCGCATATGCCAGCGCCGCCAAGCAGGTGCAAAGGGTAGTCTTGATTGGCGTTGAAACTCCAGATCCTCGCCTCGAAGAGATCCCGGGGCTCGAGGTGGAAAACGGCTCCTTCAGTCTGGCGGGGGCGATCGCGATGCTGGAACGCTACGTCTCTTCCTCCCTGGTGGTCCTGCCCTATCGGGGCGACAACCACCCCCTGTCCATTTTCGAGGTGATCGATTCCAACAGTCAACTGCTGGCCTACCGGGCCGGAGGAATCCCGGAAATCATCCCCGAAACCTTGCACCAGAGTGTGCTTTGCGATCCCAACCCCACAGCCCTGGCTGCCGGCATGGCCCGGGCCATCAGCATGAGTTTCCAGGAACGCCTGGAACTGCTGCACCAGACCCGGGAAAAAGTCGGCCAGGCTTACCTGCGCCATAACGAGTCGTATCGTCAGATGATCGCCAACCTAAAATCTCAACCCCTAAAACCTTCCTCCCCAGCCGGCGAGGTGAGCGTCATTGTGCCCAACCTGAATGGGGAAGCGAGATTTTTCCATGATCTGCTCCTGGGGCTGCGCAACACCTATAAAATCCCTGAGAAGGTCGTGTTGGTCGACGACGGCTCAACCCCGGAAAACCTGACTCTCTTTGAAGAAACGGCCGCCCGGCTGGCGGCTTTCATGCCCACGGAAGTAATCCGCCATCCCGAAAATCTGGGGCTTCCCGCAGCCCGCAATACCGCCCTCGCCCGGGTGGACACACCCTATGTGTGCGCCCACGACAATGACAACATCGTTCTCAACATTTTCCTCCACCGGGCCTGCCGCATCCTGGACGAGAACCCGGACGTGGCCGCGGTGACCACCTGGATGTACCGGTTTTTTGATCACGATACCTGGCTGTATCAGACGAGTTACCGTGACATCTTTCATTTCCCGGGGCCCGACCTCGCCCAGGGGATACGGCAAAACTGCTTCGGTGACGCCCTGGCGGTTTACCGTACCGAGGTGCTCAAACGGCTTGGCGGGTGGGACGCCAGTTCCAAAGCCACCTGGGAGGATTGGCAACTCTTTCTGCGCCTGACCGCTCAGGGAGAAAAAATCCTGGTTATTCCTCACCCATCCATCATGTATCGCGAACGCCCCCAATCAATGGTGCAAACCTACCCCACCTTTCCTGGCAGACTGCGGTTGGCCCGTTGCCTGGAAAGCCTGCCCGCCAATCTGACCTACGGCCTGGTGCTTGCCCTGGTCGCACCCGCGCCAGAGGTGTTGGCGAAAATGCAATCCATGTCGGCCCAAATCCATTCCATGAACGCAACGCTGCAAAATCAGCAAAGGGAACTCGAGCGGCTGCGGCCCATCGAGGCCAGCACCACCTGGAGAGCAACCGCGAAAATTCGGGGTTTCTTTACCAACCATCCTCTTCTCAAAGACGGTCTGAAGAAAGTGCTGCGTCCTTTCCGGGGCTTGGTGAAATAGTTGCGTCTTGGCTAACTAATCAAGTAAGAGGTTAAGGATCGGGTTAATCTGCGGGTTCCCCTCCTGGATCTGGGTGACAAAAATGTCTGCCAGAAACCCACTGAGACTTCCCTGGACAAAATTGGCGACGGGAAAGTCAGGCGAATTGGTGGTGCCCAAGAGATGCATCGAGCCCGCGCTATCCAGGCATAGGGCAAAGACCAGGTCATCGGCGCTGCCCCCCAGCAAAGTGGAAAAAACCAGGCTGTCGCCGGCAGGACTGATCTTGCTGATAAAGCCATCAAGGCCGTCGTTATAGGCCCTGATGCGCTGCTTTGCGGGGAAATCCTGAGAACGTGTTGAGCCCGCCACATAGACATTGCCGGCGCCATTCACGGCCACGCTGTAGCCATAATCATCCTGGCTACCCCCCAGGAACGAGGAAAAAACTATCCTGGCCGGAGCCGGAGAGGGACCGGTAACCGGCGGGCTGATTTTGGCGACGAAAGCATCCTGCTCACCCCCCTTCCCTGCCTGCAGGGGAGCCTCGGCAGGGAAATCGCCGGATTTCGTCGCTCCCGTCACATAGGCATGGCCATTGGCATCCACGGCAATGGCCGAACCCTCATCCTGATCAGCCCCGCCCAGATAGGTAAAATACCCCAACGCGCTCCCATCGGCTTCAATCCTGGCCACAAAAGCATCTGCTGACCCGGCGTAGGGTCTCAGAGGCGCCGCCGCCATGTTGTCCGAAAAAGTTGTGCCGATCACATAGGCGTTTCCCCCTCCATCCGCGGCGACCCCGTAACCCAGATCCCACAAGCTGCCGCCCAGGTAAGTGGCATAAACGATGGCGGAGGC
>CAZFWX010000078.1:0-15933 GCA_964522695.1 uncultured Desulfobacterales bacterium
CATAAAGAAGGGGCAGGAAGAGCTCCGTGAAATCAAGCTCGATGAGGGAGAGGCTCAACTGCCGGGCCGCCTCCCTGGACCGCTCGGGACCATAAAAAGGGGTGAGGAAGCAAATCCCCGCCACTTCGATCCCCTGGTCCCGCAGCACCAGGGCCGCCAACATGCTGTCCAGACCCCCGGACAAAAGCCCCAGGGCGCGAATTTTCTCAGCCATTGAGCCTCTGCATGATGATTTTGGGGGAGGGGGCTGAGGGACGCAGTCCCTTACCTCCTCCCCCAAACCCCCACCCCCAATCCCTTAAGGCTTTTTAAAATGGGTTGGGTGGAAGTGCGAAGGGGGGCAGAGAAGTTATCATCCCCCCCTTCCCTAATTATTACATCTCCAACGGTCCCAGCTCCAGGGCGGCCAGCAGGGCCAGGAAAGGGCGGCGCACTTCCGGGTTGAGGAAGGCAGGCCAATGCTCTTCCGGCAGTTCCAGGCGCACGCCGTCTTCCCGGAGGCGCAGGCGCACCCGGGTAAAACCCCGGAACGCGAGCCAGGCCTCGGCCCGGCCTACCTTGGCCAGGGATTCCCGGCTTAAAGGGGTATCGTAGGGGAAGCGGGTAGCCAGGCAACTCTGGGGGGGGCGGTCTGCGGGCAGGCCCAGGATCCGGCTCATTGCGCGGATGGCGGCCTTGCCGTAGCCCATGTCAAGCAGAGGGCTTACCACTCCCAGTTCCCGGGCGGCCAGCATGCCGGGGCGGAAATCGTGCAGGTCGTCAGCGTTGGTGCCGTCCCAGATGACTTGAGCCCCCTGAGCCCGAACCGCGTCTTGGGCAAGAAGAATAATGGACCGTTTACAGGCGTAGCAACGATTGCGGGTGTTGCCGGCGAAATCCGCCAAGTTCAAGGGATCGAACTCCCGGATGAGGTGGCGCACTTTGAAGCGGCGGGTCAGCTGAAAGGCCTGGGCCAACTCGCCGGAGGCGGTATGCGGGCCGGTGACGGTCAGGGCGGTGAGGCCGGAGCCCAGCACTGCTGCGGCCACGGCCAGAAGCAGGGCGGAGTCCAGGCCGCCGGAAAAAAGCAGAAGCGCCTTGGGCTGACGTGCCAGGATTATTTTCAGATCATGGAGGCCGGCCAGATGATTCATAAAAACATAAAGGGGCGGGGGAGGAGGTTTGGAGGAGGGGGCAGGGGTCCGGGACCCTGTCCTCCTCCTCCAGAAAGTTTCAACTATCCCGGGCCGGGTCCTCCGGCAAGGGGACGGGTTCCCCGGAAGGCAGCAGTTCCACCGGTTCTCCCAGGAGGAAACGGCCCGCGGTGATCCACTCCTTCAGAATCTGGGCGATTTCCCGGGCCCGGGGAAAGCTGGACAGGGGCACGGTGGGGATTTCCTGCCCGTCCAGAACCAGCTTGCCGCTTTTGAGTTGGGCGTAGCTGACTTTTCCCAGCACCCGGCCGGTGGCGGCAGGGTAATCGTGACCGTAGTCGACAATGGGGGCGAAGATGTCTTCATCGGCCACGCTGCAGAAGTGGGCCATCTCCTCATTCAACATGGGGATGGGCACCCCCAGGCCCACAGACAGGGAACAGCCATAGCCCAACAGGCTCACCCCCACCAGGTACCGAGGGGTCATGTGCTTCAAATCCCCCAAGACCATGAGGGTTCCGGCGGGGCTCAGGGGGACCCCGTTGTCCCCCCGGGGCTTGCCGGGATGGTGTTGGGTGCCGGGAAAGACCACGTAGCCCACCCCGCCGCCCAGGAAAATGCGGGTGCCGATGCCCATGGTGCGGTAATAGGGATCGTTAAACAGGGGGCTCAGTTGGGCGGAGGTGCAGAAATTGGCGTTGCCTCCCCGGGGCCGCAGGGGTCCCATATACGTGTAAATGGTGCGGTTGGAGAGGTTAACCGCGCAGTTATAATTCTGATAGCCATTGCGGGGATTGCAGAGGATGGCGTTCACCGTCTGGGCCAGGGTGATTTCCTGGTCCAGGCGCTTGTTGGGATAGCAGTCGGTGCCGTAGGCCTCGGCCACCAGATGCACGCTCTTGCCCGCCACCAGGTCCTGGATGACATGGCCGCCGCCGTACTTGAATTCCCCGGGATAGACCTTGTTCAGGGGATCGTCGGCGGTGGGTTCCGTGACCCCCACGTAGACGTCCACGGCAGCCAGACCGGCATAAGCCGGGACGTTGTTGAGCCAGACCCGGGAGGCCTTGATGGGGGGCTTGGAGTGGCCGAAGTTGATGAAGGCCCCCGAAGAGCACATGGGAGAGAAGGTCCCGGTGGTGACCACGTCCACTTCCCGGGCGGCCGCGGCTTCGCCTTTCTTGCGGACGATGCCGATGATCTCCTCCGCGGTGACCACCACGGCTTGACCGCGCCGGATTTTGTCATTAATTTCCTGATAGGTCTTGTTTACCTGGAAGTTTGCCATAAGAATCCCTTATAGTGCGTAAGTGGCCATCTAACCTGAATGCTTCCCGACTCCCTGGGCCCCGAGGCCGCATTTTTCGTCACCGGCCTGATCTCCCTGTGGGTCATTGTGGACCCGCCGGGCAATCTATTTGCGTTCTTGGCCTTGTCTGCCGGTTATTCCCGGGAGGCGTCCCGGGCCCTGGCCCGCCGCGCCTGCATTTTCGCTTTTCTGATCCTGACGGTTTTTATCTTCTTGGGCCGCCTGGTGCTGAGTTTTTTTGGCATCAGTCTGCCCGCCTTCCAGATCGCCGGCGGCCTCATCCTGCTGCGCATCGCCTTCGACATGCTGGAGGGCCGGGGTCACTTCCAGCGTCTGGACACCTCCTCCAGCCTGGTGGCGGCGGACTACCGGGACGTGGCCTTGGTGCCCCTGGCAGTTCCCCTGCTTAGCGGGCCGGGCGCCATGTCCGCCATCCTGGTGCTGGGAAGCCGCAGCATGGGATTCCTGGATGACTGCCTCATCCTCCTGGCCCTGACCATCACCATGCTCTCCAGCTATATCTTTTTCTGCTTCGCCGAGAGGTTCCTGCGTTACCTCAAGGAGTCGGGCGTCCGCCTCCTGACCCGCCTCATGGGGCTGATCCTGGCGGCCCTGGCCGTGCAGTTCATCCTGGAAGGCGTGCGCAAGGCCTTCATCTCTCAGTAAAAATCCACCGGGTCGATGTGGCGTTTGGCGGCCCAGTGGAAAAACAGGTTGCTGGGCAACCCTTGGAAAATATAACTGCTGGGCGGCCACAGCAGCCGGCGGAAAATGGAGCCGAAGGAATAAAACTGCTCAAAACAGCGCCAGACTCCGGCTTCGCACTCCTCGGGGGTCATGTGCTGGGGCACAAAGTTGCACACCATGCCCAGATAGCGCTCGGCCTCGGGGTTGTGCACCCGGCCTTCCTGCTGCAACTGCTCCCACATGGGGGTTCCCTGGCGGGGGGTGGCCACGTTGAAGAAGGCCATGGGCGCCTTCACCCGTTCCAGGAAGGCCAGGGTTTTGGCAAAGAGGTCTTTGGTGTCCGCATCCAGCCCGAACATAAAGTTGAGGGAATAGAAAATCCCGCGATCCTTCAATCTTTTCAGCAGCCACTCATACTCCTCCACCTGGTTCTGCACCTTGTCGATGGCGGTGAGGGACTCCTGGCAGACGTTTTCGATGCCGATGTTGACGTGATAGCAGCCGGAGGCCCGGGCCAGATCCAGGAGATCCTCGTCCCGGGAGGTGTTGATGGTCCACAGGCAGCTCCAGCGGATATTCAACGGGATCAGGGCCTTAAAAAGCTCCCGGGCGTAGTCCCGGTGGCCGGTCAGGTTATCGTCGATAAAGTAGATGTTGCGCAGGCCCGTTAAGCGCACGTTGGCCGTGATTTCGGCGATGACCTCGCCTAAGGGCCGGCGGCGGTAGGTATGCCCGTAGACGATGGGCACCTCGCAGAAGGCGCAATGATAGGGGCAGCCCCGGGAAGTCTGGGTGGGCAGGATCTTGACCCGGTAGCGGCGGTAATCCACCAGTTCCACCCGGGGCCGGGGCAACCCCACCAGGTCGTGAAACTGCTCGGCCTGATACCGGGGCTTGAGCCGCCGGGTGCGGGCATCCTCCAGGACAAGGGGCCAGACGGATTCGGCCTCCCCCACCACTACGGCGTCGGCGTGCTCCTGGGCCTCTTCGGGATGGAGGCTGACGTGGAAGCCCCCCATGACCACCGGCACCCCCCGGCGCCGGAACTCCCCGGCGATTTCGTAGGCCCGGCGGGCGGTGGCGCAGGTGGCGGTGATGCCCACCAGATCATAGCGGCGGTGATAAGGGATCTCCCCCAGGCGGTCGTCGGCCAACTCCACGTCAATGCCGGCAGGAGTCAGCCCCGCCAGATAGGGAAGAGTGACCCCCAGCAGCCAGCGGGTGCGGCTGCGCAGCGGCCGTTTGTCGGGATAACAGGTGGTGGGTTGAACCAGCAGAATGCGCATCGATCGTCCGGAACCGGAGAAAATTCCCCCTATAACTTATATTTTAATAAGATCGGAAACTCCATTACAATAGAAAACAGGCAAGGACGCGGTGCACGGGGGCCGGAAAAAACTGCAGCCGGATGGGGAGGGCGCTATACAGACTCTGGGTCCAAGGCCCAAGATCTCCGGCGGTCAGACAACGATGGGGAAACGGGTAAAGAAAATTAGGTGCAAACACTCGGCTGTCATCGGGCGGCCTTGGCTAACGATCGGCCTGGAAAAAGTGGGCCTTTCGGGAAAATGGGGGCATATATTTTGCAAAACCAGTTATTCCAAGAGGGGAGCGCTATACTTTCGCCTTGAGCCCAAGGGCTTGCCTATCCTGTAGCTATATGGCTAAAGTTATTTGATTATCTCTGATGTTGGGCGGACCCCTTTTGATTCTTCCTAATGGTATGCAGACCGGGTTGCCGAAAGGAGATTCTCTCCTTGGAACGATCTTTGGCGATGCTAGTTGGCAAGTTCGCCCCGCCTATGAACAGAAGATAAAAATAGATCAGTGATTTCATGGCGATACGCAATTCTTGCGTGAGACTGGGGTTCTTGTAGAATAAGACGGATTCTCAGGGCTTGCGAACCAGAGGAATGATTTTCCCCTTGCCGGGCGGAGCGGGGGATTCGGGGGTGGCAGGGGGCTTGGGGGGGACCAGGCTGATGCGCACGGGCCGCCCTCCCATGGTAAACTCCTCCCCCTGCAGGTGGGCCTCCTCCAAAATCCAGACCATGGTCTGGGGCGGCAGGGTGAGAATGTAAAACTCCACCTGGAACCAGCCTTTTTTGACATCGGGCTGGATGTCGTCAATGCGGGCGTAGAACGCAGGCTGTTTCTCCAGATGAATTAAAACCAGATCGTTAATGCCAGCCATGACACAATCAACCAGTAACAGGCTTGGGGCGCCCCTTATCTGGTGAGGGAGATATGTAGTGAACTCAAGGAGGCTACTTTAGCAGAAACAGGCAAAAAAGCAAGGGTGTGGGGCGGCGCCGGTGGAGTCTTGGAGTTTGCGGGTTTTCGACCCCGCCGCAGGAAAGGGAGGTTGAATCCATGGCCAACGTTGAATTCATCGATCTGGTGCAGGAACTCAGGGAAGACGCCCGGGGTTTCAGTTTCTTCCCCCTGTTGGGGCGCGTGCGTCACCCCCTGGTGTTGCCCAGCAGCTTCCATCTGGTTTCCATCGTGCCCGGCCAGAACCGCGGCCATCACCTGCACCCTCGCTACGAGGAGTGGCTCTATCCCTTCCACGGCACCGGCGTTTTCCTGTGGGAAGCCGCGCCGGGCAAGGTCAAGGAGCGTTCCATCGCCGGCAACCGCATCCTCATTCACATCCCTCCCGGGGTGGCTCACGCCATGACCTGCCGGGGCCCTGGCCCCCTCTACCTGCTGGCCTGGCGGGAACCCGTGGGAGATCTCACGGACGAGCCGGAGACAGTTCCCCGGGTCATTTAACGGCGTTCCGGAAACAAAGGGAAGGGAGGGCAGGGGGACATCCCTGCTCCTCCTCTATGGACATTTTTGATTATTTGCCTGCCGCAGCCGGGGCGGGTTCCACGTAGATCCAGAGGCAGCCCCGCTTTTCCACGGGATAGGATTTACCGCCCTCCTTCTTTTTGCCGTCTTCATGAGCCACGCCCACAATCCACCAGCCGGGGCTGTCCAGGGTGAAGGTGAGGTAACCCTGGGAGTCGGTTTTCAGGGCCCGGGTGATGAGCGGAGTGTTCTCTTCGCCGTGGCGGTCTTTGGGGAGCTGCTCCTTGGTCACGAACGCCCCGTTGAATTTCTCCACCTCAACCAGAGCCCCTTTGAGGGGTTTGCCCTTGAACAATGCCTGGGCCTTGAACACCGAGCCGGCCGGCCAGCCGTAAGGGCGGGTCAGGGGCACAATCTCCACATCCATCCCCACGGGTTTGGACCAGCCTTTTTCGGCCATGACATGCCAGATGGACTTGACGGAATCCTGCCAGAACACCTTTTCCTCGGGGATGAAGATGGCCGGCCCTTCCAGACAAAGGTAGTAATCCCCGGGGCCGGCGGGCTTGTACTCCACCGCCAGGGCCTTGCGGTCCTTGCCGCTTTCCTGGTCTTTGAGGGTGATTTCCTTGGCCTTCACCTCTTCCTTTTTGCCGTCCGGGGTGCGCACGAAAAATTCGGGGCCCGGGCTGTCATAGATGATCATCTCGAAGGGGTGCCCCCAGAAATAGTGCCAGGTCACGGCTTCGCCGGGTTTGCCGTAGCAGCCCGGCGCCTGGGGCCAATAGGTGTGGTAGTGGGCCATGACCGGCAAGGGGGCCAGGAACACCGTCAGAATCCCTGCTAGCAGCAGGAGCAGTTTGGTTGACCGATGCATTCGTTCCTCCGTTCCTTCCTAGGGAAATTTTTTATTGGTCACCCGCCCCCGGGTGTCGGGTGAGCCTAAAAAAAAATTTTTCGGGGCGGGCAAAAAAAACCACGCAAACCGGCACCTTCTGGCGCCATGGCCTGCGTGGCCTGATTTTCCTGTCCGCCTGATTTCCTGCTACTCCGGGATTCATCCCGGCAATGCTTTAACCTATCGGCATCCGGAGATTTCTGTCAAGCAAAAAGATTCAGGACCGGGGTCTGGGAAGGGACGCGCTCTGATTTCGCCTCGGCTGTCCACTTCCCTTGCAGGCCAGGGCGCCTGCTCTCCATTTGTTGTCCACCGGTCCACCTTCCCGTCAACCTCGCCTCCCCGCTAGCCTCCTTCCGCACCCACCTGTTCCCGGGCCTCCAGCACCTGGCGCACCACCAGGTCCACCGCGGCCAGGTCGGTCCAGGGGCTCAGGATAAAGGACTTGAGCGCGGCCAGGGGCGGGCCCGTCTCGCCGTTGTAGTCGGCGTGGCGGTAGGCGCTGGTCCAGGACAGGAGCACCCCTTCCCCCCGCATGGCCCGCTCGTGCACCTTCTCAAAGATGCGGCGGTTGTAGCGGTTATATTCCTCCACCTGCTCCCTGAAGGCGGGGTCGTCCAGTTCCCGGGCGAAGGTTTCTTTGCCGTTGACCTGGTCAGGATAGACCCGAAAGAGGGTGACGGGCCCGTAATTGAAGTCGTTTAATACTTCGATGAAAGGGTGGGCTTCCAGGCGTTCCCGCAGCATCTGGGCCATTTCCACGATGTGGCCGATGAGGACGCGGTAGCCCTTCTTGCCGAATAGCCGCATGCTGGCCAGGGCCGCCAAGGCGCCGCTGCCGGGGCGGGAGCACTCCAGGGTGTAGATGCCGGGGTGGTATTTGCCGAACTGGTACAGGTACGGCATCTCGTCCGGTTCCCGGGACAGGAGAGTAAGGTGACGCCGGTCCTTGACGAGAAATGCGCTGCTGATATAGGGGGCATAACCCGTTTTGTGGAAATCCACCCCCAGGCTGTCGGCCAGGCGCAGGCTGTCCAAGCGGGTGCTGGAGTCATTCAAGGCCCTGAGCGTCCGGGCGTGGAACCCCAAGGGGTTGCCGTCGTAGTCATAGTCCCGGAAGACAGACCAGACCCAGCCGATGACCGCGTCGGCGTGCACGTGGGGCGGCTTGGCCAGCTTATACTCCTGGGCCAGTTGGTCCCTCAGCTGGACGATGGCCCCCAGGTCGTCCAGGCCGAAGGCGTCGGTGGTGCCCATGGTGGCGATGATGGCCGCCACCTTCTCTCCCTTGGCGAAGGCCTGGCGCAGGTAGTCTTCGAGATCGGTGAGGGACATTTCATTGTCCCGGGTGGCGGGAATGGTCACCAGATTGCGCATGCCCAGCCCCAGCCAGCCCGTGGCGTTGAGTTTGGCGTAGTGGGCCGAGGCCGAGGTGACGATTTTGGCGTCCTCCCGCAGGCCTTCTTCCATGGGGCGGCCGTCGAAGAGGCGCTCCAGGGCCAGTTTGACGCCGTAAAAGATGGTGCCCGTGCCGCTGAAGGTGAAGACGCCCCCCGATTGCCTGGGGTCATAGCCTACCAGGGCGGAAGTCATGGCGATGGCCTCGATTTCCGCTTCCGCGAAACGGGCCGAGTACTCGTCCCAGATGATGTTGGGGTTGAAGATGGCCGCGGCCATGAAGGCCATGATGCCGGAAATGGAGGTGGCGGGTACCACGTTCACCTGGGAATTGGGGTGGCCCCAGACGGGCATGCCCCGGCAGTAGTCCACCAGGGTCCGGGTGAGCTCCGCCACCGAACTCATATCCTCGGGAAAATCAACGGTCTGGCTGTGGTTATAGCGGCCCGGCTGGCCCAGCCCCAGGATGGGCACGGCGCTTTTGAGATCGTCCACCCGGTCCAGGAACTGGGAGATGGCGTGGACGAAATAGCCGTCCATGATGGGATTGGAAACCGGCGAGGGAAAGCACGTCTTGAGCTCTTCCAGGACTTCGGTGTAATGATGACGCTCCTGGTTTTCCTGGGCCATGGCCGGCGCACCTCCGGGGAAATTGAGACATAAGGCCGATACTGTCTTAGCAGAACAGGGCCGCCGCTGTCAATCGCCGCCAGCCGGTAGGGGGAAGGATAGTGGTTTTTCTGGGGGAAGGAAATCCGGGACCGGGGCAGGGGTGCACAGAGAGGCTTATTGTTCTGCCTCAGCCCCTGCCTCCTGTCTCAGATACGTGAGATCGCGCCCTACACCGAGGCGCGCACTGCCGGGGCGGCCCAGACCTCCGGGCGGGAGCCCGCCAGAGGCTGCGCCGTCTCCGGTTTGCCGGGCAGCGTGCGGACGCCGTGCTTTTCCAGGAGCGTCCGGGCCAGGTGGTCCAGGTCGTTGGCCGCAGGGGTCTGCTCCTGTCCCAGGGGGAATGGCAGCATGCGGTTGATGGCGTGCTCCACGGCCAGGTCAAAGGAGACGTTGCCCAGGACCAGGGGCCGGATGGACAGGTACGTTTCGCACACCTTCTGAATGATGGTGGCGGCCTGGAGGTCCCGGGAGGTTTTGATCATGTTCACCACCAGGTGCACCTGGAAATCCTTGAGCAATGTGGCCAGGTGGGCATGCCGCTCCCCGTGGCCGTCGCCGTTGCCCAGGTAGGCCAGGATCTTGTCCAGGGAATCGAGCTGGACCTTGCCCTCTTCGGGGCTTGTCTGGCGCAGCAGATTCAAGACTTCGTGGTCCCGGGCGAATTCCCGGGAGATCTGCCGGTACAGGGCGCTTTTGATGAAGCCGTAGACGTTCTGCAGGGATGTGGCCTGATTGGTCAGAACGCAGATTTTGCCCTGGGCATAGTTGAAAAAATCCAGGTTGTTGAAGGAGGTTCCCGCGCCCAGGTCCATGAGCACCTGGTCCGCGGGCAGGTCCTCAATCTGGGTCAGGACCCGGAGCTTCTGGGAATAGGTGGGGTTGGCCGCGCCCAGGATATCGTCTGAGCCGCAGATAAGGCCGATGCCTTCGATCTGGGTGTCGATGACGATGTCCTCCAGGCGCTCCACCCGCTTCATGAAGAAATCTTCCAGGGTGTAGGGGGGATACCGCACGCCCATGAGGGTGTGGAGGTTGGCGCCGCCCAGGTCCAGGTCCATGAGGATAATCCTCTGGCCCAGGCGGGAGAGGCAGATGCCCATGCCCAGGGTGAAAATGCTTTTGCCGACTCCGCCCTTGCCGCCGCCGATGCACCATAACTTCCTGTTCATGTTGCCCCTGACCTTCCGGATAATTTCGGTTTTGCCCTGGCTGGACTGTCATTTGACCTGGGCCGCGGTCCTGCGGCACATGGTCCACACACTTTTGCCGGCGATGCTCAGACTGCCATAGACGGCCAGGATGGCGCCGAACATCTGGTAGGAATCGGGTCCCAGAAAATAGAGACTGACGCCGGCGCCCACGCTGCCCAAGCCCACCAGGTAGATGGGCATATCCGAGGCGGGAGTGGTGTTCGCCTCCCCCTCCCTCTGGCCCTGCTGGAGCACAGACTCCACCGGGGGGCGCGGGGCCGCCGGCGCAGGCCTGACCGGGGGCGCCGAGGCCTGGGCCACGGTGGCTGCGGCCGCCCGTTCCTCCTGCATCTGGTCCCAATGATCCCAGAGGTTTTTCAGGTCCCGGGGATACTGGGGCAGGTGGGCCTCCAGGGACTGGCGCGTGCGCAAGTTGGGCTCTTCCAACGCCAGCCCCACCAGGACCTCGCCCTCGCCGTTTTCGGACAGGCGGGTCCAGAGGACCTGGGTGTGAATGTGAGAAAGACCGGCGGTGCCGTCCGCTGGCAGGTGGAGTTTGGCCTGGCGCCCCTCCCAAACCTGATCCAGGCTGCTGGCGTCCACGGGCCGGGCCGCCAGAATGACGCCCCGGGCGGACAGGCTTTTTAATTGGACCGGCAGGGGGGAAACTGTCCGCCCGTCCGGCGCGGAGGCCATCTCCAGCACAATGGGGGAAGACTCCCGGATCTGGCACTCCTCCCTGAGAGCTTCCCTGGACATCATTCCTGTTGCCACCATCGCCACCCCTTTTTCTGATTCTTTTGAGCCAGTTGGCGAAAATATTCCAGATCCCGGGTCCAACGGCCCTCCAGCTTCTCCCGGAGATGCTTGTTTTCCCGGGTTTCCCGCTTCATGATTTCCTGCCAGGCCCCCAGCTTGCCCAACTCATAGATCATGGCTTCATACCGCCGGCGGTCCACAAAAAGGCCGTCCCGGGTGAGGCGGAAGAGTTCGGCCCAGGGACCCTCCCCGGAGTGCCCGTTGGCCTCATCCAGGCCGAAGCCCGGCTCGGGCTCCGCAGCGCCGGCAGGACCGCCGTTTTTGGGGACCGGCGTCCGCCGGCGAACCTCGGGCGCTGGCTCCGGAATTGGCTCCCCGGCAAACCCCGCGGCCAGGCCCTCGGCCCAGCGGCCGGCGTCTTCATCGTCAGCCCCGGACAGGTTTGTCTCGGGCTCGCCCTGGCAGGACATGGTGATGAGTTCCTGGAGGAAGCCCCAGCGCTCGGGGGAGCGCTGGGCGTCACCCAGGGGGGCGTGCCACAGCAGGCCCGACAAGACCCGGGGGTCCTCAAGGCCTGCCCCCCGGGCCGCCTTGAGAATGGCAAGATAATAGGCCTCCAGGTCTTCCTGGGGCGCCAGCAGGCACTGGAGCACCCCGGCATGGCGGGCCACCAGGGGGTAGAGATCGTGCCAGGCGGGCAGAGCGCCAGAATCGAACCGGGGGCTGGGTGGCCCGGCCGGGGCATGTTTTTGAAGAAACTTCCCCAACACCGGGCTGATGCGGCTGGGCGGGGCTTCCCAGGGGGGCTTGAGCCATCTGAGGTTGGCCTGCACCCGGGGCTCCAGGGAGGGCGGCGCCAGCACCATACCCTTCTCCCCCATGACCATGACCTGAAAGGAGTTCAGGAAAAAGGACGGGGGCGGCCGCCAGCCCCGGGGCAGCAGATAGTAATGCTGCTCCCGGTCTTCCCCCACCTGGGCCACGCAGGTGGAGGACCAATCGCCCCGCTGGTTAAAGGGGAAGAGGCTCTCCCTTCGGTGCACCTCCAGCACCAGCAGGTTGCTCGCCTGGCCGGTGCGCACCCCCAGGTTCACCTGCACGCCGTCCAGCCCCAACTCCGTCAGACGGGGCTGCCAGACTGCCTCGGGGGCCGTGAAATCCAGTCCCAGTGTGTCTTCCCCCCGGGCGTTCACCGCCACCAGCTCCCAACCCAGGTGCAGATATTTGGAGGCGTATTTAATCAAGATGTCACTGTAGTCGAGATTTTTCTTGAGGTTCAGAATCTGGCAGACTTCATCCTCCCGCACCCCGGAGCCGATTTTACGCTGGGGCGCCTCCAGGTCCGCAGGGTTGAACGCCGGGAGGACGGAAGCCTTAGTCATGTCGGGTATTGGTATATGCATATATCGGCCGGATGCGGGGAAACTCAAATGCCCCGTTCGCACTGCTGGGTCATGATTCCTTCCCCCGGGAAGGCCGGGAAGCCTGAGACTCCGGGCCTTTCTCCCCACGGCCCGGGGGAAGGAAATCCTATTGGCTTATCGGTACGACTGGGGATGACCTTTAAAATCAGGTTTCCAAGAAAACCAGAAAAATGATGCCACGACCACCCGGCCCACCCGCAGGAAGCCTTGAATGAACAGAATTTCGGCGCGCTGCGGATTTTTCAGGGGGCGGCCGGCCACGGCTGCCAGGAGGGGAGAAACAGAGGAAATGGGAAAAAGAGGAAAGAATACCTCAGGATCTTGGGAAAAAATCCCCTTCCCAGCATCAGCCGTGCTATCATAGCCTCGGTTTCCAAACCAAGGCTGAAACCACTAAGTACGGTTTGGGGAGGGTCAGGTATCCCTGTGCCCGTCGCCTTGGGTGGCGCAGGGTTCCAGCCTGTCCTTTGCACCGGCAAGATGCCGGCGCCACCAGAAACTTTATCAAGACGGAAAGGATGGTCCACGATGGACCCCTCTTACGCCGGGGCTTTTCGGCCCCTGAGGAAAGGAAAACGGAGCGTGAACCGGTTCGGGTTGCACCTTCCCCCTTTCTCCCGGAGACGCCGCCACAGCGTCATCATTCTGGCGGCGTTGATCTTGAGCCTGGTGCTGCCCGCCGCGGCCCTGGCCGCCACCTACACCTGGTCCGCCACCGGGGCTCTAACCACCGCGCGTCACGGCCACACCGCGACGCTGCTGCCCAACGGCAAGGTCCTGGTCGCTGGAGGGTATTTTAGCGCCGCCGGCCAATCGAGCAGCGTCTTGAGCAGCGCCGCGCTCTACGACCCGGCTGCGGGGACCTGGACGGCCCTCGCTAATTCCATGAACTCCCCCCGGTATAACCATACAGCCACGCTGCTGGCCAACGGCCAGGTCCTGGTGGCCGGGGGCTCAGATGATAGCGGCCGCCTGAATACCGCCGAACTTTTCGATCCGGAGGCGGGGATCTGGTCCCTTACCGGGTCCCTGACCGACAAGCGGAATTTGCACACGGCCACGCTGCTGCCCAACGGCACGGTCCTGGTGGCTGGGGGCTACGGCGAAAGCGGCACCCTGACCACCTCCGAGATTTATACGCCGGGCCCGACTCCAGCCACGGGGTCCTGGACCCCCACCGACGGTTCCCTAAATGAAGCCCGGTATTCTCATACGGCCACCCTGCTGCCTAACGGCAAGGTCCTGGTGGTTGGAGGAATAAACGCCCAAACCAGCCACGAGGTCTATAATCCGGCCGACGGAACCTGGACCATCACCTACGGCTCCCTGGACCCGGGCCGGTTTTACCATACGGCCACCCTGCTACCCAACGGCACGGTCCTGGTAGCCGGGGGATATTCAGGCCTCGTCTACCCAGCCAACGCCGTGATCTATAACCCGGGCACAAATACCTGGACCAACACCGGTGATATGGTCGCAGGCCGAGGGAATCACTCCGCCACCCTCCTGGCCGATGGGAAGGTGCTGGTGGCGGGGGGAGATAACGCCTCCGGTGCTCTGACCGGCGCCGAACTTTACGACCCGGTCGCCAACACCTGGACCGCCAGCGGCATCGGCTCCCTGGCCGCGGCCCGGGCTATCCATACCGCCACGCTGCTGCCCAACGGCCAGGTTCTGGTCACCGGTGGATCTGATGGAACCTACGCCCTGGCCAGCGCCGAGCTTTTCGACGCGCCACCCGGGGTCTTTAGCCCAACCTGCTCTCTGGTTACCCAACGCTCATCCCACACGGCCACGCTCTTAAGAGACGGCACGGTGCTGGCGGCCGGGGGCTATTCCGGGGGCGGCTCTCTGGACAGTGCGGAGCTTTACGCATCGGGAACGGGGACCTGGAGCAGCGCCGGCGCCATGACCACCACGCGGGAAAGCCACACGGCCACGCTGCTGAAGAACGGCAAGGTGCTGGTGGCGGGGGGGATCGGCGGACCCACCGGCTACCTGGCCAGCGCCGAGGTCTTTGATCCGGATATGAAGACCTGGACGGCGACCACCGGCTCAATGAAGACCGGCAGGTATTACCACACGGCCACGCTGCTGCCCGACGGCCGGGTCCTGGTGGCCGGGGGGCTGGGGGCAAGCGGCTCGTTGGCCAGCGCCGAGATCTTTGATCCGGGCACGGGAATGTGGACGGAAACCAAAAATCCTCTGAACGCGGCCCGGTATTACCACACGGCTACGCTGCTGCCCGATGGCCGGGTCCTGGTGAGCGGCGGGGTGGGGGGCGGCGCCAGCGCGGAACTCTACAACCCCGGTACGGATGCCTGGACAGGCACGAGCAATCCCATGAACACTCCCCGGTCCGGCCACACGGCCACGCTGCTGAAGAACGGCGCGGTTCTGGTGGCCGGGGGGTATTATTTTGATGGAACCAACCATTACCTGGCCAGCGCCGAGATTTACACGCCGGGCACGGGGTCTTGGGACTACACCCCCACTCCCATGGATGTGGCCCGGAATCTCCACACGGCCGTGCTCCTGGGCGACGGCAGGGTCCTGGTGGCCGGGGGCTGGGATAATGCCAACAACCATTTCAACGCCCAGATCTTTGATCCGGTAAGCAAGACCTGGGCCAACACCGACATCCTCAGGATGGGCCGCTCCCAGCACACGGCCACGGTGCTGAAAGACGGCAAGGTCCTGGTGGCGGGCGGGGTTAACTCCAAAAGTTCGCTTCCCACCGCCGAACTCTACGGCGGGCCCAAGCTTCAGCCCCTCAACAACATCACCGGGGTTTTGCAGTTGTTGTTGCTGCAGTGATTAGCCAAGAGCAGGGACCAAGACCCCCATGCTGGCCGTGAGTCCTGGTCATTTTGGAGGCGGGCGCTTCCCCGCCCCTTTTGGCGTGCCAGGCAGGCACCGCAGCCCGGCGCGCAGCTTAGCCCTGCTCTAAACCCAACTATCTGCTGCGCAATTGCCGGGCCAAGGCCATGAGCCGGTACACCGAGGCCCCGGCCAGGGCGGCCACGTCTTCCGTGGGCAGGTGCGAGGCGATGTTCTCGTCGAACAGGATGTTCCCCTCGGGCGGGAATTCCGCGTCGCCCTCCCAGAGCACGTGGGTCACCGGCACCAGGGGAAAGGCCATGAACTGCATGGCCGCATCCCCCAAGTGCTGCTCCACCCCGCCCCCCTGTTCGGCCACCTGCAGATACAAATCCAGATCATGGCCGAAGGCTTCCAGGAGCGGCTTCTTAGCCCGCGACACAAAAGCCGACCAGTAGAAGCTCCCCTGGGGCACCTGCCGAAAGTCGATGGTGCGTCCCGTGGGCAACTCCCCCGAGGTATTGAGCAGGTAATGAAGGATGAGGATCTGCTCGGTCAGGGGCGGCTCCGGCTGGCCTTCCGGGCCGGATACCGTCACCTCGGGCCAACTGACCCGCCGGGGCTGGCCGAAATAGGGGACGATAATGCCTTCCAGGTCCCCCTCCAAAAAATATTCGGAAGCGCTCTTGCCGGCCAGACGCTTGGGATTGAGCTTTTTGAGCTCGTCCTGGGCCAAGGCCCGGGCCGCCTTGTAATCATCAATGCGGGCCATGCTTTCTCCTTGGGTAGTGTTGTGGGGGGAGGGCGGGGGAGCGAGCAACCCCCCCCAACCCCCACACCACCCACC
>CAZFWX010000079.1:0-15762 GCA_964522695.1 uncultured Desulfobacterales bacterium
TGCCCAGGTTCTGGGGCAGAAGCTTCTGGGCCATGACGATGGAGACGGTGAAGGAGGAGATGAGCACCAGGCCCGCGGCCCCCAGCACCGCGGCCAGCCAGGCGCCCGGGGTCACCAGGATGAGGGGCAGCAGCAGCCCCGCACCCAAAAGAGACAAGGTGAGGAAGCGGCCGTGACCCCAGCGGTCGGCCAGCACCGCGCCGCCCACGCTGCCCGCCACTCCGCCCAGGAGGAAGGTGGAGACCAGGGCGCCCGCAGCGACGGGGTCCTTGCCCAGATGTTCCAGATAATAGAAGGGGATGTAGGTCATGAGGCCCAGCTGCGTCCAGGAGCGCATCATCACTGCGGCGATGAGCAGGGCCAGGGACAGTTTGGCCCCGGTTGCAGGCGCAGCCGCCTGCTGCCGGGCGGCCCGGGAGAGGTGGCGCTGGGAGTGAAGCGAGTTCCGGTTGAGGAAAAGCAGCCCCAAAAATACCAGGGAAAAAACCAGCATGAGGGGCAGGCGGGCAAAGCCCAGGCGGCCGATGAGGCCCAGGGCGATGACGGGGCCCAGGGCCAGGCCCAGGTTGCCGCCCACGGAGAAGACCGACATGCCGGTGGCCTGGTGGGGGCCGGTATGATAATGGGCCGTTTTGTAGCCTTCCGGGTGATAGAGGGCGATGCCCAGGCCGCTGACCATGACCAGAAACAGCACCGCAACATACTGAGAAGGCAGGGAGACCAGGGACAGGCCGAGACCGGCGCCCAGGCACCCGGCCGGCAAGAGGAAGGCCCTTTCCCGGCGGTCCGAGAGGTAGCCGAACAGGGGCTGGATGACCGAGGAGGTGAAGTTGGCCACCATGAGGATCACCCCGCTCATGGCGTAGGACAGGGCCAGCTTGTCCTTGAGGAAGGGCAAAATGGCCGGCAGCGCTCCCTGATAGACATCCGTGACGAAATGCCCGAAGGACAGGATGAGCAGGATTTTCAGATTAAATGTTTTCTCAGGCTGAGTCATGATAAGGCGTGGCGGGGCGGTGCAATAAAGAGAGTCTGGCCGGCCCCATCTCTCTGGCACTGTACCAGCCCGGCCGGGCCGCGGCAAGGCAAAGTGGGCTTTGCGGCCGGGCTGGGAAAAGGATTGCCAGTGAGGCCCCTCGACACCTCATGCCGCCCTTCTTATAATAATGATGGTTGAAGGGAATGGGGAGGGCCGCAGGTCCTTTTCTCCCGGCAGGAAAAGGAGACATGCCATGAAGCAGATAAATCTGTATGAGGCCAATGACTTCTCGGAAAAAACCATGAAGCGGCTGTTGGTCCACGATTCGCCGTATTTTCGCATCCTTAATTTCAATTTTCAGGCGGGGCAGGAATTGCCGGTGCACTCTCACGAAGTGGAGGGCCAGCTCAGCCTGGTGATCCTGGAAGGCGAGGGAGACTTTCTGGGCAAGGATGGGGCTTCCTTTCCCGGGAAGCAGGGGGACGTGGTCATCTCCGAGATCAACGAGCCTCACGGCTACCGGGCCAAGACTGCGACGCGGCTTTTAGTCACCATCGCCCCGCCCCTGTGAGCCGCGACATTTCCGCAACCATGGCGGCGCTCTCAACCCCGGTCAGCCGGTTTTTTGACTATCTGCTTAAAATGAACCCCGAATCTCTCAAGGATTTTCGGAGATGGCGCTTTCAGCCCGGCATGCTGTTCAATGCCTGGGAGCAGTGGTGGGGGAGAGAAGGGCGGCGCGCCTCGGCCCATGAGGGCATCGACCTGTGCTCCTTTGAGGATGGGGCCGGCCAGATCAACTTTTTGGACGGGACGGTGCAGGTCCCGGCCACTTTCGCCGGGGCCGTGGTGAAGATTGAGCGGGATTTCCTGGGCCAGTCAATCTACCTGCGTCATGCCATCTCCTCGGGGGACGGTGGACGGCTTCTGACTGCCTATGGACACACCCGGCCGGTGGAGGGGCTGGCAGTGGGGCGGCACGTGGCCGAAGGAGAGATCATCGCCAGCCTCGCCCCGGTCCCTGTCCGCAAAAACGGCATGCGGGCGCATTTGCACCTGACCCTGGCCTGGGCGCCCGCGGCTCTGCCCCTGGACCGCCTCACCTGGGAGAACCTGGGCCGGGATGAGGCCATCAGGCTCATTGACCCCCTGGCGGTTCTGGCGACGCCGGTTGGCCGTAACCTTTCCGCACAATGATCAGGGGATGCGGGAAAGCCCTTGGGCCTCTCGTTTCCCGCTGCCTGAACAAGACCGCCGTCTAGTCATGCGCCGGCGGCTTCAGCCGGTCCAGGGTGCCCCGGCGCAGGAACCACGGGTCAAAGAGAGCCAGGTGGATTTTCACTGCGCCCCAGGTGCACACCGCGGTGAGGCCCCGGTAGAGCAGGTCCAGCCGCACGCGGGCCGGTGCCTGGAGATAGCCCAGGCGTTTGAGCAGGCCCTTCAGCCAGGGGTAGGCGAACCACGCGGCCACCAGGAGGCCGGTCCAGATCAGACCTCCCACGGTGAGGTGCAGCAAGGTCGCGTCCGCCAGGGGGCTAAACAGGACCCTGGCGGTGAGGGCGGCTCCCACTGCCACTGCGGCTGCACCCAGGGGCAGATTCAGCCGGAAAATCTTGAACGCCGTCTGGCCGGCTACCTTGAGCTGCCTCAGGTAATCGCGGGTGGGTTTTGCCATCCAGGGTTTGATTTTTTCAAACCGCCAGTTTCCCGACGCCGTCTGGGCGCGCAGATGCTGTGGCAAACTGGCCAAATCCGGGGTTTTGTCAAAAACCTCCCCGCTCATGAGGTAGCCGTCCAGCATCAGGGAATAGGCTTCCACGTCCGTAAAAGAGTCCAGGTCAGTGCGCACCCCGGCCAGGAGCTCTTGGACCTCCACGGCCACCCCGAAGGCAGTCAGCTTACCCTGCCCAGGTGGCGGTTCGCCCTCTCCCCCCGCGGGATTACCGTCTTTATCGATATAAGGGACCTGCTGGGGGACCAGACCCTGGCGCAGATGCACCAGTGCCACCTGTAGGTCAGGATTGTTAATAATCCTGAGCAGTTGCTCTTCCCGGACCCGGTCCATGAGGATACTGTTGGTGCGCATGAGGACCCCCAGCAAAAAGGTTGAGGGGTCGGGCACATCTTGCATCTGGCCGGAGGCGTCGCTGATGACCAGGCGACGGCAACCCAGGTCCAGCAGGGCCTGGATGCCCTGGTTGTCGTGGACGCCGCCATCCACCAGTTGGAGACGGTAGTCAGGGTAGAGGCCACTGACGGCCAGGGGATGAAAAACCCCCGGGACGCAGGCGGAGGCCGCCACGGCCTGGCCCAGGGGAAAGTCTTGCTGGGTTTTGACCAGGTCCTCGTAAGAGTCGGCCCGTAGCAGCCGGGCATTGGAATCAATCTCCCAATCCCACGGCAGCGCCCGCTCCGGTTCGCCCATGCGCGCAGCCTCAAAACGCCAGTTGTGCCCGGTATTGAGGGTGGTGGCGTTGATGAGCAGAATGGGAACCTTGGCCTGGCGGCAGGCATTGCCGGTGCGTGGGGAAAAGTGCGCCTCATTGCTGCCGTCCGGCTGCCTGGGGGCGATCTTAAGGTCCCGCATCTGGATCATTTGAGAAGAATCAGGCGCCATGACGGGGCGATAAAGGAGCTCGTCATATAATTCGCCGATGCGGTCGCTGCGGGAGTAATCAGCCTGGAACATCCGGAGATTCTTGGAAAAATCAGAAAAAGTGCGCATGCGCAGGTTACTCTGCACAGCCAGGAGGAAATCCTGCTCCATGTCTGCCACAAGATTTACGTAATCCTGACCGGTGATTTCCTGGTCCGCCTTCCCTTCCAGCAATTTTTTGACCTGCAGGTAATAGAGGGCGCCGATAATGGAGCCTCCGGATACCGTGGACAGGACCTCAACCTGCCTGAGCAGCTCCCGGCTGGCCAGTTGCGCCAGCACCCCCAGATGAAAAAAGGAGGCCCGGAACCCTCCTCCGGAAAGGGCCAGGCCGAGCTTTGCGCCGGAGGGACCCTGTTTGCCTGCGGTGGGCGCCTGCATGACCACACCTCCCTGCTGATCCTGCCATGTGAGCCAGGTTGACTCCACGAAGGTTCGCCTCAGCACCATAACCCCGTAAGACGGATTTTAACACGGCTCGGCCCTGGTTGACAGGCAGATGGTGCAGACAGGGAGCGGACCGAAAAAATCGTTCAACACTTTCCCTGAAAATCCCGATACACAGGCTGAACCCTGGCGAGGGGAGGGGTGTATTCCGCCTGACCGCCACAGCCCTGAATCTCTGCAGGGGCCTGCGTAAAGGTATGACTGAAAGCGTTTCCGCCAAGGCCGCGTTCTCCGGCAGAACCGTGGCACTCTTTATTTGTCTGGTCATTTTGGCCGGATTGGGCAATTATTGGCGTATTCCCCTGTTTTACGGGGCGGATTTTGTTTTCGGCAGTATTTTTGTCCTGTTGGCCCTGTACCGCTTTGGGCTGGCGGCAGGGGTGGCCGCGGCCGTCATCGCCCACAGTTACACCCTGGTCCTCTGGTCCCATCCCTATTCTTTTCTGATCTTTCTCGCCGAAACTCTTTTTGTGGGCGTGGGCTTATCCCGGGGCTACGGCAATCTGGTCCTGCTGGACGCCCTGTTCTGGCTGACAGCGGGCATGCCCCTGGGATGGCTCTGCCATGGGGTGGTGATGGACATGGACGGCATCACCACCGTCTTCGTCATGCTGCAGCAGGCCGTCAACGGGGTTTTTAACGCCCTGGTGGCTTCTCTCATCGTTCACCATCTGGTTTTTGCCACAAGGCGTGATGCGCCAGGGCCGGAACCACCCCGCCGGCTCCAGGACACCCTGTTCAACCTGCTGGCCTCCCTGGTCCTGATTCCCGCCCTGGTCATCATGCTCATGGAAAGCAACCGGGAAGTGGGCCAGATGGAAAAAACCCTGCTAATAAACCTGGACCGGCAGGCCGCAGATGTCAGCGGCCATGTGCATAGCTGGTATCATCGGCACCTGCAAGCCCTGGAGGGTTTGGCGGCCTTGGCCCGGCATTCTTTGCCCGCCCGTCTCCTCCGGGTTCAGGAGGCCGCTGAGGTGTTGGACGAGGCTTTTCCGGACTTTCACGGGGTGTTCGTGGCTGACGCCCAGGGGACCGCCGTGGCGTTTTCTCCCTTGGTGGACGAACGGGGAGAGAGAACCGTGGGCAAGAATTTTGCGGACCGGGCTTACTTCGGAAAATTACAGGCCACCGGCAAACCGGTGCTGTCCGAAGTTATCCTGGGCCGAGGCAGCGTCTACGCTCCCCTGGTCACTCTGGGAGTGCCCATCCTCATCGACGGCCGCTTTCAGGGCTTCGCCCTGGGGGGGCTGAACCTGACCCAGATTCGCCGTCTGCTGGACTGCCGTTGTCTGGAAAATGCCACGCCCATGACCCTGGTGGACCAGAACGGCCGGGTCATCACCTCCACGTTCGAGGCTTGGGAACCCCTCAGGCAGTGGGACCGCCACCTGACGGGCCAGAAAAAACCTGTCCAGGCCGGCATCTACCACTGGATGCCGGCCGCCTCCGGGTTGCCCTCCCTGATCCGTTGGAAAAAATCATACTATATCAAAGAGATGCAGATTGACGAGGACATTCCCTGGAAGCTCATCGTGGAAGCGCCGGTGGCGCCCCTGCAGGATCAGCTATTTGTGCTGTATGTTCGCAAGTTGGCGGTGATGGCCGTCTTGACCGCCCTGGCGCTGGCGGCGGCCCTGGTATTCAGCCGCCAATTAGTCCGGCCCCTGGTTTCTTTGGCCGAAGTGACCACGGGATTGCCCGCCAAACTCATGATGCGCCGGCCTATTACCTGGCCCCCCAGCACCATTGCCGAAGTAAATGCGCTCATCGGCAATATCCAGTCCATGTGTCAGAGTCTGGAGCAGACCTTCGCGGACCTGGAGACCCACAGCACCGCCCTGTTGCGGGCCAACGCCGAATTGAACGCCGAGGTCCGGGAACGCCGGAAGGCCCAGATGGCCTTGGGGGAATCCGAGGCCAGGTATCGCAACCTGGTTGAGCAGACCCCGGCAGTTACGTATATCGCCGCAGTTGATCAGATGGGGACCCGGACGATATATGTCAGCCCCCAGATCCGCTCCATCCTGGAGGTAACGCCCGAGAAGTTCACCGATGAGCCCCGCCTCTGGGATAAAAGCCTGCATCCCGATGACCGGGCAAGATTTCTGAAAGAGCGGGAGCGTTGCCTGAAGACCGGGCAGGTGTTTGAAATGGAGTACCGCGTCCTGACCGCCTCCGGGAGGGAAGTCTGGGTGCATGACCAGAACACCCTGGTCATGGAACAGGATGGGGCAGGCAGGGTGTTGCAGGGTTTTTTATTCGACATCACCGCGCGCAAGAAGTCCGAAGAGGAGAAGGACAGACTGGAAGTGCAGTTGCGCCAAGCTCAGAAGATGGAAGCCATCGGCACCCTGGCCGGCGGCATTGCTCATGATTTCAACAATATCCTCGGAGCCATCTTCGGCTGCGTGGAACTGGCGCTGAAAGAACGGTACAACCACCGGAAGCTCGTCAGCCACCTGGAAGAAACCCTCAAAGCGGCGGAGCGCGCCCGGGAATTGGTGAGGCAGATCCTGACCTTCAGCCGCCAGAGCGAGCCCCAGCAGAAGCCCGTCCACCTCGATGTCATTATCCGGGAGTCCATGAATCTGGTGCGCGCCTCCCTACCTGCGACCATCGAGATCCGCCAGCATATCAGGGGCTTCGGCCTGATATTCGGGGATCCCACCCAGATTCAGCAAATTATCATGAATCTATGCAGCAATGCCGGCCATGCCATGCGGGAAAAAGGGGGAGTCCTCATGGTGAGTTTGGAAGACGTGAATCTGGGCAGCCAGGATTTGACGGACGATGTGGAGCTTCCGTCCGGCCCCTATGTGCGCCTCACTGTCAAGGATACCGGGTGTGGCATGGACGAAGCCACCCTGGAGCGCATTTTCGACCCCTATTTTACCACCAAAGGGGCGCGGGAAGGCACGGGTCTGGGGCTGGCCCTGGTGCACGGCATTGTCAAATCCATGGGAGGAGCCGTCAAGGTCGAAGCAGCTCCCGGTCAGGGAAGCACCTTCCAGGTGTACCTGCCCCGGCTGACCACGCCCCAGATATCAGGCCTGGAACCTCCGCCCGCGGCCGCAGGTCCAGAAGAATCCCTCGGCCTCCATGAGCGTATCCTGTTTGTGGACGACGAAGAGGTCCTGGTGCGCATGGGCTCCCGCCTGCTAAAGTCCTTGGGCTATGAGGTGACGGCCACCACCAGCAGCCTGGAAGCCCTGAAGCTGTTCCACGAAAACCCGGACACCTTTGATTTGGTGATTACGGACCAGACCATGCCCCAGATGACCGGGGATCAACTGGCGAAAGAGATCATGGAAATCCGGCAGGGCATGCCGGTCATTCTCTGCACCGGCTTCAGCGAATTGATCAGTGAGGAGGGCGCCAAGGAACTGGGTATCCGGGAATTTCTCATGAAACCCATACGCATGAATGACCTGGCCCGGATTATCCGCCGGGTGCTGGACAGGATGCGGCGCTGAGCAAGGAAGAGCCTGGCGCTGACCTGCCCGGTGCCAGAAGGAAAGGGCCGCATGCACCCCGCAGCAGCTCTGCTTGGCTCTGTCTTGTCGCCGTCGCGCGGCTTCCCCCTTCCTTACCTTCCCCGGGCGGATAACCCAACAGCTCAACCTGCCGTCAGGCGAAGAAATCGATGATTGCCGCAGCCAGGGCCGGAATGGTGTAATCTTCGGGTTCGATCTGCGGCTTGATGCCAAACTCCTGCAGAGTGGCGGCGGTAATGGGACCGATGGCGGCCACTACGGCCTGGCGCGCCAGGGTGCGGAACTGCTCTTCGCCCACCAGAGCGGCGAAATGCTTTACCGTGTTGGAGCTGGTGAAGGTGAGGATGTCCACCCGGCCTTGCGCCAGGGCCTCCCGGGCCTCGGGGGGGATGCCTGCCGGCCTGCGGGCCTGATACGCCGGCGCCACCTCCACCGCCATGCCCGCGGCGCTGAGAATCTCGGGCAGCACCTCTCGGGCCTCCTGGGCCCGGGCCAGCAGCACCCGGGAGCCGGGGGCCATGAGCGGCAGTAAGGCGGCGGCCAAGTCTTCCGCCACAAATCGCCTCGGCACGCAGTCCGCCACCAGCCCCTGGGCTCGGAGAGCCTGGGCCGTGGCGGGCCCGATGGCCGCGAGTCTCGCCCGGGACAGGGCCCGCACGTCCAACCCCTGGGCAAAGAGCTGGACCATGAAAGCGCTCACCCCGTTGGGGCTGGTAAAGATGAGCCAATCGTAAGAGCCCAGGCGGCCCAGGGCGGCGTGCAAAGGCCCGAGGTCGTCGGGGGGCCCGATCTCCAGGGTGGGCACGGTCAGGCATCGGGCGCCGGCTTCGGTCAACAGATCCACCAGAGCGGAGGCTTGCTCCCGGGTGCGGGTCACCACCGCGGTTTTCCCCCACAGAGGCCGTTTTTCCCACCACTCCAGGTGTTCACGCAGGGCTGCCACCTCCCCCACCACCAGGATGGCAGGCGGACGGATATCGGCGTGCCGGGCCCGGCCGGCAATATCCGCCAGGGTCCCGGTGACCGTGCGCTGGGTGGCCAGGGTGCCGGACTGGATCACTGCTGCGGGGGTGGCTGCCGGTCTCCCGCCGTCCAGCAGTCGCCGGCAGTTTTCGGCCAGATTCTTCACTCCCATGAGAAAGACCAGCGTCCCCTGGGTCCGGGCCAGAATGTCCCAGGGAATGTCGCTTTCCGCCTTGGTGGGGTCCTCGTGGCCGGTGATGAAGGTGACCAGAGAGGCCAGTCCCCGGTGCGTCACTGGGATGCCGGCATAGGCCGGCACGGCCACTGCGGCGCTCACCCCTGGCACCACTTCGAAGGGGATGCCGGCCGCCGCCAGGGCTTCGGCCTCTTCGCCCCCCCGGCCGAAGACAAAGGGGTCGCCCCCTTTGAGGCGCACCACCAACCGCCCCGCCTTGGCCTTGTCCACCAGCAGTTGGTTGATGCCGCCTTGGGGCAGGGCGTGGTCCCCGGCCTTTTTGCCCACATAAATGATCTCGGCGTCCGCAGGCGCGGCCTGCAAGAGATCCGGACTGGCCAACTGGTCGTACACCACCACCTGGGCCCGGGAGAGTACCTTCATGCCCTTGAGGGTAAACAGGCCCGGATCACCTGGCCCGGCCCCGACGAGATAGACTTTTCCTGGCATAAGCGCGCTTTTTTCCGGGAAACGGGAGTATTGGAGCGGGCCTGGGGCCCATCATCCTGTTTATATCGCGGAATCAAGTTTTTTGCCATGCAGCAGTTGAGGATAGATGCGGGAAGACGCGGTTTGCGCTGGTTTTCCGGGCAACCTTAAAGGATAATGAAACCGGGAGCGGCACGGCCACGAGCATGGGCAAGTTAACCTGTCCCGGGTGCGGCAAGGACCTGGACCCTAACCATCACGGCGAGTTGGTGTGCGATGGCCAAGTGTGGTGCGACGCCTGTCGGCTCTACGACCGACGCCTGCTTTTGCCCCGGCTCTTTGCCGACATCGTGGAGTGGGGCCGGAAGGTCTGCGCCGCCTTCGGTCTGGACCCGGTGGAGTTCCACGCGGCCGGACCCGTCCCCGAAAACCAAAACCCCTTTCCCCATGAACTGAAACTGCTCATGGCCGAAGCCCACCACCGGGACCGCGCCATCGTCTTTTTCCCGCCGGGTCTGCGCCTGGTCACGTTGTGCCACGAATTGGCGCATCTCGCCACCGGCCAGGACCATACCGCGGCTTGGGCTCGAATGTTCGCGGAAATGACGGCCTGGGTAAAGGAACGCCTCCCCGAAGACACCATCTCTTGGGGCATTAAAGTAAATTTGCTGGGGAAAAAGGATTGAGGGAAGGAGCCCTGGGCCCCTCCCCCCGGAGGCTCAATACCGGAATATGGGCATCTCTCCTGGGTTGCGGCCCCGGGGATTGGAGATGAAGTAGAAGAGTTCGCCGGCCGAGTCCGGGTCCAAATAACCCAGGGCCCCGTACTGTTCCAGGGCGGTATCCTTGTCGCCCAAAATCAGGGAGGTGACCCCCAGGTTATAGCGGGCGTTGGTGTTGTTGGGGTTGAGGCGGATGGACTCCCGGAAGGCCTCCTTGGCCTCATCCCAAAGCTTTTGTTCTCCCAGGCTTACGCCCAGGTTGTTATAGGCGCCTTCGTCCGTGGGGTTGGCCAGGAGAGCCTGGCGGAAGAAATCCGCGGCCCGGGACCATTCCTTTTCCTGGATCTGTTGCAGACCCAGAGCGCCATAGGCCTTCCCCATCTCGGTGCGGGCCTCGGGCAAACCGGGCTTGAGACGCAAGGCCTCCTGAAAGTCCTTAATGGCCGCTTCTTTTTCGCCGAACTCGCTCTTAATGGAGCCCATGGCGGCGTAGGCCTCGGCAAATTTCGGGTTGAGCTTGATGGCTTTTTTCAAAGCCTGCAAGGCTTCCTGCCGTCTTCCCAGAAGGCCGTATTTCAGACCCAGCAGGTACTGGGCCTGGGCATCTTTGGGATTGGCGGCGGCCGCCGCCTGCAACTCCTTCAAGGTGGGCTTTTCCACCGCCATCCCCAGGCCGGTGCAGAGCAGAAGAAGGATGAGGCAAACCCAGAAAACCGGTCCCGTGCCGCATTTGGGCTTCATTATTCAGTTCCTCGCGGGTCGGCGAATTTCTTTTCTTCCATGATACCGGCTAATCCGCAGAAAGGCAATTTCCTTTTTTTTGAAGAGCTTAGCCGGTACAGTGTGCAACTTCTAAGATCTTTGCAGAAAATGCCGCAAGGGTGTTGGAAAACCGATTTTTCTGTCATTATTAACGAAGTGAAGCCTCTCAACTCCTGGAGGCGGCGAGACTCTGGGATGGGCTCACCATGACATTTCTGGACCACAGGGGGCGTTGATGGTGCGACCTGAACCGGTTTTGGTGACGGGCTCGACGGGATACGTGGGCGGACGGCTGGTGCCCAAACTCCTGGAAGGGGGCTACCGGGTGCGGGCCCTGGGGCGGTCGGTGGCCAAGCTGAGAGGGCGCCCCTGGGCCGCTCACCCCAACGTGGAACTGGCCCAGGGCGATGTCCTGGACCTGGAGTCCCTGCGCCGGGCGGCACAGGGCTGTTGGGCTGCGTTTTACCTGGTCCACTCCATGCTGGCGGACCCCAAGAGCTACTCTCAAACGGACCGTCAGGCTGCCCGGAACATGGTCCAGGCTGCCGCGGAAGCCGGGTTGGACCGCCTCATTTATCTGGGAGGGCTGGGCAGCGCCGCAGATCCCCACCTAAGCGAGCACCTGCGCTCCCGCACCGAAGTGGCCGAGATCCTGAAATCCGGGCCGGTGCCCGTCACCTTTCTCCGGGCCGCCATGATCCTGGGGTCGGGTAGCGCCTCCTTTGAAATCCTGCGCTACCTGGTGGACCGCCTGCCGGTAATGCTCACCCCCCGCTGGGTTTTTACGCCGGTGCAGCCCATCGGCATTGCCAACGTGCTGGGTTACCTTCAGGGCTGCCTGGAGCATGACGAGGTGAAGGGGCAGACCTTTGACATCGGCGGCCCCGAGGTGGTCACCTACCGGCAGCTCTTTGATATTTACGCCCAGGAGGCGGGCCTGCGCCGGCGGCTCATCATTCCGGTGCCGGTGCTGACGCCCACGCTCAGCTCCTACTGGATTCACCTGGTCACCCCCGTGCCCGCGGCCATCGCCCGGCCGCTGGCCAAGGGCCTGAGCAACACGGTCATCTGCCAGGAAAACCGCATCCGGGAGATCATTCCCCAAGAACTGCTCACCTGCCGGCAGACCATCCGCCGCGCCCTGGATCGCATCAACCAGCAGCGGGTGGACACCTGCTGGATGGACGCAGGCCACGCTGCTCCCCCGGAGTGGCTGGCCTGCGGGGATGCGGACTACGCCGGCGGCACCGTGCTCGAATGCGCCTACCGGGCCATAGTGGCCGGCGCCCCGGACGAGGTCTGGCCTGCCATCGGCGGCATCGGCGGGAAGCGGGGCTGGTACTATGGCGATTTGCTGTGGAAACTCAGAGGCCTGGGGGACCGCTTGTTGGGGGGCATCGGCTTCCGGGGAGGCCGGCGCCACCCCACGGACCTGCAACCCGGCGACGCTCTGGATTTCTGGCGGGTGCTGGAGGTGGACCCACCGCAGCGGCTGCTGCTCCTGGCGGAGATGAAGCTGCCCGGCGAGGCCGTCCTGGAGTTCAGCCTCAGTCCGGCAGGCCCGGGACAGACGGAAGTGCGCCAAATCGCCCGGTTTCTCCCCCGGGGTCTGGCCGGTCTCCTCTACTGGTACGCTCTGGCCCCCTTTCACCATTGGATCTACGCCGGCATGCTCCGGGCCATTGCCAGAGCCTCGGGCAAGGCTGTGGTGCGCGGCCCCGAGGCCTTCGGCACGCGCCCCAAGCCCCGGAAGAAATAGAGGCCGGCCCGGCGCCTGTCAAACTGTTCCAGGAGTGCGGAGACCATAAGCGCCAGGGCGGGAACCCGGGACTGTGATTTTTTTAGACCCGCACTGAACCCTTGTGACCCGGGCAAGCCTGGGCCAGCCGGGTCTCGATCTGCCCTCCCCGGCGGGAGTTACGCCCCACTTCCCTCCAGGCCTCCTTGAGTTTCTCCAGCATCTCCATAACCACCCTCAAGGCTTCGCCGTCCCAGTTCAGGTTCGCCCGGGTGAGGTGCGCGGTCATGAAATTGTAGAGGCGGAAGAGGTTGGCGGCCACCTCCCCGCCCTCCGCCAAATTCAGTGAGGCGTTAAGTTCGGAGATGATATCCAGCGCCTTTCCCAGATAAAGGCCCTTCCCGGTCACATCCCGGGCCGCCATCCTCTCCCGGGCCTGGCGGAGAAAAGAGATGGCCCCCTCATAGAGCATGACCACCAGTTGCAGGCTGTCTGCGGTGTTCACCTGGGTGGCCAGATAGTGTTGATGCGCACCTTGAGCTCGCATGGGGCAAATTCCTCCTTAATTACGTATGACCTTATTGCCATCGGCGGGGCGACCCTCCCAGCCTGGGGTCGTCCTTTCCGGGCCAAATCCGAACATAGGCGCTCCCTTACCTTCTTTCGGCAAGGCGGCAAAAAAACTCAAAGGGTAAGGGAATTTTCCAAATCCCGACTTTAAAATCTCCCCCTGAAATCATTCCCCTCTCCTCAACCCTCTTTCCCAGCCTTCTCCATCTTCCCTCGTGAACCACTCCTCTTGAGGGTCAAGGCTGATGACCTGCCTTCTTTACTAACCGCCGGAGGTGGTGAAGCCCAGCTTCTGAATCTGCCCGGCCAGGTACTGGGATTGGTCGTTAAGCTGGCCCAGGACTGTTTCCAATTGGGTGAATTGCCAGATCAGACGCTGGCGGTAGGCCTCCACCCGCCGTTCCTCGAAATCGATCTTGGCGTCGATGCCGTCAATAATGTCGTTGTAGTTGTCGATGAGAATATTGACCGGCCCCGAGGAGGCGCTCAAGAGCTCCTCCAGGCGGTCGGCGAACTGACCGTTTTTGCCCAGTTTAAGGCGCACCGTGCCGGTGTGGGCGCCGTCCGCCAGGTTGACCCTCACCGCCAGGCCATATTCCGGGAAGCCTGCGGCCCCGGTGAGGGTGTCGCCTGAAACCGTGGCGGCATGGCCGTTGATGGCGCCTGAAACCAGCACTCCTCCCACCACCTGGGCCGTCACCTCATATTCGCCCGGTTGGGTGATGCCGGGCAGTGAGCTGAAATAGGCAATGTTCCCTGTAGCATCGTCGCTCACCCCGGTGAAATAGTCGGCCATGAGCCGGGCCACTCCCTCCGGATTGCCATTCAACGCTGCGGCCAACTGCGCGCCATCGATGAGGAGTTGGCCAAAAGTCTCGGAGGTTTCATCCACGTCGGTGGTAATGCCGATCTGGGCCAGGTTCAGGAGAGAGTCGCAGCCATCCTTGAAGCCGGGGGCGTTGCCCGCGGCGATGGCGTTGAGCTCGCTCTTGATGATTTGCACGCCGTAATTGCCCAGCAGGATGCCCGATTCCCCCTCGTCGCCGCCAAACCTGGTCAGGTCACGGATATGGGCGATGGCCCCGTTGTAAGCCTCCACCAGGGTGCCGATCTCCTCTTGCATGGCCCCGGTGTCGTCGCCGATGGTGAGCAACACGGGGCTGGCCGAGGTGGATACGAGGGACAGGGACACCCCGGAGACCACGTCGCTCACCAGGTTGGTGCTGCGCTCGATCCAGCCGCTCATTGGATACCCGTCCACCCGCAGCTGGGCATTGGCCGCAGCCTGGGTTTGGGTGAAGGTGCTACTTTCGAAGTTTTGGGTGCCAGCCGTTCCGTCCAGGGTGGTCAGGGCGTCGTCGATGGCAATGCCGTAACCGGAGCCCGTGTCGTTGCCCTGGAGCATCAGGCAATAGCGGTTGACGCCCGTTCCCAGGTCCAGGACCGAGGCCGTAACCCCGGGATTGGCGCCGCTGGCGTTGATGGCCGCGGCCAGGTCCGCGAGCGTGGCGCCGTTGGCCACGGCGATGGAGACCGTGCTCGCGCCGTAAGTAAAGGCAAAAACTTGCGTCGCGCCGCTGCTGTTAACCACCGCGGTGCTGGCCGGCAGCCCCGCGTGGGCCTCCACTTCGCTGCGGGCCAGTTGATTGACGGTAATTTGATGCGTTCCCGAGGCGGCCGCGGCCGTGGCCGCAGCCGTAAAGACACCGGTATTGCCGGAGGTGGCGGTCTTGGTGCGGAACTGGGTCAGCCGCGCCATGGACCCGGCCGCGGTGCGAAAGGCGGCGAGCTTATCGGTGAGGCTGGAAAGGGCCTGGATCTTGGCCGTCCATTCCTCTTTCCAGCTTTCCAGGCGCTTAATGCCGGTCCTTTCCACCTCCACCAGCTTGTTGATGATGGATTGGGTGTCCAGGTCGGAACCCAGGCCCGTAAAGGTAATGGCGGGCTGAAAAGAGGAAAACGATGACAGACTGGCAACGCTGGTGTCGGCCATGGGCGGCTCCTGACGCAGGCAAGGATGGTGGTGCCGTGCGCCAGGTTATGCAAGGCCCATACCACCAGGACTCAAAGCGCGGGAACTGGAACTGCCGGGCGCCGGCCGGGAGCGAGGCCCGGGACAGGGAAGAAATTTCCCCCCTGCCCCGGCAGAATTGGCGGCTTAACCGCCGATGAGTTGCAGAGCCAGTTGCGGTAGGGTGTTGGCCTGGGCCAGCATGGCCACCGCGGATTGGGTGAGGATCTGGTTGCGCACGAATTCCGTCATTTCCGTGGCCACGTCCACGTCGGAGATGCGGGATTCTGCGGCCTGCAGGTTCTCCGCCTGGATGGTGAGGTTGGTGACGGTGTTGGACAGGCGGTTGGCCAGGGCCCCCAGATTGGCCCGGATGTTGTCCTTGGAGGCGATGGCGCTGTCAATGGCCTCCAGGGCCACCTGGGCCGCGGACTGGGTGCTGATGGTGTAGCCGGCCTGCACCGTGCCCATGTTGTTGCCCACGCCCAGGGCGGACGCCGTGGCGCCGTTGATCCTGATGTAGTAGTAATCCTCCGCGGAGCTGTTGCCGGTACCGAAATGGATTTTCATCTGGTTGCCGGAGCTGCCGTCCAGGCCGCCGCCGGAGAGGCTGCCGTCCAGGAGCTTGACCCCGTTGAAGTCCGTGGCGTTGGCGATACGGGTGATTTCCGAGGCCATGGCCTGATACTCGCTGTCCATGATCAGGCGCTGGGTTGAGGTGTAGGTGCCGGTGGCCGCCTGTTCCGCCAGTTC
>CAZFWX010000080.1:0-3100 GCA_964522695.1 uncultured Desulfobacterales bacterium
CAATTTCAATCTTATAGTGTCATTGTGAATTCATAAATTTGAATATTTGGCTATTATGAAAAGTATCCTCAAAGAACTCTGATTCCCCGTCTGAATGTTGTTTCCCTAGCTATTGAGGACGATAAATTCTACCCTGCCCAAGTCCCAGGCGGAGAACCCGGATATTTCTTCTAAGCCGTTTTTGGTGAGCAGTTTCCATACATAATGCCTGTCTCGATACCCCTGGCGTAAACGGCTTTTGTTCGTAACGCCCTGGGTCAAATCAAGAGAGGATGCACAATGGAAAACCAATTAAGAATTTTCATTAGTTATTCCAATGAAGACCTGGATTTGGTGAAAAAAATCGTCAATGCCCTGAAACTTAATGGACTCAGACCCATATGGTCCAAAGATTTTTCGGTCGGCTGGCGCTGGAAAGATGCCATCAAAGATTTTATCGCTCACTCCCATGTATTTATGCCGGTCCTTACCGAGACTGCCAGCAAGGGAGGCTGGGTGCATCAGGAAATCGGCTATGCTGTTGCTTTGAACATTCCTGTATTGCCTGTCACCAAAGGTGACCAGCTTCCCAGAGAAATGCTGGAACCTTATCAAGGGCTGGTTTTGAGTGACAATCCCAAGGACTATCGCAAACAATTGCCTATTTCCTTGTTCGAAGAGCGGGTTAAAGAGGCTCAAGGAAACTCAATGGCCCTTTTTGAGTGCGCAGCCCGCCACGAAGACCGCACACGTATGCTGGTGGAATATGCTTCCAAGTTGCGCAACCTAGGTTTTTATGGAAGGGTGCGTCAAAAAGCTACTCTGAGTTCCTTTAATATTCCTAACCTGCCTCTTGACAATATAGAATGGCAAATTAGACACGGAACTTATTACATGGGTCCTTATCTTTGCGAATGGCTTTTAAAGGAGCGGCGTATATTTGAAGAGCATGCCCGGGAAGCAGGATGTAGTTTAATCATCTATCCACATATAGAATTGAAAGAGTTCGGAAGAGCAGCCAAACTGGTTCGCTTGAAAACCCTCTTAAAATATTTAGAATTGATGCCCCCTACAAAGTTGTTTGTAGCCATAAAACCGACAGGCTTGCCAAGGGGGCATAACTTGATAATAGTAGGAGATTGGTTTGTTGCCGAATCAGTAAGAACCTTCGAGGGTGCAGGATATCGTCATACCATTTTTACGCGTCATGCCCCAACAGTGAGAGGCAAAGTGGAGGAGTTCGATTTTGAACTCAGACACCTTTTTCAGGAACAAGGAGTTACTCCAGAATCATCCCGAGATAAAGCCATCGAGACCATACAACAAATCATCAATGACTTAGAGAAAGCCGTAGAATTTCCACACAACGATACATGAAGGACCGTAAAGCGGGAACGCGCAGCGCCTCCCGCCATGCCACCTTGGTTTCCGCGAAATCACCCCATAACCTTTACAGAACCACGAGGCCCCTTACGTGACACCGGCAGTAACCCTCATCGGTCTGGGCAATGTCCTCATGCGGGATGAAGGTATCGGCGTGCATGCCGTCCGGGAGTTGCAGGCGCGCTATGAGATTCCCGAGAGTCTGCAGGTGGTGGACGGCGGCACCTCGGGGCTGGATCTGCTTCCCTTCATCGAGAACCGGGACAAGGTGCTGGTGGTGGACGCGGTGAATTTCCGGAAGGAGCCCGGCTACCTCCAGATGCTCATTGATGCGGAGATTCCGGCGTTTTTCAGCGTGAAAAGCTCCCTGCACCATCTGGGCCTTGTGGATGTCCTGGCCGCGGCGCAGCTTCTGGAGGTGGCCCCCCGACAGATCCGCCTCATCGGCATCCAGCCCGAGATCATGGAACTGGGCCTGGAGCTGGGCGAGCTCATGCAGTCCAAAATGGCCCTCCTGCTGGAGCATATCCTTGCCCAACTTGCGGATTGGGGTATTACCCTGACCCCGCGTCTATCTTGAGTCCGCCTGCCCCTGCCGGCAATCCGGCATGATTTCAGCAGAAATGGGTTTGACCAGTTTTGGGTTTAAGGTGACTTGGCGCTCCGCAACGCATTCCTCCCTCTCCCCCCGGTTTTTGGGGGGAGAGGGAATTATCTGAGGTATCCGGCCTCCTGCCGGCCTCCTGCCGACCTCCTGCCAGGGTCCTTCCGGGGTTTTGGGGTATCTTCTCCTGATATCACCCCAAATTTGCCTCATCTGCGGCCAGACCAAGTCATTTCAGAGAGATGGCCGGCCCCAAAATCTTGCCGGACAGCACGGGGGGGTGGCCCTCACCACAGGCGGCCGGCCAGGGGGTGGCCGCTTCTGGGCGCAAGGTGAATGGCGCCCACCTCGCAGGCCGAGCGGCAGATGCCGCAGCCATAGCAGCGTAAGGGGTCGATGAAGGTTTTCTGGTCCACCACGGAAAAGCCCATAGCCCCGAACTGGCACAGGCCGTGGCAGGCCCGGCAGCCGGTGCAGGCGTCGGTGGCCACCTCGGCCACGTACTCGGCCCGGAAGAAGAGCCGCAAATCGTAGCGGTGGCTCAGCATGGCCAGGCAGTCGGCCCGGTCGCAGTTGCAGATGGCGCCGATGAAGGGGGTTTTGAAGGTCCAGATGGTGTGGATCAGGCCCTCCTTTTCGAAGTCCTTATGCACCTCCAGGGCCTCGGCCGGGGTGAGGCGGTCCAGGTGGGTCTCCTCGGGACCGCGGCGGAAGGCGGTGAGAAAGGCGTCCTTGAGGTCCAGCAGCTTTTCCGGGTCCAGCCCCAGGCCGAAGCAGTATTCGGCGTGGGTGTGGTCCTTGGTCATCTTGCGGCAGATGCAGGGCAGGCGCACGATGGAGTTGGCCAGGTTCAACACCTGGCCCAGGTCTTCCATGGGCACCACCTGGCCGAAATGATCCCGGCGATACCGGCGCTCCTGGAACCAGAACAGGAGGCTCCTGAGCCAGGCCGGGGCCTTTTGGGCCTTTTGCAGGTCATGTTCAATGGCGGCGCTGGCGCCCCTGCCGTATTTCTCGATGAATTCCCGCAGGTAGCGGCGGCGCTCCAGGTTGTGCAATAGTTCCGCAGAATAATTTTCCGCCTTGAGATACCACGTCTTGCCTTCACCGTGCTGGTGGCAGAATTGGCACATG
>CAZFWX010000080.1:3200-15629 GCA_964522695.1 uncultured Desulfobacterales bacterium
GCATGGCGCACAGCGCCGTGGAGTAGTCCAGGGAGCAGCAGTGGTCCAGCTTATAGAGGATGTACGTCAGGACCAGGGAGCCGGCGAACATCCATTGGGGCCCGAAGAGCCACAGCACCACCGCCACGGCCAGGTAATAGGCCCTCATGCCCAAGGTGTAATGCATCATGCCCAGATCCAGGGTGTGGGCGATGAATTCCGGGTTCAGCATGGGGTCGCATTTAAGGGGCACGTTGATCATGAAATTCACCTGGTTGAGATAGCGGATGGACAAGGTGAAACTGAAAAAGGCGAAGAAGAAGTGGACGATGAGCACCATGATTTTGACCAGAAAAAGGGCCTTGATGCGGGTGAGGATGACCGTAATGTCGAAGGGTACCTCAGCGATGTGATCCGGTTTGAAGAGAAAGCTGAGCAAGCCCAGGCCGATAAGCATGGCGGTGGAAGCCAGGAAGCTGGCAGCCATGGTCCAGTTGCGCAGGGTCTGCACCGACAGGATGTCCCGCCTCTCGGTCATGATGGACTCCACCCACATGCGGCGCAGGTGCCGGGTGAGGCCCATGTAGGTCTCCATGGGGGCCCGGCGGACCTGGTAGAGCCAGTAGACATGGTATGACGTCAAGACGAGGCATGTCGCTACAGTGTAAAGGATCTCCGACCACTGAATTTCCATGGCGCGTCCGCTCCCTTCTGTGGGGTGCAATTTGGCCCGGCGCCTGTGCGGTTTTCCGAACGAAGGATAAGGACCAGGGCCTGCTTTGGGCTTATTTTTGCCTGCCGCGGTAATGACATTGTATCAAAGTTTTTCGGCGGTCTTCTGGGGAAAGTCGAGGAAAACGCATGCCTGACTAAGTCCTTTTCCCTCTTCCCCTGGCTTGCCAGCCGGAGAAAAAAGGCTTACATTTTTCCAAGAAGGATAGTCCGCGAGGAAGTGCCGACCTCGGGCGGATAATTACAGCAAGAGGTGGAATCATGGCCAAACGGAAATTTAAAGTGCGCGCCGAGTGTCCGGCGTGCGCGTGCGGCGACGTGAGCTTTCTGGCGCCTGAAGACGTGCGGGCGCGTTTTATTGGTGACGAAAAGGAAATCAACATTCTCTGCCCCATGTGCGGCACCAAGACCAAGGGCGCCGTGGAGGAAGAGAAGTAGTAGGATCACCGGGGAAGAAAGAATGGGGAACGGGAGCCAGGGGTTTAACCCTGGCTCTCTTGTTAGATATTATGGCCTTTCCCGGAAAGCGGGTTGGGTAACCGCTTAAATTTGCGTATAATAGGACTCTGAACCTGCCGCGTGACCGGGCGGGGCCGGAGGGCCTGGCCTGGCGCGTGGCCCTGGATGCGCAATCATGGGGAAGTGGCGCCACTTCGTCAGGCTGGCCCGGCCCGGCCAATATGTCAAAAACGGCTTCGTCTGGCTGCCGGTCTTCTTCGGCTACCGGCTGGGCGATCCTGCCGCCTGCCTCCAGACGCTGTACGCCTTTCTATCCTTCTGCCTGACGGCCAGCGCGGTTTACGCCATCAATGACCTCAAAGATGTGGAGGAAGACCGCCGCCACCCGGTGAAGCGGCGCCGCCCTTTGGCCAGCGGGGCGCTCAAGAACGGGGAGGCCGTGGTCTTTCTTCTGACCCTTTTGGCAGGCGCCGGCCTCCTGAGCATCGCCACCCTGCCTCCCGCCTTCCTGACAGTCCTGGGGGCGTACCTGGCCCTTAACGTGACGTACTCCTTTCTGCTGAAGCATCGCCCGTTAATTGATGTTACGGCCATTGCCGCGGGCTTCGTGCTGCGGGTGGTGGCCGGCGGCGTGGCGGCAATGGTGCCGGTGAGTCATTGGATCATCACCATGACTTTCCTGCTGGCCCTCTTTCTGGCCCTGGCCAAGCGGCGGGACGACCTGCTCCTGGCCACCCAGGGCCACCGCACCCGGCGCGCGGTGGACGGCTACAGCCTGGAGTTCGTGTCCGCCTCCATGTCCGTCATGGCCGCGGTGATCATTGTGGCATATCTGCTTTACACGGTGTCGCCCGAGACCATCCGCAAACACGGCACCGACCAGCTTTACCTCACCGGCTTCTGGGTGATCCTGGGACTCCTGCGCTATCTGCAAATCGCCTTCGTGGAGGAGCAGACCGGCTCCCCCACCGCGGTATTTTTAAAAGACCGGTTCCTGCAAGCCGTTATCATTTTATGGATATCAAGTTTCTTACTCCTCCTTTATGGGAGCCGCTGGTTTCCGTGGCTGCGGCCGGCTGGAGCGGCCTAATCCCATGAAAATTACGGGCTGGGGCCGCTACCCCTTCATCGACGCGGAGACGCACTCCTTTGAAACCCTGGGGCAGCTTGACCGCATCATCAAAGAACCGGGGGAACTCATTGTGCATGGCCTGGGCCGCAGCTACGGCGACAGCGCCCTGGCGGAACGGGTGGTCTTTTCCCGGCGCTTCAACAAAATCCTGGATTTCAGCGACGAGACCGGGGTGGTCACCTGTGAAAGCGGCGTCACCCTGGCCGAACTCATCCAGGTTTTTCTGCCCCGGGGCTGGTTTCTGGGAGTGGTCCCCGGCACCAAGGAAATCAGCGTGGGCGGAGCCCTGGCCGCGGACGTGCACGGCAAGAACCATCACGGTCAGGGCTGCTTCAGCCGGTGGGTGGAGAGCTTGGAGCTGCTGCTGCCCCACGGGCAGGTAGTGCGCACCAGCCCCACAGAAAATCCGGAACTGTTCCATGCCACCTGCGGCGGCATGGGGTTGACGGGGGTGATTCTCACTGCCAACCTGCGCCTCACCCGCATCCGCAGCGCCTACATGCGGGAGAGCCTGATCCGCTGCCGGAACTTGACCGAAGTCTTTGAGCAGAGCGAAGCCCACAGGGACGCCTCTTATTCCGTGGCCTGGATCGACTGTCTGGCGAAGGGGGAGGCCCTGGGTCGCTCGCTCCTCATGCTGGGGGAGCACGCTGAACCGGGCCCCCTCACCCTGCCGCGGCCCCGGTCTTTCACCCTGCCCCTGGATCTGCCGGGCTTCACCCTGAACCAGGGGACCATTTCGCTCTTTAACAGCCTTTACTACCGCCTGCCCCCGGATTTTGTGGAAGGCCGTCTGGTGCCCCTGGAGGATTTTTTCTTTCCCCTGGACAAAATCCGGCAGTGGAACCGGATGTACGGCAAGCGGGGCTTCACCCAGTACCAACTGGTTCTGCCCACGGCCGCCAGCCTGGCCGGGCTCACCGCCATCCTCTCCCGGGTGGCCCAAAGCGGCCTGGGTTCATTTCTGGGGGTTTTAAAACTCATGGGGCCGGCCAACGCCAATCTGCTGTCCTTTCCTCTCGCGGGCTACACCCTGGCCCTGGACTTCAAGATCACAGACGCCCTTTTTCCCCTCCTGGACGAACTGGACCGCATCGTTCTGGACCACGGGGGCCGCCTCTACCTGGCAAAGGACGTACGCCTGACCCGGAAGGTGTTCCGGAGCATGTACCCCCGCTGGCCCGAATTTGTGGCTTTGCGGGAGCGCTGCGGCCTGCCAAAAAAATTCAATTCCCGGCAATCCCGCCGGTTGGGAGTGTGACCATGTACCTGCTGGTTCTGGGGGCCAACGCGGACACCGCCCACGCCGTGGCCAAAAAATTCGCGCAGGAGGAAAAGGCCCACCTCTACCTGGCCTCCCGGGACCTGGAGGTCCTGGAAAAACGGGCCCGGGACCTGGCCGTGCGGGGGCAGGTGGAGGCCCTCCCCCTGGCCTTCGACGCCACGGACTATGCCTCCCACGCCGGTTTTTACGCGGCCCTCGACCCCAAGCCCGACGGCGTGGTCTTGGCTTTCGGCTACCTGGGGAATCAGCAGGAAGCCCAGCGCAATTTTGACGAGGCCAGGAAAATTATCGAGACCAATTTTCTGGGTGCGGTGAGCATCCTGGAGATCGTGGCCGCAGATTTCGCCCGGCGCAACCATGGTTTCATCATCGCCATAAGCTCCGTGGCCGGGGAGCGGGGACGCCAGAGCAACTACATCTACGGCGCCGCCAAAGGAGCTTTGAGCACGTACCTGAGCGGCCTGCGTCATCGTTTGAGCCGCCACCAGGTGCGGGTGATGACCGTGCTGCCGGGCTTTATCCAGACCAAGATGACGGAACACCTGAGCCTTCCGGGGTTTTTTACCGCATCTCCGGATGAGGTGGCCGAGGACATCTACCGGGCCTACAAGAAAGGCAAGGACGTCATCTACACCAAATCCCTGTGGCGCTGGGTCATGATGATAATCAAAAACCTGCCCGAGTTTATTTTCAAGCGCACCAAGTTGTAGGGGAGATGACCTTAGGTCCAGGAGCCGTAAGGGGGAGTTGGCCTCCGCGCACCCAGACACTCCTTCTCAACCACTCTTCAGGTCCATGCGGATGGTTTGACAATCGCGCCGGTATTGCATATGTTCAAGGTTTAACGGGGAGAAATGGGGGTGCCCTGACGGTTTCGTCCCGGGGTCCTCGCTGGCTACCAGGAGAGTGCATGGAAAGGCGGCGGCAATTGGTGATTTCCCGCCAGGATATTGCCCTGCGGGTGGCCGAGTTGGCCGAAAAGATCAGCCGGGATTATCATGGGCGGGACCTGGTTTTGGTGGGGGTCTTGAACGGGGCTTTTATCTTCCTGGCGGATCTGTCCCGGTTGCTGACCGTGCCCCTGGAAGTGGATTTCGTGCGCCTGAAGAGCTACGGCGCGGGCACCACCTCGTCCCGGGACGTGAAGGTCACCAAGGACGTGGAAATTCCCCTGGAGGGCCGGGACGTCCTCATTGTCGAGGACATCGTGGATCTGGGCCTTACCCTGGATTTTCTGCGGCGGCACCTCCTGGCCCGGAACCCGCGCACCCTGAAGGCCTGCTGCCTGGTGGATAAAAAGGAACGCCGGGAAGTGGACGTGCCCCTGGACTACGTGGGCTTCACCGTGGAGCGGGGCTTTTTGGTGGGCTATGGCCTGGACTGCGGGGAACGGGACCGCACTTTGCCGGATATTTACGCTTTGGCGGAGGCTGGGGAAAGGGAATAAGGGGAGCATTTCACGAAGAACTTTCTATGGTTCCCGGGGGATATCGGCCAGGTTCTCCCTCCCCCTGGATGGGGGAGGGCTGGGGTGGGGGTGGTAAATTCCTGAGCAAGGAGAAGGATTCCCTGGAGGAAAATCCCCCTCCTCCTAACCCCCTCCCACCAGGGGAGGGGGATTTCTCAGTCTTTCGGTATTTAAAAAAGTTTTTCTGAAATGGCATTTTAGACACCATAGGCCCTCGTTCCTCCACGAACATCATGATGCGCCTAGCCGCTCTGGATTTGGGGAGTTTGACGGTGCGCCTGGCGGTGGCCGAGAGCGGCGGGGCGGGAAGTTGCCGCATCGTCCATCGGGGGCGGGAGATCACCGGGCTGGCGGAGGGTCTGAACCAGACCGGCGACCTGGCCCCGGCGGCCACGGCCCGGACCCTGGCCGCGGTTGCCGGTTTCGCCCGGGAAATTAAGGAACAAGTGATTGAGCGGGTCCGGGCGGTGGCCACCCAGGCGGTGCGCCAAGCCCGGAACCGGGAAGATTTTCTGGCCGAACTGAAGACGGTCTGGCCCTGGCCGGTGGACGTGCTGGCTCCAGAAGAAGAGGCCCGCCTGACCCTGACCGGGGTTTTGTCGGTTTTAAACCCGCAGGTATTGGCCCGGGGCCCGGTGGTGGTCTTCGATCTGGGCGGCGCCAGCACCGAATTCGCCTTGGTGCGGCCGGGGAAGGAGCCGGTGCTCAAGAGCCTCCCCCTGGGCGTCCTCACCCTGAGCCAGGCCCGGCCCCTGGGGGATCCGCCCGCGCCTGCCAGGGTGGCGGCCTTAAAAGCTGAGTTGGATAGACTCCTGGGGGACTTCTGGCAAGATCATTTCGCCGGTTTGTTCCCGGGGCCGGGGCGCCTGGTGGGGACGGCCGGCGCAGTGACCACGTTGGCGGCCATGTCACTTCAGATGACCGCCTATGACCCTGAGCGGGTGAACAATCTGGCGCTCACCCGGGGCCGGGTGGAGGAACTGGCGGCCCTCATGAGCCGTCTTCCCGAGGCCCAGCGCGCTCTGCTGCCCGGTTTGGAGGCAAAAAAGGCGGGGGTGATGGTGGCCGGGGTCCTCATCGTCCTGGCCATCATGCGAGCGTGCCGGCAGGAGGCTCTCACTGTCAGCGATGCCGGACTCCTGGAAGGCGTGCTGCTGGATCTGACTGGATAGTTACGAACCAGCCTAAAGATCATCCCAAATTGAGATCTCCGTGAAAATTAGGTAGAACAGCCGCCCTCGGCTGTATATTGCAGGCGAGGGCGCCTGCTCCACATTTTTTCTGGTTTAAGAGAAATCGCGGCATATAAGAAGCGATATGAAAGACTCATAGGAAAGGCCAGGGAGTTCTTATCCTTCTCTTTCCCCAATCTCATGTGAACAGGAGCGCAGACCGATGGCCCAAGAGGCGATTCCCTATGCGTTGACCTTTGATGATGTGTTGTTATTGCCGGGGCCGTCCGCGGTGATGCCTGGAGAGGCGGATTTATCCACCCGGCTGACCCGCCAGATTCGTTTGAACATTCCCATCCTGAGCGCGGCCATGGACACGGTCACCGAGGCTGACACGGCCATCAGCCTGGCCCGGCAGGGGGGCATCGGCATTATTCACCGGAACCTGAGTCCCGAGGCCCAGGCCCTGGAAGTGGAGAAGGTGAAAAAGTCGGAAAGCGGCATGATCATCGACCCGGTGACCATCGGCCCCGATGAAAGCATCGCCGCAGTGCTGGCGGTCATGCAGCGCTATCGCATCTCCGGCATCCCGGTAGTGGAAGGCCGCCGTCTGGTGGGCATCGTCACCAACCGGGACCTGCGCTTTGAAACGAACCTCGACCAGAAGGTGCGGGAGGTCATGACCAAGGAGCGCCTGATCACCGGGCCCGTGGGCATCACCCTGGAGGAGTCCAAGGCCCTCTTGCACCGCTACCGCATCGAAAAACTGTTGGTGGTGGACGACAACTTCGAGCTCAAGGGGCTCATCACCATCAAGGATATCGAGAAGATCAAGAAGTACCCCCAGTCCTGCAAGGACGAATTCGGCCGGCTGCGGGTGGGGGCGGCGGTGGGCGTGGGGGCCGACCGGGAGGAAAGGCTGGCCGCGCTGGTTAAGGCCGGGGCCGACGTCATCGCCATTGACACGGCCCACGGGCACTCTCAGCGGGTGTTGGACGCCGTCCGGGATACCAAGCGGCAGTTCCCCGAAGTGCAGCTCATCGCCGGGAACATCGGCACCGCAGAGGGCACGCGGGACCTCATCGCTGCGGGCGCAGACGCGGTGAAGGTGGGCGTGGGGCCGGGCTCCATCTGCACCACCCGGGTCATCGCCGGGGTTGGCGTGCCCCAACTCACCGGCGTCAGGGAATGCGCTCAGGAGGCCCGGAAGGCGGACGTGCCCATCATCGCCGACGGCGGCATCAAGTATTCGGGCGACGTCACCAAGGCCCTGGCTGCGGGCGCGGACGCAGTGATGATCGGCGGTCTCTTTGCCGGCACCGAGGAGAGCCCGGGGGAGACGGTGATCTTCCAGGGGCGCAGCTATAAGATTTACCGGGGCATGGGCTCCGAAGAAGCCATGAAGGCGGGCAGCCGGGACCGCTATGGCCAGGACGAGTGCGACGTCGAGTCCAAGCTGGTGCCAGAAGGCATCGTCGGCCGGGTGCCCTCCCGGGGCCGGCTGGCCGACGTCATCTACCAGTTGGTGGGTGGGGTGCGCTCCGGTATGGGCTACGTGGGCGCCAAGACCATCGCCGAACTCCAGGAGAAGGCACGGTTCGTGCGCATCACCCCGGCGGGCCTGCGGGAGTCGCACGTGCACGACGTCATCATCATGAAGGAAGCGCCCAATTACTGGGTGGAGTGAGGCGCACTCTCTCTGTAAGAGACCATGGGGCAAGCCAAGCTGCCCCCGGGGGAACGCCCGGTGACCATCGCTACCCCCTTCATTTGATTCTTTCCCGGAGAATGAGGGACACAGAGCATCCGGCATGCAGCGGCCATCCCGTCGAGATTTGTTCCCGGCTCTTCTCGGTTTCTGCGTCATCCTATTCCTCTGCTTCTTTCTGCTAATGCTCTGGACCCTGTGGGGGCCGCTGATGGGCAAAGGTGCTGGCCTCCTCAATGCCGCAGGCAGCCCAGTGGGGGGGGATTTTTCCCAGTTTTACGTGGCTTCGGCGGTAACCCGGGCTCAAGGCGCCCGGCAAAACTATGATGAGTCTGTTTATCAGCAGGAATATCAAAAAATTATTGGGGGACAATTAAATTATCGCTGGGTTTATCCCCCTTCCTTCCTGTTGCTGGTGTACCCCCTGTCCCTAATGCCCTATACGGCGGCGCTGGCCGTCTGGCTGGCCGCTACGTTGGTTTTCTATCTGCTGGCGATGCCCCGTCTGCCCGCCCATTTTTTGGGGGTGTGGCTCAGCCTGGCTTTTCCCGCGGTTTTCTTAAACGCACTCAATGGTCAGAACGGCTTTTTGACGGCGGGATTATGGGGCGCAGGACTGCTTCTCCTGAAAGCCCGCCCCTGGAGCGCCGGACTGGTCCTGGGCTGCCTGAGCTACAAGCCGCACCTGGCCCTGCTTCTGCCCCTGGCCCTGGTAGCGGGTGGCCACTGGCGGGCTTTGGGCGGCGCCTGCCTTTCTGTGGCGGGATTGGCGGCGGTCAGTTCCCTGGTCTTCGGATGGTCCGTGTGGCCGGAGTTCTGTCAGAGTCTGGGCCGTTCCCTGGACCTGCTGGGCAAGGCCGGCCCTCTCTGGGAAAAGATGATCTCGGTGTATGCCGCGGCGATGCTGGCCGGCCTGGGGCAGCACTGGGCCTGGTTCCTCCAGGGGCTGGTGACGGCGGCGGTGTGCGGCGGCGTGTTGTGGCTCTGGCGCATACCAGGCCCGGAGCGCCTCCGGTATGCGGGGGTGGTCCTGGGAAGTCTTTTGGCCACTCCCCAGGCTTATTATTACGACCTTGCGCTGCTGGCCCTGCCCCTGACCTGGCTGGCTTTGGAAGGGCTGGAACAGGGATGACATGCCGGTGAGAAGGTTCTCCTGGTGCTCGGCTGGCTGGCGCCCTTGGAGGCCTACCCCTTTCACCGGGTGTTCGGGGGATTTCCCTTAATCCCCCTCATCCTCACCGCCCTCTTTTTTTGACTTTGAAACGGCACTACCGGGAACGACAGGGCGGCGGCGCCGGGTAAGGGGACCGGAGGACCCTGTGGCCCCGGTCCCCCGCCAATCAACTGATTCTACCCGGCATACCGCAGGACCAGCGCCTCCGGGTCGCCGGCAGCGACCTCGGTAATCACCTCGATGCCCTTCTTTTTCAGCACTTCCCGGGGGCCTTCCCCCAAATCCCCGGCCAGCACATGGGATACGTTGAGGCTCTCCAGCCAGGCGGGCAATTCGGCGATCTCCGGCGGCGTGTCCAGCATCTGCTTCCCTTGGATGGCGCCATTCTTCACCGTGATCAAGGCGAACTGAGGGGCCAGGGAAAATTTGGGCGCAACCTGGCCGTCGGCCACCGGCACGGCAAAGATGCTGACACCCGGCTCCCGCGCCGGCTTGGGCGGCAGGACCTTTTCGATGTAGCTCACTATGGGCCGCAAACCCTGGAAAAAGGCGGTGTCTTCTTCGGCCAAGGCAAGAAGCTGGCCCTGGTCCGCGGCCTCCACCACCCGCGGGTCGAAGGGCAGGGAGCCCAGGAAAGGCACGCCCGCAGCCTGGGCGGTGCGTTCGCCGCCGCCCTTCTTAAACAGGGGCAGGTCCTTGCCGCAGTGAGGGCAGGCATACCCGCTCATGTTCTCCACGATGCCCAGCATCTGCATGTTCACTTTCTGGCAGAAGTCGATGGACTTGCGCACGTCGGCCAGGGAAATCTCCTGGGGCGTGGTGACGATAAGCGGCCGGGCCTCGGGGATGGTCTGGGCCACGCTCATGGGCTCATCGCCGGTGCCAGGGGGCGCGTCGATGACCAGATAGTCCAAAAAGCCCCACTGCACCTCGGTCAGAAACTGGCGGATAAGCTGGTGCTTCAGGGGGCCCCGCCAGATGACGGCCAGGTCCCGGTTGCGCATCAAAACTTCGATGGAGATGACCTTGAGATTGTGAAAGATCTCCGGGGGCAGCGGAAACTGCCCGGAGGTAAGATCGAAGGGGTCCTTCAACCCCAGCATGCGCAGGACGTTGGGGCCGTGGATATCCACGTCCATGAGGCCCACGGTGAAGCCCCGGCGGGCCAGGGCCAGGGCCAGGGAGACGGCGACGCTGCTTTTGCCCACCCCCCCCTTGCCGCTCATGACCAGGATCTTGTGGCGAATATTGCGCAGAGTGCGGGCTAAGGCCTGCTCTTCCTGAGTCTTGGTGTCGCCGCAGGTGGCGCAGGCGCCGCCCTCGCCGGCATGTGAACACGTACCCATTTGGTTGACATCCTCCTCAAAGGAAAACCAGGAGACGGGCAGAAGGGGGAGAATGCCAAACCCGCCCGGCTTCTGCACCTCCCGGGGTAATGCGGCAACGCCTGGCGGGGCGAAGACGGCCCCATCCCGGCGTATTCCGTGTATTTTAAAATCTATACCTCATTTCCTTAAAAACCAAGCCTTGGAGGGGGGAAAAGTGCATTTATGGACTATGGTGATTAATTTTATCAAGGGATGGGACTGAGGGGGCCGATCTTTTCCCAGCGATGAGCCCCTGGTTTTGAATTTACACTCCGCCCAGGTAGGCGTCCAAAACCTGCGGATGTTCCCGCAATTCCGCGGCAGGGCCGGCCAGGGAGATTTCCCCGGTCTCCAGGATATAGGCCCGGTGGGCGATTTCCAGGGCCAGGTGGGCATTTTGCTCCACCAGCAGGATGGTGGATCCGGCCTTATTTAAGCGATGGATGACCCGGAAGATCTCCCGCACCAAAAGCGGCGCCAGACCCATGGAGGGTTCGTCCAGAAGGAGCAGGCGAGCCCGGGTCATGAGGGCCCGGCCCACGGCCAGCATCTGCTGCTCGCCGCCCGAAAGGGTGTTGGCCCACTGGTGGCGCCGCTCGTCCAGGCGGGGAAAGAGGCTGAACACGGCCTCCAGGTCCGCGGCGATTTTCTGGTCCTGCCGGGCAAAGGCGGCCAGACGCAGGTTTTCCAGCACGGTGAGGTTGCCGAAGTTGCCCCGGCCCTCCGGCACGTGGGCGATGCCGGCGGCGGGGCGGCGGTGCGCCGGCAGGCCGCTTAAATCCGTCCCGTCAAAGACAATGCTGCCGCGGTGCACGGGCAACAGGCCGGAGATGGCCCCCAGGATGGAGGACTTGCCCGCGCCGTTGGCGCCGATGAGGGTGACGATTTCGCCCCGGCCCACGTGGAAGGTAACCCCCCGCACCGCCATGATGCGGTCATAGGCGATCCACAGGTCCTGGACGGATAAAAGCGGCGGGGCGGTCACGCGTCTTCCTCCAGGAGGGCGCCGTCTTTGCCTAAATAGGCCTCGATGACCGCGGGATGGTGCTGAATTTCGGCGGGCGGGCCGTGGGCGATGATGACCCCGAAGTCCAGGACCGTGACCCGCTGGCACAGGTTCACCACCACCCGCATCTGGTGCTCGATCAGGATAATGGTGAGGTCGAATTCGTCTTTGATATCCCGGATGAGGTGGATCAGACCCTCGGCTTCGGCCTGGTTCATGCCCGCCGCGGGCTCATCCAGGAGCAGCAGCCGGGGCCCGGCGATGAGGGCCCGGGCCATTTCCAGGCGGCGCTGCTCGCCGTACGGCAGGTGGCGGGCCGGGGTGTGGGCGTACCCCGAAAGATTGAAGCGGGCCAGGAAGTCCCAGGCCAGGCCGGTCCAGCGGGCCTCTTCCCGCCGGCAGGCGGGACTGCGGGTCAGCGCCCCCCAGAGACTGTAATCGTGCCGGGCAAAGGCTCCCAGGCGCACGTTGTCCAAGGCGGAGAGGTCTTTGAAGAGGCGGATGTTCTGGAAGGTGCGGGCCATGCCATGGGCGGTGATGCGGCTGCTGGGCCAACGGGTGATGTCCTCGCCGGCGAAGACAATCCTTCCCTGACTCACCCGGAAAACCCCGGTGAGAAGATTGAACACCGTGGTCTTGCCCGCGCCGTTGGGGCCGATGAGGCCCACCAATTCGCCTGGGCCCACCTCCAAGTGGAAGTCGCTCACCGCGCACAGGCCGCCGAAATAGTGGGATAAATTCTCAATTCTCAGCATCGGTGGCAAATAATTGAGTGTATTTTTATGGGGGGAGGGCCAGTGAGGTGACCTCCCTGCCCTCCCCCCACACCCCCCTCCCAACCCGCCTAAGGGGTGGGGGGAGGAGGTGTGGGGGAGGGGGGAGGGGTCTGACAACCCAAGCCCCCAACCCCACCGGCAAAAGACAGCCCCCCCCCGCGCGGGTGCATG
>CAZFWX010000081.1:0-15598 GCA_964522695.1 uncultured Desulfobacterales bacterium
GACATCGGCATCGCCATGGGGGTGATCGGCACGGACGTGGCCCGGGAGGCCGCGGACATGGTGCTCCTGGACGACAATTTCGCCACCATTGTCAACGCCATTGAAGAAGGCCGGGCGGTCTTCGGCAACATCCGCAAGTTCATCACCTATATCCTGGCCTCCAACATCCCGGAAATCGTGCCGTATATCGCCTATGTGCTGCTGGGCATTCCTTTGCCCCTCACCATCATGCAGATCCTGGCCGTGGATCTGGGGACGGACATGTTCCCCGCCCTGGCCCTGGGAGCGGAAAAGCCCACTGCCGAAGTTATGCGGCAGCCCCCCCGGGAACCGGGAGAACGACTGTTGAATCTCCCGCTGTTGAGCCGGGCTTATCTCTTTCTGGGGCCCATCGAAGCTGCGGCCGGCATGTTCGGCTTTTTTGCAGTTCTGCACCTGGGCGGCTGGCAGTGGGGCCAGACTTTGGCGGCCACCGCGCCCCTCTATCTCATGGCCACCACCGCCTGCCTGGCCGGCATCATCGTCACCCAGATCGCCAACGTCTTCGCCTGCCGCTCATTCAACGAGTCGGTTTTCAGCCTCGGCTTCTTTTCCAACCGCCTCATTTTGTTCGGCATTGCCTCGGAAATGCTCATCGCCCTTTTTATCGTCTATCACCCCTGGGGGCAGGCGATTTTTGGCACCGCGCCGCTGCCCTGGCATATTTGGCTCCTGCTGGCGCCGTTTGCCGTGCTATTACTGGCGGCTGAGGAAATGCGCAAATGGGTGAGACGGCGGCAGGGGGTTTTGAAGGAATAGCGCTACTGGTGACGCAGGGATTCCAGCCTGCCCGATGCCCAAGGCGGGATGCGCTTCGCTTTCCCGCCCTGCTTCATTTTTCTTAGCAATCGCTCAGAAGTTTGCGGCTCCCTCATAATCATGACCATGCTGGGGCGGGCGTCCCGCCCGCCACGCGCACAGGCTGGAAAGCCTGCGCCACCAGTGATGAGGTAATTTCCAGGAAAGCGGGATAAGGAATGGATAGTGAAATTTTGACAAAGCGTCTCAAGGTCGCGCGCGGTGAAGCCCCGGCCGACCTGGTGATCGGCGGCGGCCGCGTGGCCTGCGTCTATACCGGGGAATGGCTGGAGCAGGATGTGGCCATTGCCGACGGCTGCATCGCCGGCCTGGGGGAGTACGCCGGCCCCCGGCTGGAGGTGGACGGGGCCTGCCTGGTTCCCGGCTTCATCGACGGCCATCTGCACCTGGAAAGCAGCCTGCTTTCTCCCGGGGAACTGGCTCGGGCCCTCCTGGCCCGGGGGACCACCACCGTGGTGGCCGATCCCCATGAAATCTGCAATATCTGGGGCTCCCGGGGGCTGGACTACTTTCTTGAGGCCACTGAGGGTCTCCCCCTGGATTTCTTCTTTGTCGCCCCCTCCTGCGTGCCCGCCTCCACCCTGGGCACGTCCGGGGCCGTCCTGGAGGCCGAGGATCTGGCCCCCTACCGGGACCATCCCCGGGTCCTGGGGCTGGCCGAGGTCATGAACTTCCCCGGGATCGTGGCCGGCGATGCTGGCCTGCTCAAGAAAATCGCCGCCTTCCGGGGAAAGGTGGTGGACGGCCACGCCCCGCTGCTCTCCGGCAAAGCCTTGAATGCTTACCGGGCCGCGGGCATCGGCTCGGACCATGAATGCACCGAGGCAGCCGAGGCCCTGGAAAAACTGCGCCTGGGCTTCTACCTCATGGTGCGGGAGGGCAGCCTCGCCCGGAACCTGGGAGACCTTCTGCCCGCAGTGCCGCCCGCGGCCCTGCGGCGCACCCTCCTGGTGACCGATGACTGCCACCCTTTGGATTTGCTCCACCGGGGTCACCTGGACCATCTGCTGCGTATGGCCGTTTCGTGCGGCCTGGACCCCGTCATGGCCCTCAGCCTGGTCACCCTCAATGCGGCGGAGTATTTCCGTCTGCGGGACCGGGGGGCGCTGGCGCCGGGCCTGCTGGCCGACATTGTGGCGCTGGAGAACCTGGAGGACTTCTCCGTGAGCCGGGTATGGAAACGGGGCAGGCTCCTGGTGGAAGATGGGCACATCCGGAAAGATTTTGCTCCGTCCGCCCTGCCGCAGGCCCCAGGTTCCTGGGAAATCAAAAATCTTACAGCCGCCTCACTGTCCCCGCCGGTGGAGGGAGAGGTGGTCAAAGTCATGGGGCTCATTCCCGGACAAATCCTGACGAAAAAGCTGGTGCTGCCTGCGCCTGCGGCAAACGGCCGCCTGGCCGCGGATCCCCAACGGGACATCCTCAAGGTGGCGGTGGCGGAGCGCCATCGCGGCACCGGCAACGTGGGCCTGGGTCTGGTCCAGGGATTCGGCCTGAAAATGGGCGCTTTGGCCTCCACCGTGGCGCACGACTGCCACAATCTCATCGTCATGGGCGCGTCTGATGAGGACATGGTGGCTGCCGCCCGCCATCTGGCGCAACTGGGGGGAGGCATGGCGGTGGCAGCCGGCGGCCGGGTCCTGGCGGATCTGCCCCTGCCCATCGCCGGCCTCATGAGCCTCACTCCTCTCGCGGCCACGGCTACGGCCTGGGAGGGCCTGAACCGGGCCTGCCGGGAGTTGGGCGGGACCCTGCCCGAACCCTTTATGGTCCTGTCCTTCCTGGCCCTGGAAGTCATCCCCGAACTGAAACTCACCGACCGGGGGTTGGTGGATGTGAAACGGTTTCGCCTGGTCCCCTTGTTTGGGCCGGAATAAGGGGGTAAATTCACCCAAAGCCCGGGAGATGGTGCATTTAGCGTGAAATCCTGACAGGTTGACTGACCGGGTAAGCCCTGCCGGCGGAGTTAGTGAAAATTTCCCCTTGACAAGGCCGGGGAATTTGCCAAAATTTACAGGTGGGCGGGAATAACTCAGTGGTAGAGTGCAACCTTGCCAAGGTTGAAGTCGCGGGTTCGAATCCCGTTTCCCGCTCCAGTTTTTTTCGGGCGGCATAGCCAAGAGGTAAGGCAGCGGTCTGCAAAACCGTTATTCACCGGTTCGAATCCGGTTGCCGCCTCCATTTTTTTGCCCCTGCGCCCCTTCCCTCCCCTTTCGCCTTTTCCCGTCAGCACCAGGATTGTCTGTATTGCGTCCTGCTTTTCTGAGGAGATCTGGAGTCCATTTAGCGTAAAGCGGACTCATTTTTACCGCCAATTATAATGATGGTCTCCCTGAATATGGTGTTGCCGCACCAGATTCCTCCAATCACATGCCGCCTTCGAACGCGGGTCTTCAAAATTTTTCAGTCAAGACTATCCTGACACTGTCAATGGCGGCCGACTTCCCTCTTGACGACCCCCTCCTTCTGGGGAAACTATTGTGCGACCGTTCCGCTACGATTATCTTTTCGACGCATTTTCTGTTGAATTCTGAAAAATATTTTCAAAAGTCGATTTTTCAACTTGACTTTTGGTAATTTATCCGCCATCAGTAAAATAAGCTGATTTGGGCGGTCTCACCCGGGGGGGAGGACGACCTGACCGAGTCAGCCCAGGGGGGGGACATGCCATCAGGTTATCCATGCCTGGTAACCTGGCACCTCTGCTTTGCTTCCCGGCAGTTACCGCTGCAAGAGGAAGACAAGGCGGCGGGATGTGTTCGCTTTTCTCCGCTTTTCCCTACTTCCTTCACGGCGCCTCGGCCAGAAATATCTTTTTCACAGTGCCATCGACACCGGATCATGACCAGTGACATCTCCCCCGGCGGACGCAGGCGGGGGGATACGGCCATGCCGGACGATCTTAAGAAGGGCGGGCAGGGATCGACGAGGGGAGCCTCCGTCCGGACCAGTCCCAATCAGGCGGATGCCAGGAAAACCCATCCGGGCCATAGAAGGGGGAGCCCATGAGCCTAAAGGCGCAAGAGACCTTGTGGGACCTGTGGAAACAGGTGCATGGGAGAAAAAAGAAGTCCGGTGGAAAAAGATCTGTCCGGGAAGTTCCCGGCAAGAAAACCTCTTTCCTGGTGTCCATCATCAATCAGAAGGGCGGGACCGGCAAGACCACCACCACCATCAACCTGGGAGCGGCCCTGGCCTATTTGGGATTTGCCACCCTGCTGGTGGATCTGGACCCCCAAGGCCACACCACCATCGGCGTCGGCATTGATCCGGACAGCATCCTGGAATCCATGGCGCAGGTCATGAGCATACCCCGGAAATCCGCGGGGGACATCACCATGGCCACCTATATTCCCAACCTGGAACTGGCGCCCACTGATATTCATCTGGCCAATGTGGCGGAGCAGATCTACACCCGCATTTTCCGGGAAGCCATTCTCTATCAGGCTCTGGAGGGCTTGCCGTATGACTTCATTCTCATTGATTGCCCTCCCTCCCTGGGGGTTTTGACCATCAACGCCCTGTACGCCTCGGACTTCATCATCATTCCCTGTCAGATTTCCCGCTATTCCCTGGACGGTCTGGCTGATTTGCTCACCACGGTGGCCAGCGTGAAGGAACTCACGTCCCAGGACATGTTTAGCGAGGATCATTTCCGCATCCTCTTGACCATGTATGACCGGCGCAACCGGGTCACCAACCAGTATGTCCTGGAGGAAATCAGGCCATATTGGCAGAAGGTGTTTCAGACCATCATCATGCGGAACGAAGCCCTCAACCAGGCCCAGATCGCCCAGAAGGCCGTCTTTGATTTTGATCCCCACAGCAGCGGCTCCGTAGATTATCAGAACCTGGCAGTGGAATTTTTACAACTTTACCATCAGAAATCCGGCGTGCCGGTGGCGGAAAGGGTGTTGGCCATCCCCACCGCACCGAATTTGAATCTCGAAATTGATTTTGCCAATATTTATAGATAGAACGCCAATGACAAGGAAAGCAGACATGACCGTGCGGGCCCGGGAACCGGCATCACGTCAATTTTCCATAAAAGTGGGCTCCCAGGAACTGGACCGGATCAGCCAGGCCCGGAAAAACCTGGATGACATCAAGACCTTGGCCCAGTTCGCGGCCCGCTATCAAAAACTGGGATGGTCTCCCGTGGCCCTGGAGGGCCATGCCGGCGCCGATCTGAAGGTGGACTTTCGCCAGCCGGACACCACCTGGATCAACTTCCTGATGGACTTGGCCTTGCAGGAGATTCCGGTGCGTCTGGCCCTCCGCCTGGAGCCCCAGGCGTCCCTCTTCGTCTTCCGGATGCACGCCAAACTGGTCAAGGATCTGGAGGCCAGCCTGGGAGACTGGCGCTCGGCCTGCATCGCCCGGTGCGGGGATGCCTGGGAACACCACTTCCTGGTGCTGCCGCCCACCTGGCATTTTGCGGCGGAAAATCCCGCCGACGACAGCGGGGGCCTCCTGTCGGTGGTGCGGCCCGGGAACCTCGTGCTGGCTCCGCCTTCCCGGGAAACCTCCAGCCTGGACCTGTGGCGCTGGATCAACTCTCCCTGGGAACAGCCGCCCGGCCATCCCTGCCCGGAAATATTAATTCTCCTGGAAAGTTGCGGATTCATCTTCGGGAGAAATCCGAAGGCGGCAGACGCTTTGCCCGACAGGGCGGAAATGGCCGGGATCATACGTCCTGCAGACGCATTGCCGCCGGCTGCGGAACTGACCGCAGGAGGGAGCAGCGGTCCGCCGGAGGACAGCTCCCCGGAAGACCCGCTGCCGGAATTACCCCCCTGGGCCGCCAAGATCCTGGAATTGGAGCAACGCCTCAGCAACCTGGAACTTTCCCCCTTATCCCCCAGGTCAGAGAATCCGGCCGATTTCCCTCCTGGCCGGGAGAAGCAGGCCCCTCCTCCACAAAAGGCGTGGCGGGATGGTTTGCCGCGGATGCCAGCGGACAACCTGGCCGAGTTACAGGAACTGCTCTCCTCCATGGATAAGTTTTTAGAGGAACATCAAGATCTTTCCGATCCGGACACCCTCCTTCTGCTGCAGGATTGCTACAGCATGATTTTACGGCTGGTCCGCTCAGGCGCGGCGCCGCCGGAGGACATTCCCAAACCCCGGGGCTAGGCGGGACCGGGAATAATGAGAAATCTGGCTGGGTCTGCAGCCAAGGACCGGTGGGGAACCGGCTGCTAAGGCTACGATATGCAACACGGTGGGCACATGAAACTTTGGAGCATCGGCGGCGGCAAGGGCGGTGTGGGTAAGAGCGTTTTCACCATGGCCCTGGGCCTCACGCTGGCCCGCTGGGGAAACCGGGTGATCCTCCTGGACGGCGACCTGGGGGGCGCCAACCTCCACACCATGATGGGGGTGGGCTTGCCGCAGAGGAACCTGGAGGATTTCCTGCTGCGCCGGGTGACCCGCCTGGAAGACATTGTGGTGCCCTCTGCCATTGAGGGAATCAGCCTTATCTGCGGAGCCGATGATATCCTGGGCGCCGCCAACCCGACCTATTTTCAAAAAGTCCGGCTTTTCCGGGAGTTGGAGGAGCTGCCCGCAGACTTCGTGCTCATCGACCTGGGCGCAGGAACCTCGTTCAACACCCTGGACCTGTTTAACCATTCTCCCGGGAAAATAGCCGTGTTCACCGGCCTGTCCACCTCGCTGCAGAATGTCTACGGCTTTGTCAAGTGCGCCCTGTTCCGCAAGATTTCCCGTCAGTTTCCCAAGGAAGACGAGATTATCTCCATGGTATACGGCGATGCGGAGGCGGCAGATGAGGAGCCCGCGTCCATGGATGATCTGTTGGCCAAGGTGCGGCAGGCGGCGCCGGCAAGTTATTTTCCGTTGGCGCAACTGGTCAAGAGCTACCGGGTCTTTCTGGTGCCCAACATGGTGAAAAATGAACAGGATTTGCGCTGTCCGGACATTATTCAAATTGTCTGTAAGGACTTTTTGAATGTGAAACCGGAAGTTTTGGGGCATATTTTTTACGATCCGGTCGTCGAAGTGGCCATTAATCAAATGGCACCCCTGTTACTTATGGAGAGAACCAATAGGATTGTGAAATGTTTCGAGCAGATTGGCAAGAAAATGATGCGACTTTCGCAAAAGAATTTAAAAAACATAATCATGGAGAATAAAATGCGGGTTTGTCATTAGCTCAGACAGACATTACTACATTTACAAGAGATGTCTTTTCTTAAGACATTTACTATCGTGATTATATGGGTCAGGAGAAATCGCCAGCACTCTTTTTAGAGCCAAATTTTTTGATTGCCGGTTGGATTGGCCGCATTCAGCCAAGACAACCTGGGTACGAGGGAGGAGTACTCCATGACAGGCAATGTTCTCTATGATTTATTCCAAGGCCAGATGGACTACATCTTTTTCTTTAAAGGACTGGCCTTTTTCCTGGTCTTAGCCGTCTCCTTCCTGTTCCGGGCGGACTCGTCCCAACGCCTGCCCTGGCACTGGTTCGGGCTGTTCGCCCTGGCCCAGGGCCTGGCCGCCTGGGTATCTCTGGCGTCCATGAATATGGATGAGCCGTTTTCTTTAAAAATCGCCGGCACAGTTCTGCTCATGATCTCCTGGTTGTTTTTAACGGAATTCGGCCGGGCCGGCATGTCCCGGGTCCAGGGCCGGGATTCGGGATTCTGGCTCCTGGCGCTGATCCTCATGCTCACCGCCTTGGGCGGCTTGAAAGGCTGGAGCGGCATCGAAGTGGCCAGCCGCTACACCCTGGGCCTGGTGGGAGGATTATGGGCCACCGCGGCGCTGGTCGCAGCCGGCCGCCAGTTCCCGGCCGGAGAACGAAGCGGCAGCCTCACCGCGGCCATCAGCCTGGGCCTGTTTTCGCTGACCTCAGCCCTGTTTCTCCCCGGTCATCTGCTGCCCGCCTCTTCCACCTTTCATCAGGATTTCCTGCTGCGTTCCCTAGGCGTGCCCCTGGAATTTTGCCAGGGCCTGCTGGCCTTCGGCATGGCTGCGGGCATCTATGGCTTCCTGCCGCAGTCTTCAGGGGAAGGGGTCCAGCGGGACACCCGCTACCGCACCCGGTACCTATTCGCCCTGCTGGCCAGCCTGGCACTCATCCTGGGTCTGGGCAGCGCCCTCACGCTCTACCTGGGGCAATGGGCCCAGACTACCCAGGAGAAAACCCGGGCCGAGGCCCAGGGCTATGCCGCCATCGTGGTGAACCGGCTCAACACCGAGTTCAAGCGCATGGAAGACGGCGTCAGAGGCTTGGCGGAGTCGCCCCAGATGGGGTTCTATTTGCGCCTCCTGAGAGAAGGAGATCTTGACAAGATCAACACCGCTCTGGACCGCGTCCGGGACAATCTGGGGGCCTCGGTCTGCTATCTCATGGACCGGGGCGGAGACACCATCGCTTCCTCCAACCGCCGCGAACCGGACAGCTTCGTGGGCAAGAACTACGCCTTTCGTCCCTATTTCAAGGACGCCTTCCATGGAGAGATCGGCCGGTATTTCGCCATGGGGGTGACCTCCAAGGTCCCGGGCTACTACGTCAGCCATCCCGTGTATGACCCCCAGAAAAGGACCGTATTGGGCGTCGCAGTGGTGAAGGTTTCCCTGGACAATATCACCAAGGAACTGCAAGCCGCCGGGCAGAAGGGCAATTCCTTGATTTGTCTCGTGGATCCCCGGGGCGTCATTTTCCTCTCCAGCCAGCCGGAGATGATTTTCAAGAGCCTGTGGCCCATTGCTGACAAGGACCGTGTGGAGGTCCAGCGCCAGTACGGCAAGGACCAATTTACCCCCATCTTCCCCAAGAAGGTGGAAGACGGCAGCAAGCTGGATTACCAGGGCCGCAACTATTTGGCTTCCTTTGCGGGCACCATTCACGCCGGCTGGTCGGTCTTCTTTTTCCGTCCCGTGGAGATCGTCGGCGCGTACCGCTTCACCGGCATCGTGGCGGCTGGCATTTTGGCCCTGCTGGTCCTGGTCATCCTGGGCGGCAGCTTTTACCTGCGGGAGAAGGCCGCCGGTTCGGCCGGTCAATTCCAGACCCTGTTCGACGCCGCGCCCGAAGCCATCGGCGTCGTGGACCCGGACACCCTGCGCATCGTCGAGGCCAACCGGTCCATGGCCCGATGTCTGGGGTATGCCCAAAAGGAACTGCTCACCTTACGGCTGGATGACGTCCTGGCCCAGACGACCATCGAAATTCGCGACCAGCTGCGGGAAATTACCCGGGGAGACGGGTCAATCAGGCTTGATTGGCGGGCCCGCAAACAGGACGGCACCTTCTTCAACCTGGACGTCGTGGGCTCCCGCATGGAACACCGGGGCAAGGACCATGCCCTCCTCTTTTGCCGGGAGGCCGAGACCCCGGCCTACGCCCGGACGGCGCCCGTGCGGGAGGATCGGCAATACTTGCCGACGCCTCAGCCTGAGCTTCCCAGCGTCAGGGAAAGCAGCAGGATGTATGAGTTGAGCGAAGCGCCTCAGGACGTCTGGCCGCCCCTGGAAGGGAAAAGTCCGGATGATCCGGCGGCCAAATTGGACCGGGAAGCCAAGAAACTTTTGAAGCGGATCGGCGATGCCCTGGCCAAGGCGGAAAAAATCCGCAAAGGGCCGGGAGATTTCCAGGGCTAAGTCTGCGGCTGCGGCCAGCCCTCCCCCAACCGGTCCGGGCAACCGGGCGATGCCCAAAATTGGCTGGGGGAGGGCCTGGTCCGGCCCATTGGCAAAGGAATCCTGCCAGCTCAAAATATGAAATCGTAGAAAGGCCCCGGCTCTTTGCCAGGGGCCTTTTTCATTTCCTTTCTGATCCTGCCCATATCCAGCCGGTTGAACCAGACAATCAGGTTCTCCCAAACCCCGTGAAAGCCGAACCCCCCTTGGACCATCTCCTCAAGGGCCTCCTCCTTGGACCACCCCTGCACCGCCACCCGGTAGGCCGCCACCAGTAAGCCGGTGCGGTCCGCGCCGTGCTGGCAGTGGACCAGGACAGGCAGGCGGCGGGGGTCAGTGACAACTCTCAGGAAGCGGACGACATCATCCTCTTCCGGATCCCAGGCCTGCATATAAATGTGTTGATAGTGCAATCTGGTGCCGCGGACCAGGTCCCGGTCGGAATGGAAAGTGCGAAGATTGACCACCGTCTTGATGCCCAGCCCTTGCAGGTTCCGCATCCCTGCGGCCGTGGGCTGGGCGCTGCGGTAGAGCCAGGGCGAGACTTTATGGAGATTGGGCACCCCGGACACTTCCAGAGGCTGGGCCCATTGCCGGGATGGGGCGGCCGCCGGCGCTCCAGCCAGGGCAGCCATACTGACAGTCAACAGTAAGACGCTGACACGAATGGACGGTTTCATAAATCCCCCGGGACTGTCATCCGGTCTCATCCTGCCGGGTTGTCGGATTTTTTGGGGAGTAAACGCGCCACCACGATGAGGAGGACCGCCACCACGAGCCCTAAGGCCGCCCAGAACAGCACGCTGCCGGTGCGGCTCATGTCTGCCAGTCCGCCCCAGCCGGCCGGCTGCACCCGTTCCTGGGGCCCCAGGGCGGCGACGGTTTTTGGGGTGACCAGCAACTGCGCGGCCATCAGTTCCAGGTCATACCGGGGAAAACCCATCTGTGGATGGCCGTAATACAGATAAGTCTCCGGAGTGAGGGGAGCTTTGAAGAGCATCCGGGTGACCCGGTAGGATAACTGGAAATTTTCCAGTTTAATGGGTGGATTGTCCCCGTTGTCCGTCTCCAGGATCAGCAGATCGGTCAGGGGAGTCTGATACAGCTTCATTTCCAGGGGATTGGGGGCGTCCGCCGTTCGGCGCACCCAGGTGGCCCGGGCCAGGGGCCGGTGATATTTTTCTCCCCTAGGATTGCTGGGTTCTTCATACAGAACGACTTCCCGCTTGAACAGCGGCGCCCCGGCGGTGCAGGTCAGGACCGAGAGGGGCAGCCTGGCATGGGGCAGTTTGAGATGCCAGCGGGATAGGCGCGGCTTTTGGGGGTCAAGGAAGGCCTTGACTTCCGGGGTGAGTTTGCCGGTCAAAGAGGTGCGCTCGAGCAGATAGGGCCGCTGCTGGCCCTCCCGCACCAGGCGCAGGTCGGAGTAGCGGGAATCGGCCCCGGCCATGGTTTCCAGGTCCAGGTCGAGCCGGGTCACGCCTGCCTCTGTGAGCCGGACCAGCTTCCGGTACTTGAATTCTTTGAGGTCCAGCGCGGTGCCCAGGTCCTGAATTTCCGGCAGGGCTTCCGTGGGCCGGAAAGCCGGATTAGCGGCCAGGGGAGTCAAAGTCAGGGGCGACACCATGGCTTCCTGAAGACTTGAAGCCAGCGGCGTGAGATCGTACCGCGGGGCCGGGCCGCGCGGGTTGCCGACCAAAAAGGTGTAGACGCCGGGTTGGGGGACATGGAAGATAACGTACACCGGCCGCCGCAAAAAGACGACCGAAGTTATCTGCAGGGGCGGATTGTCCTGGTTGTCGATGAGGAGCAGGAGTTCCCGGGAATTCACCTGCGCCTCCAGGGGCAGGGTGAGGCGGGACGCGGCCTGGGCCCCGGCCACCGCCACGCGATAGATGGCGCCGCTGGAAAGGGGGAACTCGCCCACCTCATTTTCGGCTACCCCCCGTATGGCCGCGGTGACGCGCCGCATAAACAAAGGTTCCGGGGTCTCCAGGCTGACCGCGGCCAGGGTGAGGTGGGCCGCGCCCAAATCCAGCGTCAGGCGGGTCTGCCGCTCATTTTCCTGACGCGACAAGATAGCCGCAGGCAGAGGTTCTGCGGGAGCAGGCCGGGCCGCGACCTGAATGGCCGCTCCTGTGAAGGTCACCGGTTCGGCCCGCTGATCGTCCACGGTGAGGCGCAGAAACGGCCAGACGGCCGGGGGCGTCTTCAGGTGCAGTTCCGCGGGGCCCCCAGGCTGGCGGAAAACCGGCTGACCTGTGGCAATGACCTGCCAGTCCTGCTGGTTGGCGGAGCCTTCGATCTGCACCGCCTTGATGAACCGGGGAGCCGAAGTTTCCAGGGTAATGCCGGTGATGGGCTGAGTCAGGCCCGTTACCAAATTGATGATGGTGGCCTGGGGGGTGAGGGAAAGGCTAAACTTTCTGACCCGGCGCTCGATTTTTTCGGCCCGCCCCGGGCGCTCCAAAAGGTACGGCGCCTCCCGGCCGGATGGGTCCAGGAGGCGCAAATCCTCCAGCCCCGGCCGCCCGGCATTGATGGTGTCAGGAGGCAGGCTGAGCTTCACCAGACCTGGCTGCGCCACTTCCACCTGCTGGAAGTACCGCCAATCGTCGGGAAGCCCGGCTTGGGCCAGACCCGCCCAGAGCAAGAGCGCCGCCAAAAAACCCGGCCATTTCATTTTTGATCCGCTCCCTTGGCGAGAAAACGCTGATAGGTGAAGGATGCCAGCAGCAGCACCAGGGCCACGCCGATGAAGGCGCCGATGCGGTAGACCGCCTCCAGCCGGGCCAGGTCATGCAGGAATAATTTTAACAAGGTCACAGCCAGCAGCGCCAGGCTGGCATACCGCGAAGCCGGACTTTGCCGCCAGATGCCCAGGACCAGCAGGCCAAAGGCGAATAAGGCCCAGGCAATGGAATAGGTCATGTCTCGGGCGAAGTTCCCTTGAAACTGGAAGGTGAGAGTGGCGCCAGGGGAAAAGTAGTCGGCGATCTCGATGTTCAGGAGCAAAAAGGCCAGAATCCCGGCCATGCCGTGGAGCCAGGGAAGAACGTTGACGTTCCGGATGAGATGATGCGGCGGCCGCAACAGCCGGGCCCCGATCAGGAGGCAGGCGATGGTCAGGCCGTAGGCATAGAGATACCAGTTCAAAAGGGGCGTGGCCGCGCGGGTATGATACGCCAGCACCGCGGGGTTCAGGGCCAGGCGTACGAAGGCCACCCCCAACAAAGCCACACCCGCATACTTCAAGCCCACATGGGGCACCCGGTGAAACAGCCACAGTAAGGCCGCCCCTTCCAGGGCCCAGCCGATGGTGAGCCATTCCTTCTCAAACTGGATGGGAAAAATGAGGGTAATGAAGAAGAGCGCGGCCCCACCCCACCAGGCCAGAATTTGCTGGCGCGTCGCCTCGCCGGCCTGCACGTGCCGGATAATGACAAAAAGTCCGGCCAGGGACGGCAGGGCGAAGGCGGCCGGCAAGAGGCCCATGTAAGGATTGCGGTAGGCGGCGTCGGCCAACCGGTAAATCAAGCCGAAATGCAAAGGCCCGGAGAGGGCGGCCACGATCCACGGCAAGACGCGCTCACCTGGAGACCGGCGAAACAGAAAGGGAAACAGGGCGAATGCGGCTGCAAAGATCAGATACCACCACAATGACACCAAGGCGAATTCAGGCCGGAACCGCACCGAGTGCCAGGTAAATTCCAGCAGCAGGGTGCTGCCCAGACCCACGGCGAGGAGCCAGTCCAGGGACGTGAGGCGCGCCAGACCCAATAAAAGGATAACCAGTAGCAGGGCCAGGCCGAAAATGGGAGAGGGATTGGTCAGCCGCAGTTGCAGCACCACCATTACCAGCAGCAGGAAGGGCAGCACCACGGCCAGGGAGGAAATCTGGGCCGGGAAATCGGGGACCAGGCGGTAAAGGTTCGCCAGCCACGGAATCCGGGGCTCCGGCACTGCCGCCAGGCGCCGCAGGGCCAACAGGCCTGCGCCAAAGAAAAGTACGGCAAAGAGGCCGATGACCGCGAGCAATTCAAAAAGCGGGCCGGCCGAGGCCGGCAGGCGCAGAATCCACAGCCCCATGGCCGCCATGGTCAACAAAAGCGCCCCCAAAACGGCTTCCACCAGCCCCAGGGCCAGGGTCAGTCCGAATACCAAAGCATTGAGCAACAGGACGAATGCCCAGACGGTGAGGGGCAGCGCCGGCAGCATCTGAATGGGCAGCATGACCAGCAGAAAGGCCAGTCCGGGGAAGATCAGGCCCCACCACCAGGACAGGACCTCGGGGTGGAACCGGGCCAGGATGATGGGGAAAAAGCAATGCACCGCGGCAAACGCGAAATACCAGAATAATCCCCAGGGCAGGAGCGGCAGGGTGAGGAAGGCCAGGGTCCACCGGGTCAGCAGCAGGAAAAACAGGCTGCCGCCCAGAAAATAGGCGAAACTGAACCGCGGCCGCCCCAGGGCCAGGGCCAGCAGGCCCAGGTCAGCCAGGAGCACGTAGGTGAAAATTACTCCCGGCAGGCCGCCCAGGCTGGGGTAGGTCAAGAGAAAGAAGGCGAACACGAGGGCCGCCACCCCCTCCGCCAGCGCGGCTCCGGTAATGGGGTGGTACTCCCCCTCCTCGTCCCCGGCCACTTTCCAGGCCGCCAGAAACAGGGCCTCCATGCTGAGAAAAATGGCCATGGCCGTATAGACCTTGTCCACGGCAAAGAACGTGACCACCCAGGCGCCCTGCATAAGGAGCGTCCCCAGGGCCGCCAGGGGCGCCAGATACACCCAGCGTCTTTGCCTGACGATGGCGATGAGGCCGGCATCCAACAGGGCAATATAGCCGAAAAGCCCCAGGGGATTGTCCTGGCCGGTGGAGAGCAGGATAGGGGTGAGGAACCCCCCCAACAGGCCCAGCACCGCCACCACCTGGGCTTCCAGCCGCACGGCCAGCAAAAAGGCGGTGACGGTGATGAGGATCATGAGGGCAAAGGTGGGGAGAAAGCCCACGAAGCGGTAGAAACTGTGAGACGCAAAGGTGGTGGCATAGAGGACTAGAATGCCGGTGGCGGCGAGACTCTGGCCCAAAACGGCTAAATCCCGCCTGGCCGCGGTGAGGCCCCCGGCCACCAGGGCCGCAGCTGCGAAGTAGCTGACGGCCACCCGCATCTCCGGAGTGATGAGGTCGTGGTCGAAGGAATATTTCACGAAGAAGGCCAATCCCAGAAAAAGCGCCAGGCCTCCCACCCAGGCCAGTAGCTTCACCCCCATGAACCGCTCCCAGTTGAACTGGGGCAGGGTGAAGCGCCAGGGTGGGGGCTCCGGCTGGGGCGGTGTCAGGTGCTTCGGCTGCGGGAGTCTTGGCTTTTCTGCCGCTCCCGGCCTGCCCTCCACGTCTGAGACAGGCGGCACTGGGGGAGCAGCTTCAGGCCCCGGCGGCGCTGCGGCCAGTTCCTCAGGGGAAACCTCGGGGATGACTTCGGCCTCCAGTTTCGCGGTAATGACCGTCTCCAGCCTGCTGATTTTCCGCTCCAGATCGTCCAGGCGTTGGGACATTTCCCCGAACCTGCGCCATCCCCACCAGAAAGCGGCCAACAGCACGACAATGATCAGCCACGAGAAGCTCCCAACCATCACTGTCCTCCCCTGGTTGAGCGGGGTGAGGCTGGACCAGTATGGAACTCCCCCAATTCCCCTTAAATCTCTTATATACTATTTTGTAAATAATTCCAGCAATATGTGCCAGAACCACATTTCCTTTCCCAGTCTGTTCACAGCCAGCGCCATATCTTCGGGATTGGACTGAAACTTGATCCCGATTTGTCAGAAATTGGCGGGGTCCGCCTTTATTCTGCGGATCAATTGTCATAGAATTTATGACAAGAAAATCATAAATCATGCGATTCTGCCTCTACCCTTCATCTGATAGTGTTCAGCGAGATTTCCTCCGGAACATCTTAAGCCCAGACCACCATGAAGCTTGCCTGAATCAGCCCGACGTTACGGGCTAACTTGATTAGGAGTCCATCATGAAGACGGTGTTGGAGAAGATTGGGGAGTTGAGGGAGAAGGA
>CAZFWX010000082.1:0-15542 GCA_964522695.1 uncultured Desulfobacterales bacterium
ATTTTCCGCCAGGAAGGCCTGCGGGTGGCGCCCTTCAAGGCCCAGAACATGGCCCTGAACAGCTTCATTACGCCTGAAGGGGGCGAAATGGGCCGGGCCCAGGTGGTGCAGGCCCAGGCTGCGGGTCTGGCCCCCCACGTGGACATGAATCCCATTTTGCTCAAGCCCACCAGCCAGGTGGGTTCCCAGGTCATCGTCCAGGGGAAGGTGTACGGCAATTTTCCCGCCCGTGACTATTACCGGCACAAGCCCCGCCTGGTCAAAAAGGTGACGGAGAGCTACCGGCGGCTCAGTTCCCAATACGACCTCATCATCCTGGAAGGCGCGGGCAGCGCCGTGGAACTGAACTTGAAGGCCCACGATCTGGTGAACTTCGCCATGGCGAAACGGGCCGGGGCCAGGGTCATCCTGGTGGCGGACATCGACCGGGGAGGGGTCTTCGCGGCCACCATCGGCGCTTTTCATCTCATGACACCAGCGGAACGGCGTCTGCTGGCCGGTTTCATCATCAATAAATTCCGGGGAGACCCGGAATTGTTCCGGGAAGGGGTGGAGATCATCGAGGCCCGCACCAAACGGCCGGTGCTGGGAGTCCTGCCTTACGACGCGGACTTGGCTTTGCCCGAAGAGGACAGCGTGGCCCTGGGGCGCAAGCGCCGCGGCCGCGATTGGGGTGAAGATCAGGCCATACGGATCGGCGTGCTGAGGCTGCCCCACATCTCCAATTACACCGATTTCGATCCCCTGGAGCAGGAGCCGGGCGTGGCCCTGCGCTATGTGGACCACCGGCAAAGCTTTGACAACGTGGACGCGCTCATCCTCCCCGGCACCAAGAACACCATCAGCGATTTGCTCTATCTGAAGGAAACGGGTCTGGCGGACCAAATCATGGACCTGGCCCGACGGGGAAGCCGCATCGTGGGTATCTGCGGCGGCTACCAGGTCTTGGGTCTGGAAGTGCGCGACCCCCTGGGGGTGGAGGGGCCGTCCCGCGCGGAGACGGGGCTGGGCCTGTTGCCCGTGATCACCACCATGGCCGGAGAGAAAACCACCACCCAGGTGCGGGCCCGGCCGGCAGGGCCGGAGGTCGATGAGCCGGAACTGGAGGCCTACGAAATCCACATGGGAGTGAGCGAACCCGCCGGGGCGGGCGCCCCGGCCTTTACCATCGTTAACCGGAATGGAGCGCCGGTGGAAATAGCCGACGGCTGGGCCGTCCCGGGAGCCCGCATCTGGGGGACCTACCTGCACGGCCTCTTTGACAATGACCATTTCCGCCGAAGTTTCCTGCGAGATATCCGCATCGAGCAAGGAATCGACAACGAAGCGGAGACCGTATGGTCATTCCAGGATTTCCTGGAGGCCCAGTTGGACCGCCTGGCCAGCCTCATGCGCCGGCACCTGGACATGGGCCTAATAAAATCCTTCATCGAACCCGATCATGCCGAAGAATAACTCCATAAATGGCGCGCCGCCTCCCCACGGCGGCGACGTGTATCAGTTGGCCCGGAGTTTGGGCGTACGCGTGGATGATTTGGTGGATTTTTCCGCCAACCTCAATCCTTTGGGCTACCCGCCGGGGCTGGCCAGGGCTTTAAATGACGCCCTGCCCCGGGTGGTACACTATCCCGACCGGCGCTGCGGTGCATTGACGGCGGCGCTGGCCGGCTTTCATGGGCAGGACCCCGCCGCCATCCTGGTGGGCAACGGCTCCACGGAACTCATCTTCCTGCTGGTGCGGGCCTTAAAACCCCAAAAGGCCCTGATCATCGCCCCGGCCTTCAGCGAATACGCCCAGGCCCTGACAGCAACTCAAGTTCCACTGGCATATCATTATACTGCTGAGACTCAGCATTTCACCCTGGGTGGCCCGGTATCGGCTAACGGCGCGGACCTGGTCTTCCTGGCCAATCCGGCCAGTCCCAGCGGGGCGCTTGTGCCCCCGGACCGCCTGGCCGCCATCATTTCTCCCTGGCTGGCCGCCGGGGCCCGGGTGGTCCTGGACGAGGCCTTCATCGACTTCGCAGAAGAAGCCTCCCTGAAAAGGCACGTGGGGAAATTGCCGGGCCTGATGATCCTCAGGTCCTTCACCAAAATCTATGCCATCCCCGGCATCCGCCTGGGGTATCTCCTCGGTGCCCCCGACCTGGTGCAGCAGGTGGCCGCCAGCCAGGAGCCCTGGTCCGTGGGTTCCCTGGCCCAGGCCGCGGGCCTGGCCTGCCTGGCGGACCGGGATTATCTGGACAGGAGCCGCGACCTGGTGAGCCGGGAGCGCGCCCATCTGGCCAACCAACTAACCTCCTTGGGAGGACTGACGGTTTTTCCCAGCGCGGCCAATTATCTGCTGGTGAAAATCACCCGGCCGGGCTGGACCGCGTCCCGGCTGCGCCAGGCGCTCCTTGCCCAGAGCCTCATCATCCGGGACGCCAGTAATTTCGCGGGCTTAGATGACCGTTTCGTGCGGCTGGCGGTGCGCCGCCGGGAGGAGAACGACCGCCTCCTCACCGCCCTGGCCCAGGTCCTGAAAGAGGGCTGAGGATGGACCTGGCCTATCCCTTCGTGGCCGCCTATATCCTGGACCTGACTTTCGGCGACCCGCCCTCCTGGCCCCATCCGGTGCGCCTCATGGGCCACCTGTGCACCTTCTGGGAAGGCGCTCTCTATCGCCCCTCCAGACTGGCCGGGGCGGTCTTTTTCCTGGCCGTATTGGGGAGCGCGCTGGGCCTGCTGTGGCTGGTGCTGCGGCTGGCGGGTGATCTCCCCGTTCTCCTCCAGGGAGCGGTGGCGGCCTATCTGCTCTACACCGGCCTGGCCACCCGCAGCCTGCACCTGGAGAGCCGCCGGGTGGAAGAAGCCCTGCGGGCAGGCGACCTGCCCCTGGCCCGGCAGCAACTGTCCATGATTGTCAGCCGGGATACCGGCCATCTGGAGGAAGAGGGGATCAGGCGGGCGGTGCTGGAGACCGTGGCCGAAAACCTGGCCGACGGCGTGGTGGGGCCCATGTTCTGGACGGCGCTCCTGGGCCTGCCGGGCATGTTCCTGTACAAGGCCGTCAGCACCATGGACAGCATGGTGGGCTATAAAAACGCGCGCTACGCCCAGTTCGGCGCCGTGGCCGCCCGGGCCGACGACGTGCTCAATTTTCTCCCGGCCAGGCTTACCGCGACGCTTATGGTCCCGGCGGCAGCGCTTTGGGGCTTGAACTGGCGCGACGCCTGGCGGCTGGCCTGCCGGGACGCGGGGAAAACTTCCAGCCCCAACGCCGGCTGGCCCGAAGCCGCCCTGGCCGGCGCCCTGGGCGTGCAACTGGCCGGCCCCGGCATTTACTTCGGCCAGAAAGTCGACAAAGCCTGGCTGGGCGACCCCGGCCCGCACCTCACCGCCCGCCACTACACTTTAGCCGTGCGCCTGCTCTACGCCACCTCTCTGCTCATGGCCGGGATTACATTTCTGATGTTGATAAGATGATTTGAGGGGAGGGCCGGGGGAGCCAGCTCCCCCGCCCTCCCCTCAAACTCCCCTCCCAACCCCCTATTCTGGGGTTGGGGGAGAGGGTTTGGGTGAGGGGGAAGGGGTCTGTGACCCCTGGCCCCCTCTCCCAATTATTCACCACTCAATGCCCCGGCGGGATTTGACGCCGGCCTGGTAGTAGTGTTTGACGGCCCGCATCTCCGTGACCAGATCGGCCATCTCCAGCAGTTCCGGCGGGGCCTGGCGGCCGGTGAGCACCACCTCCACGTGGGACGGCCGGGTTTTCAGCACCTTCAGGGCCTCCTCCAAGGGAACGAGGCGGTAGGCCAGGGCCAGGTTGATTTCATCCAGGACCACCAGGTCGTGGGCCCCGGCCTGGATGACCTCCCGGGCCAGGTTCCAGGCTTCTGCCACCAAAGCCAGATCGTTGGCTGACGGGGATTTGAGATTGATGAGCCCGGGGGCGCCGAAAAATTGCAGGGTCATATCGGGGGCAAGACGCGCCGCGGCCCGGCTCTCGCCTGTATCCCTACCCTTCATGAAGTGGACGATGAAGACCTTGAGTCCCTGGCCCACAGCCCGGAAAGCCAACCCCAGGGCGCAGGTGGTCTTGCCCTTGCCGTCCCCGGTGTAAACCTGAATATATCCCTTTTCCAACATCTTCGGCGCCATGCCCGACCTCGCTGGTGCGGTAATGTAAGATACTTGAGGGAGGGGCCCCGGGGCTTCCACAGGCTGGAAAGCCTGCGCCACCGGCCCTGGCCTCCTCCCTCAAACTCCCTCCCCCAACCCCTACGCAGGGGTTGGAGAGGGGGGCTTGGGAGGAGGGAACAACGGGAATGCAGGCGAGGGCGTCTGCTCTACGCCCCGGCCCACCTCCCACTTCAATCTCAACTTTTCTTCTTCAATTGGTCCGCCACGGCTTGGATGGCAGCCTGGACCCGGGCCGGGTCGCCCAGGTAGTAATGCCGGATGGGGGTCAGGTCGTCGTGCAGTTCATAGACCAGGGGGATGCCGGTGGGGATGTTCAGGCCGACGATCTCGTCGTCGGAGACGTTGTCCAGGTATTTCACCAGGGCGCGCAGGCTGTTGCCGTGCGCGGCGATGAGCACCCGCTGCCCCGACTGCACCACCGGGGCGATGGTTCCGTGCCAGTAGGGCAGGAATCGGGCCACCACGTCTTTGAGGCACTCGGTCAGGGGCAGTTCCTGGGCGGGCACCCCCGCATAGCGCGGATCCTTGCCGGGATAGTAGGGATCGTCCGGGGTGAGCGCCGGCGGCGGCACGTCATAGCTGCGGCGCCAGATTTTCACCTGCTCCATGCCGTGGCGTTCCACGGTCTCGGTCTTGTTCAGGCCCTGGAGGGCCCCGTAGTGGCGTTCATTCAACCGCCAACTATGGTGCACGGGCAGCCACATGAGGTCCATCTCTTCCAGCGCCAGCCACAGGGTCTTGATGGCGCGTTTGAGCATGGAGGTATAGACCACATCGAAGACAAAGCCTTCCTTGGCCAGGTAATGCCCTGCCTCTTTCGCCTCCTCCACGCCTTTCTCCGACAGGCCCACGTCGATCCAGCCGGTGAACCGGTTTTCCTTGTTCCAGATGCTCTCGCCATGGCGCAGCAATACCAGTTTTTTCATGGTTTCCTCACCTCAACGCAGTTCATGGGGCGAATATAGACAGATTCGGGAAAAAAGGCAAATTGTCCGGGTGATTAAGTGCAGACCAGAGGCCGCAAGGAACCAGCAGCCCTTAAGGGTGGGAAAAAAGGCCGGGGGAAACTGCGGCAAGACCCCGGCATTGCCAGCCTGATCGGCAGGAGGGAATTTTACTGAAAAGATTATTGGGTATCGCGGCTAGAATTCTGCGATCACCCGCCGCCGGACCCGGACGCGTCTTTCCCACGCCCGGAGGAGATACACGCAAATCAGGCCGGCGATATTTCCGAGAGTCACGGTGAGGAGGATGGCCAGCAGCATGAGATTCTCCTGAAACTTTCCAATAATTAAGGTGGTTAGTTGATTAAATGTTTGAATCCCTTCTTCTACATATTTCTTCGGCACATACGGTAAATTTCTTTAGGGAGATTTTCTCGCCATCTCACTCAGGCGGCGGCTTGCGGTCCAGGTCGGCGGATTGCAGGAAAATCTCCGCGGCCCGGCCGGCCTTGACGTAGCGGGCCACGCGTTTCAGGCGGGCCAGGCGCTCCAGGGGCGCGGGGTGGGTGTCCAAGAAATAGGTGGTCTCAAAGGGGTCCTGCTTCACCGCGGCCAGGCGTTCGAACACGGCCAGGGCCTTGTCGATGTCGTACCCGGCCTGGTGGGCGAACCACAGGCCGTAGGTGTCCGCCTCCCGCTCGTCCTCCCGGGAAAAGGCGCTGACCACGGCGTTTTGGGTGACCTCCGGCGAGGCGCTCCTGGAGGTCATGACCCGGCGCACGTCCATGAGATTATTGAGGGAATGGGTGGCGAAGGCCCCCATCAACTGCCAGCTCTTTCCCACCAGGCCTCCCAGGCGGCGGTAACCCGCGCCCCGGATAAGGTGGCCCAAAGACTGGTGGGCCAGTTCATGGCCGATGATCAAGGCCAACTCGTCGTCGTTGAGACAGAAGGACACCAGGCGGTGGGTGAGGATGATGCGGCCCGGCGCAGCAAAGGCGTTGATCATCCGGTCTTTCGAGTCCACCAGGATGGCATAGTCCCCGGGCAGATGCTGGGGATAGAGGGTGACGGGGAAGGTCCTGCCTTCCCGCTGCACCAGCAGTTCCACCGGCCCGGAAACATAGCGGCCCCGGGCGTCCATGGCCACGTGCTTGAGGTCGAGCAGGATGGACACCAGGATCTCCCCGGGCAGGGACAGGAAATAGATTTGCTCCACCCTCTGTTTGTTGCGGTACCCGGCGGTGCGGGTGGCCATGGTCAGATCCTGGGACACGTCCCGCACCAGGCGTACGTAGTCGTCCCAATCCTTGACCCAGGTGTGGATGGGCCAGTTGTTCACCGCCACCAGGAGGTCCCCCTGGCGCAGGCCCGCGTCCTGGGCCGGCGATGGCCGCCAGATGCTGTCAATGACCACCTTGCGGGTGTCGGTGATCCACCAGTTGAAACCCAGGAAGGGATAGGTGCGGCCGTCCACCTGGGGAATGGCGGGCAGGACCCGCAAGAACACCCGGGAGACCCGCTCCAGAGACCAGGTTTTGGCGGGGTGGCGGGCGGTCGCGGCCAGTTGGGCCTCTTCGATTTCCGAGGCGCTGGGTGTGGGCCGGGTGACTTCGGCGCAGCCGCTCAGGATTAACGGGATGAGGAGGGTGGCTGCCAGGCGCATGTGTCAATAATCCGAAAGGCTTGGGTTAATCAAACAGGAGGTGCCATGGTTCAGAAAGCCTGAGGCTGCACAGGTGAGGATACCTGCGCCGCCTGAGTTTTTCTCAAATTTCTCAGGAAGTGGCCTGATCGGCACTTTCTGCGTGGAAAAGTCCTTACTGGCACCGGCATCCTGCCGGTGCGGCCCACAGGCTGGAAGACCGGCGGGCACTGAGGCCCGCCCCACCGACTTTTCATAGTTCCGGGTGAGCCAATGGCTCATGAATGAATGTTATGTCTCTCAAGCAGGGTGGCGCAGGCTTTCCAGCCTGCGGGAATTCCTGGCCTCCTCCTTCAACTGCGCCTATCCATCCTCAAAAGATATACCGCAGCGACAGGCCGACGGTGAGCAGGCGGTAGTTGTCCACCCATTCCCGGAAAAAGAAGATATGGGGGTCCAAGAAAAAGTTTTGCACCGGTTCCCACTCTAAGGCGGCCAGGGCGTGGAGGGCCGGCCCCCAGTCGCCATGCTGGCCCACGCCCTGCACCGAGCCCTGGAAGACCAGGGTGGGCAGGCGGAAGACCTGCTTGTGGAAATCCACCCCCAATCCCAGGGCGTGATATGCATGGGGGCTGAAGTAGGCTTGTTTGGTATTTCGATAAGCCGCCATGTAGTAGTGCGGCGTGAAGGCAAGCTGCATGCGGGGCTGGTTGAGGGCCTGCCACTTGAGGCCCTGGTAGAAGGTGAGACGCTGGTTGTGGTCGGAGTAGAAGGCGCCGGCCACATTCCCCTGCCAGGTGAGGTCCGCCCGGAGGCGGTGGTCAAAGGACAGGTCCACCTGGTGGTAGGTGGTGAAGCGCACGTCCCCCAGATTCTGGACGCCCTGGTAGAGCCGGGGATAGAGATGGGGCTCCTGGTCGAAGAGGTCCCGCCGGCTGTATTTGAGGCTGAGGCCGGTCTTGGGCCCCAGGGCGGCGTCCAGTTGCAGGAAGCCAACCAACCGGTTGCGGGCATCCTTTTCCGTAAATTCGATGTTCACGTTCTGATTGATGAGGGCCGGCTGGGGGAACCGGAAGAACTTCACCCCGGCCTGGGACAGGTGGATGTTATCCCGCTTCCAGTAGCGCCGCCAGGTCAACTCGCCGCTCAGCTTGAGGAAGTCGTTGAGGAACAGGGGGCCGCCACCCAGGGAGAGGTCCAGCCTTTTCAGGCGGCTGTCGTCCTTGGCCGTCTGCTTGTAAACGGTGGTGAGTCCCAGGTCGGCCAGGGGCTGGCGGAAGGTCTGGGTGTTCTGGTGATATTGCCGGTACTCCACCGCCACCCACAGGGGCAAGGTCTTTTTGACATAAAAGCCTGCGGAGGCCCGCACGAGAAAGGCGTAGAGGCGGTTGCTGTCCTGCACCCACAGGGTTTCAGGCTGCATGACGGGGATGCGCTGGGGTTTGGGCAGCACTCCCAGGAACTCCCGGTCCGGGCGGGAGAACTGCCAGGGGCGGTATTCTTCTTCGGGGCGGCGCTCACCGCGGTAGAACGGAAACCCCCGGGAGGCCATTTGGGGCCGCATCTGCTGGCGCGCGTATTCCAGTTCGTTGAGCAGTTCCACGTCCTGGGGGGCCTGTTTTAAGGCTTCGGCATAGGCCTTGTAGGCCGCGGGCCAGTTTTTCAGGGCCCGGGCTTTGCGGGCTGAGGCGGTGCGGGCCAAGGGGGTGCCGGCGGCCGCGGCCATGATGTCATCGTAGAGGCCCACGGCGGCCCGGTCGTCCTGAGCCTCCAGGAGTTGGGCCCGCTCCATGAGGAGCTCCGGTGCGGGCAGGCGCCCTGCCAGCTTGTCCAGAATGGCCAGGGCCTCGGGATAGGTCTTTTGCAGCCGGCAGGCCCGGGCCGCCAGCAACTGGGTTTTGGCATAATCCGGGTGATTTTCGGGAATTTCCCGGGCTGCGGCCTTGACCCCCTCGTACTGGCCCCGCATGAGGTAGAGCCGGGCCCGCTCGGACGCGGTGGCCGGGGGCGCTCCGGTCTTCTGCAGGGTGGCCAGGGCCTCGCCCCAATGCTTCTGGGAGAGCTGGCATTGCAGGAGCAGCTGATTCAGGCGCGGGTCATGGGGCCGGGCGGCCATGGCCCGGCGCAGGTACCTGGCCGCGGCCTGGCCGTCTCCCAACTCCATGGCCAGGTCGGCCAGACCCAATAATTCCCCCGGGCTCTGGGGGGTCCGGTGATGCCGGTACTCGGCCAAAACGTGCAGCAGGTAATCCAGTTTACCGCCCTGGCGGCCCAGACCGCTGTCGAAAAAGCTCAAGGCGGCCACATATTCGGGGCCGTCCACCCGGATGCCGGGGATGCGGTAGACCATGCGGGATAACTCTTCATAGTGGGGCAGGCGGGGCAGGAGATAGGCCAGGATGAGAAGAGAGGGGTGATGGTGCCGCTTTTCCCACAGGTTTTGCACCATCAGGGAAGTCCCCAGGCGCACCGCGTCATTGCCGGAGGCGTGGCACAGGGCCCGGCCCACCCAGGTGCGCTCCTCCAAAGTCAGGGATTCACCCTGCTCTTCTTCCTGGCTCGGGTAGCTGGCCGGGACCACCTCGGGGTCAAGAATTTCTCCGGCTTTAGCGGTTTTTCTCGCTGCCCGGTGCCATTCCCAGGCCTCGGCCCAGTTCCGGGCCGGCCGGACTTTCCGGGCGAACTGGCAGGAATAGAGGCGCAAGGCCCAGTCGTTGGCCGCGGTCCAGTCCTTTTGGGCCAGGGCCGCCTGAATGGAGGCCACCAGTAAAGCCCGGTTCTCAGGCTGGTCGGCCCGGGCTCCGGGGGAGACCACCCGCAACCCCCGCAGGAGCTCCAGAGCCTCGGCCGGGCGCCCCACATAAATGAGCATCCTGGCCTTGCTCAGGATGGCTTCCTTGTCCGCAGGGTTCGCCTTCAGATAGTCGTCGTACCGGCTCAGCGCTCCTTCCAGGTCGCCGGCCCAGGCGCAGAGCCGGGCCAGTTCCTTGATGAGCCGTGGATCCTGGGGCAGGGGGCAGTCCTTGATTTCCCGTTCGGCCTGCCGCCAACGCTCAGCCTCTAAGAGGAGGGCGATCTTGCGCAGGCGCAGGCCCACGTCGTCGGAGCGCTTCAAGGCTTCCCCGTAGGCGCCGATGGCCTCCTCCTTGGTCTCCTCCTTGAAGGACAGGGCCTCGGCCAACAGCCGCCGCACCTCGGGGTCGTCTGGGTGCTTTTCCAGGTAGGCCTTAAAGTAGTGGGCCGCCAGGCCCCAGTGCTTCTGGTAGAAGTGGAGCTGACCTAAAAAAACCTGCAGCCGGGGATACTTGGGGTTCTCCCGCTCCACCGGCTTGAGGACGGCGACGGCGTCGCCGAAGCGCTGGGCGTAGGAGTAGGCCAGGGCGGCTTCCCAGCGCAATTCGGCCCGGACGATCTGCCGGCGCCCGGCCTCGTCCCACATGCCTGCGGCCCGGGAAAACTGTTTGCCCTGGCCGAAAAGGCGGGCCAGGTTGATGATAGTTTCCTTGTGGGTATCGCCAGCCTCCCAGAGGCTGCGGTAAACCTGGCGGGCCTTCTCGTAGTCCCCGGCCTGCATGAGTTCCACGGCGTACCAGCGCTTGAGCTCCGGGTCGGCATGATGCCGGGTCAGGGGTCCCAGGACCGCGGCGGCCTCCTCGTGGTTGCCCTTCTGGGACCAGAGGCGGGCCAGGGGCAGGGCATACTCCTTCTTCCCCTGGTGCTTGGCGTAGAGCCAAAGATAGTGCTTCAAGGCCTCTTCGGGTTTGCCGGCCCCCTCGGCGCTGGCGGCCGCCTCCCGGCGGATGGCGGCGTTGTCCCCGGCCCGCTCCGCCAGAACCTGATAGAGTTCGGCGGCGGCTTCATAATCCCGCCGCCAGTAGTGCATTAGGGCCAGGCGGTGCAGGGCGTCCACGTCGTCGGGGAACTGGGCCACCTCTTCTTCCTGCAAAGGGATGGCCTCTTTGAACTTCTTGAGGGACAGGAGCACGTCCACCAGGTGGCGGCGCACTTCCCGCGTGGGAGCGACTTCGTACAATTTCCGGTAATGACCTGCCGCCTTCTCCTGGTCCTCTTCCTTTTGGGAGGACAGTTGCGCCGCGGCCAAAAGCACTTCCCGGTCCTGGGGCTGAATCTTCAGAAACCCCTCCAGGGCCTCCAGGGCTTCGGCGCGTCGCCCCAGGCGCTCCAGGGCCTGGGCCCGGCCCTTGACCGCGAAGGTGGCCTTGGGGTCCCCGGCCAGCACCTGGCCGAACACGGCCAGGGCCTTTTCCGGGTTGTTCAGTTTGAGATAGAGCCAGCCCACCAGGGTGCCGGCCCCGCTATGGCCGGGTTGCCGGGACCAGGCCCTTTCCGCCAGCGTCAGGGCCCCGGCCGCGTCCCCCCGGTCCTCGGCCTCCTTGGCCATTTGAAACAGGGAGGCCGGCGAACGCCAGAAGTGAGGGTCCTGGCTTAAGGCAAGAGAGAGAACCACCCCCAGGAAGAGGAGGGGGAGCACGGCTGCCAGCCACGGCCGCTTAGACGCCATACACCTGCCTCGGGTCCATGGCCGGGCCGTACTCCATCTTCTTTCTGCCCGCCAGGACCAGATCCGCCAGGGCCCAGATGATGAAGGCCGAAAAGAGAGCGTTGAAGACGATGAGTTTCAGGGGAGCCCAGCCCAAAGTCAGGGACAGGATGGGCAGGACCAGGTGCAGGACCATGACCCCCCCCTGGGGGATGAGGAACCACAGACTGCCTTTCGCCGCGAAGGGGCTGTGGTTGTTGATGCGGTAGGCCGGCTTGCGCCCCGGGGGATAGGCCAGCGCCGCAAAAATAGCCGCGGCGTACACCGGGAAGAGGCCACACAGCATCTTGAATTGCTTCACTGCGTCCTTGCCGAAGAAGATATAGCGGAACATGAGGATGTTGGCCAAAAGATAAGCGCCCCGCAGACCCAGGTAGGATATTTCCTGGCCTTGCACGCAGGAATAGCCTTTGACGTAAGCCAGCAGGGGTATCAGGTAAAACGTGGGAAAAACCAGGCCACTCACCAGGTAGCTGAACATAATGACCAGGAAGTGAAAGCGCTGGTTCAGCGTCAGCCCCCGCTTGACCAGGGGGTTGTCCCAGAAAAAGAGGCGCATGGTGTCCAGGCACCATTGGAAGCGCTGGCGGTAAACCCCGGCCAGGGTGTTGGGGGCCAGTCCCCGGGACAGGGCGTAGGGAAAATAGATGCCCTTCCAGCCGCGGCTCAGCATTTCATAGGAGGTGGTCACGTCCTCGATGATGTTCCAGGTGGCGAAGCCCCCCATCTCCTCCAGGGCCTGGCGGCGGTACATCACCCCCGAACCGCAGGAAATGACGGCGTTGGCCTGGTCGTTGCTGAGTTGCACCACTTCATAAAAGATTTCGTCCCGGTTGTAGAAAGGATCGCCCTGGGGCAGGTAGAACGCCTGTTTGCTCTGCACATAGCCCACCTTCGGCAGGCGGAAAAAGCCTGCCAGGCGCCGGATGATGTCCGGCTCCGGCACCTGGTCGGCGTCCAGGACCAGGATAAATTCACCGCGGCTTTTGGTCAGGCCGAAATTCAGGTTGCCGCTCTTATGGTGGGTGCGCTCCAGGCCTTCAGCGGGACGGGAATGGTACTGGAAGCCCAGGGACTTGGCCAGTTCGGCGATGCGGCGGGAGTTGGCGTCGTCCAGGACATGCACCGCCGCAGGCTGGTAATCGATGGCGCTCACCGCGCGCAGGGTGGTGTCGATGATGGGGAAGGGCTCGCCGCAGTAGGTGACGAAAATGTCCACAGTGGGGCAGGTTTCCAGTTCCAGCCCTTCGGGGCGGTGGAAGCGCAGCCGCCAGATGTCAAAGGCCAGGGAGGCCAGGAGCAGATAAGCCAGGGTTTCAGCCGCGAAAAAGAGGAAGTCCTGCCAGCCCCGGGAAGCCAGGACCACCCCCCCCAGCCAGGCCAGATACACGGCCCCCAGGACCAGGGTGGCCAGGGACCAGGACTGGGCCGCCAACCGCCGGGGCCGGTCTTCAAGGTCAAGATAGCGCCGGTACGGCAGGCGCCGCCGGCTGTCGGCCCAGAAAAACCGAAGAGGGTTCTTGCCCATGTCAAGAACCCTCTCCGTGCAAAACCGGAGCCATGTCTGGCTCCCATCCCCCTGCTGCTCGCCCCATGGATGCCGTCCTTGGAATAGTTATGTTCGCCTTGGGACCCATGCTGCTCATGGGCCGCCTGTTGCGGGACATCCCCCTTGCCCGATGGCACTGACAAAGATTGACAATTTTGAGGCTAAAACATGGGGCAAGACCAGGGGGATATGCCTGGTCTTGACCCGGTACCGCACAGGGTTTTTCCCGGATTTATGGAGGGGGTTTATCAGGGATTTCCTGAGACGGTTGCCCTATGATAGGCAAAAGTGAGTTGACTTTGTCAAGAAAAAATTATGGTTGAAGTTAGCTTTTGGTGCGGCTTAGCATACAAAGAGGGCATGGGCGAACGGGCTACCAGGCAGTAATTAATATCAGGAATTTCCTGATATTTGCTTACACATTCGTTCTTAAACCATGGTATTGGCGGTACCACTGCACAAAACGGGAAATTCCCACTTCAAGGGGAGTGACCGGGGCGAATCCCAGTTTTTCCCGGGCCCGGTCAATGTCCGCAAAGGTGGCGGGCACGTCGCCGGGTTGGATGGGCAAAAGCTCCTGCTTGGCGGCCACTCCCAATTCCTTCTCCAGCAGGGCGATGACCTTGAGCAGGGGCTCGGGGCGGTTGTGGCCCAGGTTGAAAATTTCATAGGGGTTGAGGCCCGGCGCCATGAGGCAGGCGGCGATGCCGGCCACGGCGTCGTCGATATAGGTGAAGTCCCGCTGCATATTGCCGTAGTTGAACACCTTGATGGGGGCGCCGGCCAGCATGGCTTCGGCGAAGAGCCACATGGCCATGTCCGGACGGCCCCAGGGCCCGTAGACCGTGAAGAGGCGCAGGCCCACCGTGGGCAGGCCGAAAAGATGCGTATAAGAATGGGCCATGAGTTCGTTGGCCCGTTTGGTGGCGGCATAGAGGCTGATGGGTGTATCCACCCGCTGCGCTTCGGAAAAGGGCAGTTCGGTGAGGCCGCCGTAGACGCTGGAGGACGAGGCGTAGACGAAGCGTTCCACCCCGGCCCGTTTGGCAGTCTCGATCAGATTGAGGAAGCCTTCCAGGTTTGCCTTCTGATAGGCGAAGGGATTGATGAGGGAATAGCGCACCCCGGCCTGGGCGGCCAGGTGGCAGATTTTGCCCGGCTGGTAGCGGTCAAAAAGGTCGGTGAGCAGGGGCAGATCGGTGAGGTCGCCCTCTATGGAGGTGAACCCCGATTGCTCCTTAAGCAGCCGGTCGCGCTCGCGTTTTAAGGCCGGGGAGTAGTAGTCGTTGAAGTTGTCCAGCCCCACCACCCGGGCGCCGGCCTGGAGCAGAGCCCGGGAAACGTGGAAGCCGATGAACCCGGCGCTGCCGGTGACCAGAAACGTCCAGTTGCTTATGTCCTTCTGCCAGTCAGCCATGAAGCGGGATTGTAGCGCATTCCCACTGAGGCCGCAACCGTGCATGTGTCGGGATTTATGGGGTTGGGGGCAGGAAGATGATCTCACGGCCCTCCTCCCCAAATTTCCAGGTATGCTCTGGATAGGGAAACATTCTTGTCGCTTGAAAACCTTCTATTTAGGGCAGTCAACAATCCTTTCTTCCTAAGCCCATCTTGAAGCACATGAAAAATGTCTGTCAGCCGGTTATCCTGGTTTAGCTAAACCCACCTGGAGCGCACAAGCACCCACCATCCCGTCAGCCCCCTGATTTTGATTGACATTACCAGAAGATACCCCTCTAATGGAGTGAAAGGCGCTTTCTCAACGGCTGAATGGAGAAGACGCGAGCAAATAGCCCGAGTTACTTTTTCAGATTGATGCGTTAATCGGACAAACCCTTCTTCAGGGCTGCTGTCTTGCGGGCTTGCTCCGCCGCCTCGTGATCGGCCTTCGTCGTGCCCTTCAATTCAATCGTCACCCGGTCGATCTTCCCGGTGAACTTGAACGGCACCTTGTAGGACTCGGTAACGGGCGTGCCCTCATCCGCGCCCACGTCGGCGCCTTCGTCCGCCGAGAACGCGCTGCCTTGCGTGCGTTCGATGCGACCCGCGGCAACTTCCTTCCCATTAACGAAGAGCGTGCCTTTGCCGCCCTTGCCGACTCCTCCTCCGTCATAGCCGAACTCGAAGCGAATAGTCGCCTTCCCGGCGGGCACGCTCTGCTTGCCGGCCACGGTGTATCGCTGGAGGCCCAGCCAGTTGTAAGTGTACGTCGGTTTGCCGTCCTTCAGATAGAGGCTCCAGCCGCCAAAACGGCCGGCTTGGGCCAAGATCACGCCATTGGCCCCCTGCTTCGGGATCTCCACTTCGGCGATAATCGTGTGCGACCGGTTTTTCACGTTGATGAAGACGTTCTCCGACATCCCGGTCATCCCCTGATACACGTTCATGGAGGTGCGGCCGGCCATCAGGTCGGGCCGTCCGACCAAAGCAGCATTAAAGCGCTCCAAGGTCCGGTCGTCGATGGGCAGCACGGAGTACTTGACCGCTTCCTTCAAGAAAAGGTCTTGTAACTCCTTGAGCTTCTCAGGATTCTTGGCAGCCAGGTTATTCGTCAGGCTAAAGTCAGTCCGCGTGTTGTACAGTTCCCAGGTGTCGTTTTCGAGCGTCGCACGGGGTTTATATTCCCAAGGTGCCCGGTGAACCGTGCCGGCCAGCCAG
>CAZFWX010000083.1:0-14904 GCA_964522695.1 uncultured Desulfobacterales bacterium
CCATCAAGGGGGAGGGAGAATATGGCCGATTTGCCATGGCGACGGTGTTAAGCTATTTCTGAAGCGCAACACTGGGGGCAGTCCATCCAGAATTTTTCCATATCAATAAAAATATCACAGAATGTTAGCCGCTTGACAGAAAAAAAGGCGCGCTGCCCAGCTGAGGACACCCCTGCCGCCTGGGTCTTGGCATGAGGCAGGTCGATTACAATTTTGCCGCAACTTAAGCCTCCGGCGAAATGAATGTGGAACAGCCCCCGGCTGTATATTGCAGGCGAGGGCGTCTGATCCACGTTATGTTGTTGGCAAAGGGAAATTCCGGAATACGGAAAACGGTTTCAGAGGTCCCGACTCGGTATAGGCGTTTGTCTCCCGGTTTTGCCTTTAATTTTCACCCTTTCCTACGCCAACCGCGTCCGGAACCTCCAGAGGCTCAACCCCAGCAAGGCCAAGCCCAGCAGGGCCATGGCCGTCATCTGGGGCCACAGGGCATCAAATCCCGACGCCTTAAGAAAAATCCCCTGCACCACCACCACGAAGTAGCGCAAAGGATTGGCATAGGTGACGTACTGGAAGACGACTGGCATGTTGGCGATGGGAAAGATGAGCCCCGACAGCAGGATGGCCGGGGTGAGCAGGAAAGTGCCGGCCATCATGGCCTGCTGCTGGGTGGCGGACACGGTGGAGATGAAAAGCCCCAGGCCCACGGAGTTGAACAGAAAGGCCACGGTGCCCACCAGGAGCACGAAGGCGCTGCCCTGGAAGGGGATCTCGAACCAGTAGATGGCCAAGAGCGACACCAAAAGCACGTCGGCTAAAGAAATGAGGATGAAGGGCACGGTCTTGCCCAGGAGAAATTCCACCGGCCGGATGGGGGTCACCAGGATCTGCTCCATGGTGCCCAGTTCCTTTTCCCGCACCACCGCCAGGGCCGTCAGCATGAGCGACACCAGCATCACCACCATGGCGATGACGCCGGGGACGAAGGCCGTGCGGCTGATGAGGTTGGGGTTGAACCAGGCCCGGGACTCCACCGTCACAGGCGTCTCCAAACGTACCGGCGGGTCCAGGCGCGCCAGTCGCCGGGCCAGCAGTTCCTGGGAGTACCCCTGCAGCACGGTGCTGACGTACTTGGCGGTGATGAGCGCGGCATTGGAGTCGGTGGCGTCAAAGATGAGCTGCAGCGGCGCCTCCTTGCCGGTCTTAAGCTTCCGGGCGAAGTCAGGGGGGATGCGCACGGCCAGGGTAATTTCCCCCCGGTCCATGAGTTCCTGAAGGCGGGCCGGACTGTCCAGGAAGTGGCTCACCTGAAAGTATTCGCTTCCCGCGAAGCGGCTCACGAGGTCCCGGCTGGCAGGCGTGCGGTCCTCGTCATAGATGGCTGTGGGCACGTTTTTGATGTCGAAGTTGATGGCGTAGCCGTACACCACGAGCTGCACCACGGGCGGCACGAACAGGAAGATGCGCAGGCGGCGGTTACGCCACACCTGGATGAATTCTTTGAGGATGATGTGCCACAGGCGCCAAAGCATGGCCGTCACCTGATCTTCCGGATGGATTTTGCCATGGCCGCAGTCAAAAGGGCCGCAGCGAACAGGACCAGCACCAGGGCCTCGGCCCAGAGCACCTCCAGGCCGATGCCCTTGAGGTAGATGCCTTTGCTGATGGCGACGAGATACCGGGCCGGCACCAAGTATGACAAAAGCTGCAGCCACCAGGGCATGAGGCGGATGGCGAAAAAAGCCCCGGACAGAAGCACCGCGGGCAAAAAGGTGATGAGCATGGCCATCTGGAAGGCCTGCATCTGGCTATGGGAAGTGACCGACACCAACAACCCCTGACCCAGGACGACGATGAGGAAGAGGGCGGACAGGCCCACCAGGAGCAGGACGCTGCCCCGCAAGGGTACGTCGAAAAGATATTTCCCCATGAGCATGGCCAGACCCAGATCCACCATGCCGATGATGAAGTAGGGCCCCAATTTGCCCAGGATCAGCTCGGATTTGCGCAGCGGGGTGGACATGAGGCTCTCCATGGTCCCCCGCTCCACCTCCCGCACCACGGTGAGCGCGGTCAACAGCGTCCCCACCATGGTCATGATGACCACAATGAGCCCCGGGACGATGAAGTTGATGCTGGCCAGGTCCTCGTTGAACCAGAAACGGTAGTCCGTCTTGAGGGGCATGACCAGGTCCGGATGCCCCAGGCGGGCCAGGCGCTGGGAAATAATCTGGCGGTTGTACGTCTGGGTCACGGATTGGGTGTAACTTAAGACGATGTTGGCCGTGTTGGGTTCGGTGCCGTCCACCAGGGCCTGGAAGGAAGCGGTCCGGCCGCTTTTCAGGTCCCGGGAAAATCCTACGGGGAAAACCAGGCCCAGGCGCACCTCCCGGCCGGTGATGAGGCGGTCCAGATCTCCGGAACCCGCCACCGGGCAGCAGACCTTGAAGTAGCGGGAGCCCCGGAATTCGGCCAGAAAGGTGCGGCTCATGTGCCCCTGGTCCTGGTCGTAGACGGCCACGGGCACGTTTTTGATGTCGAAAGTGAGGGCGTAGCCGTAGATCACCAGGAGCATGATGGGCAGCAGGATGACGAGCAGCAGGCTCCGGGGGTCCCGGCGAATGTGCAGGACCTCCTTCGTGAACATGGCCAGCGTCCGTTCCAGGTCCATCATCTCACCCTTGCCGGGCCCGGCCGATCAAAGAGATGAAGGCATCCTCCAGGGTGGGGGGGATGCGGCGCAGGGTGCGGACGGTGATGCGCCGCTCCGCCAGGGCGCGGCTGACCGCAGCCTCGGCTGCCTCGGGGCTGGCGGTGGTGAGGTGCAGATGGTCGCCAAAAACCGCGGCGTCGCTCACCTGGGGAAGGGTTTTGGCCACGGCCAGGGCCTCGCCCAGGCGGTCGGGATAGACGGCCAGCACCTGCTCCTGCACCGTCTCCTTGAGCTCCCGGGGGGTGCCGAGGGCAATGAGGCGGCCCTCGTAGATCAGCCCCAGGCGGTCGCAGAATTCGTCTTCGTCCAGGTAGTGGGTGGTTACCAGCACCGTCACCTGGCGTTCGGCCATGGCGTAGATGAGGTCCCAGAAGTTGCGCCGGGAGATGGGATCCACTCCGCTGGTGGGCTCATCCAAAAACAGGATGGAGGGCTCGTGCAGCACCGCGGAAGCCAGGCCCAGGCGCTGGCGCAGCCCCAGGGCCAGGTGGCTGGCCAACTCCCGGCGGCGCTCGGATAACCCCACCAATTCCAGGAGTTCCCCGGTCCGTTCCTTCAGGCGGGACCGGGAGAGGCCGTACACCCCGCCGAAAAAGGTGAGGTTCTCCTCCACCGTCAGGTCTTCGTAGAGGGAGAAGCGCTGGGACATGTAGCCGATCTGCTGCTTGATCCTGCGGCTGTCCCGGACGATGTCCAGACCCGCCACCCGGCCTTCGCCGCCGGTGGGGAGCAGGTGCCCGGTGAGCATGCGGATGGTGGTGGACTTGCCCGCGCCGTTGGGGCCCAGAAAACCGAAGATTTCCCCCCGGTCCACCTGGAAGGTGATCTTATCCACGGCCCGAAAGTCCCCGAAGTCCCGGGTGAGGTCCCGGACGGCGATGGCCTGCTCCCCCACGGCCTCAGCCTCCGTGCGTCCGCACAATCTGCACGAACAGGTCCTCAAGACCTGGAGCCGCGGGCGTCAGGTGCAGACCGGTGAACCCCGCCGCGGTCAGAGTCTCGAGAATGACCCCCTTGGCCTGGGCCGCATCGGCCACGGTGATCATCAGCCGGTCGCCCATGGCCAGGGCCTGGCGGATGAGGGGATGGCCCGCCAAATGCCGCCGCACGCCGCGCAGGTCGGGCCCCCGCACCTCCAGGAGTTCTCCTTCGAAGGCCGCCTTGATGGCCTCGGGGGTGTCCGCCACCAGGAGCTTCCCCTGGTGGATGAGCCCCACCCGGTGGGCCCGTTCGGCCTCGTCCATGTAGGCCGTGGAGAGGAAAATGGTGATCCCGCCTTTGAGCAGCTCGTAGAGAATCTGCCAGAATTCCCGCCGGGACACGGGGTCCACGCCGAAGGTGGGCTCGTCCAGAAACAGCACCTGGGGCCGGTGGATGAGGGCGCAGATGAGACCCAGCTTCTGGCGCATGCCGCCCGAGAGGTTGGCTACCAGGCGGGTCTGGAAGGGGTCCAGGCTGGCGAAGGCCAGCAGCTCCGGCACCCTTTGCGCCCGGTCGTCCCTGGGCACCCGGTAAAGGTCGGCGTAAAAGGCGATGTTTTCGGCCACGGTGAGGTCGTCGTAGAGGCCGAAGCGTTGGGGCATGTAGCCGATGTGCTCCTTGAGGCGGTCGGCCTCCTTGACCGTGTCATAGCCCAACACCCGGGCCCGGCCTTCCTCTGGGTCCATGATGCCCACCAGGAGGCGCATGGTGGTGGTCTTGCCCGCACCGTCAGGGCCCACCAGGGCGAAGGCCTCGCCCTGGGTCACCGCCAGGTTCAATCCGTCCACCGCGGTGCGGGCGCCGAAGCGCTTGGTGAGATTGTCGGCCTGGATGTGGATTTCAGGGTTTGGCGCCGTCAAGGTTGATCACCGCCTCCGCGGGCATGCCGGGCTTCAGTTCCTGGTTGGGATTGGCCAGGCGGATTTTGGTGCGGTACACCAGGGTGATCCGCTCCTTGTAGGTCTCCACAGTTTTGGGAGTGAATTCGGGCCGGGGAGAGATATAGGCCACCGTCCCCGGATATTCCTTGCCGGGGAAGGTGTCGGTGGTCACCGTAGCCCGGGCCCCCAGGTTCACCCGGCCCCACTCCGTCTCGGGGAGATACCCCCGGAACCAGACCTGGTCCATGTCCCCCACGGTGAGCACGGGCGCGCCCACGGCCATCACTTCGCCCGGCTCCGCGGCCCTGACCAGCACGAGGCCGTTCACCGGCGAGGTGAGGGTGGCGTAGCCCAATTTGATGCGGGCCAGTTTCAGCAGGGCCTGGGCGGTGCGCAACTCGGCCTGGGCCGTATCCACCCGCACTTCGGTCACGCGGGTCCGGGCGGGCAGACCGTCCACGATTTTCTTGGCCTCCTTCTCCCGCTCGTCCGCCGCGTCCACCTCCTGACGCAGATACTGATCGTCCAGTTGGGCCACCACCTCCCCCGCCTTCACCATCTGGCCTTCCTGCACTGCGATACTGGCGATGCGGCCGGGAACCAGAAAGGCCAGGTCCGTTTCCGTCACTTCGATGTGCCCGGCCAGGCGCAGATTGCCCGAGGGCTTGCCGGCCTTCTGCCACCAGAAAGCGGAAGCCGCCCCAGCCAGGACGAGGAGGAAGAGCAGTATGATCACAGGCACGCGCTTCACGGAGTGTCTCCTTGATGACAAGCTATGATCCCTCTGCGCATCATATGAAAATAGCCTCGGTGGGGCGGGGCTCTGTGCCCGCCCAGTTCAGGCGGCCAGGGACGGCATCCCCACCATGGCCCAATGGCAGAAGGCTCTGCCCTGTAAATCTGCGGAATTTCGCCTCCCCCGCTTGTTAACAGATTTGCCGCTAGGTGTCAATCAATGCCCCCCGCCCCCGCCCACTTGACATAACCCCCCTTCTCGTTTAAAAATCCTCCTAATCCGGGCGCCGCGGACCGATCCGGCCGCGACCGCCCCCTGGGGAGACATGATGGACCTGGAAAAACTGAAGAAATCCTGCCGGAAGCGGGTGCGCACCGTGTATAACGCCTTCCGGCGCCAGGCCGCCGGCTTCGTGCCCACGGACCTGCCGGAGCTGAACGCCATCAAGGAGCGGGCCCTCGAGCGCACCTCCATGAACGAGCACATGGAGACCATCTTCCTCGAAGCCTTGCAAATGCAGCCCCGGCTCATCGTGGAGTTGGGGGTGGGAGGCGGCGAAAGCAACTTCGTCCTGGCCCGGGTGGCCCGCCTCAGCGGCGCGCGCCTGGTGAGCGTGGACATCAACGACCGCAGCCACGTCTCCCAGGAGCCGGGCTGGCTCTTCGTGCACCGGGACGACATCGCCTTTGCCCGGGAATTCCCGGAGTTTTGCCGGGCCCAGGGCTTTGAGCCGGTCATCAACGTGCTTTTCATCGACACCAGCCACGTCTACGAACACACCGTCCAGGAGATCGAGGCCTATTTCCCTTTTCTCGCCCCCCATGCCAAGGTGTTCTTCCACGACACCAATCTGACCGAGGTTTTCTATCGCCAGGACGGCAGCATGGACCTGGGCTGGGACAACGAGAGGGGCGTCATCCGGGCCCTGGAAACCTATCTGAAAAAATCCTTCAATGAAAAAGTCCCCTTTGTGGATTTCGTGCGCCCCTGGTTCATCCGGCACAACCCCTATTGTGCGGGTATGACGGTGCTGGAACGGCTGCCTGTTTTGGAGAAAACCTCCCTCGGCGCCCAGCCGGCCCCCTGACATCCATGGTTGCCTGCCGCCCTGCCTCAAAGGGCAATCCCTGGACTTCGCACCCCTGGTGGGGTATCATTACTTAAGCGGATTACCCATGATCCCGGGGCTTATCCCTTAATCATGTAAGGCCCGGTGGCACAGGGGTTCCAGCCTGTGCAGGCGCCCGGGGGCGGGTACCCTGCACATACTTTTCCAAGGACAGAATAGCAGGAAGACCATTTACCAGGCGCCCTGGCCTTCCTTCCCAACGCCAGCCTTTGGCCACCTCACCGAAATGAGACATTGATGAAACGCACTCTGTTGCTCAACCCCCCTTCCTTCCATGATTTTGACGGCGGGGCCGGCTCCCGCTACCAGGCCACCCGCGAAGTCACCTCCTTTTGGTATCCCACCTGGCTCTGTTACCCGGCCGGACTCATCCCGGCAAGCCGGGTGGTGGACGCCCCACCGGAGAATTTAACCGTCGCCCAAGTCGCGGATCTGGCCAGGGATTTCGACTTGGCCGTGCTCTTCACCACCAGCCCGTCGTTCCAGCATGATCTTACCACCATCGACCGCTTGAAGGAGGTCAATCCCGGCCTGACTGTGGGACTGGTGGGCCCCCAGGTGAGCATTCTCCCCCAGGAATCCCTCACCGCCGGTCCCCAGGTGGATTTCGTGGCCCGCCGGGAGTTCGACCTCACAGTCTTCGAAGTGGCCCAGGGCCGCCCCTTTGCCGACATCCTGGGGCTGAGTTACCGGGACAACGGCAAGATCCGCCACAACGACGACCGTCCTTACATTGATGACCTGGACGCACTGCCGTTCGTCACCGAGATCTATCACCGGGACCTGCAGATCGAACGCTACCAGATCCCCTATCTGCGCCACCCTTACGTGTCCATCTACACGGGCCGGGGCTGCCCCCACCGCTGCATCTACTGCCTGTGGCCCCAGACCTTCACGGGCCGCCGCTACCGGGTGCGCAGCGTGGCCAACGTCACCGCCGAGGTGCGCCGCTCCCTGGAGCTTTTCCCCCAGGCCGCGGAGATTTTTTTCGACGACGACACCTTCACCGCCAATCAGGAGCGGGCCCGGGAACTGGCCCGGGCGTTTGCGCCGCTCAAATTCACCTGGTCCACCACCGGCCGGGTGAATACAAGCTATGAGACCCTGAAGGCCATGAAGGAGGGCGGCCTGCGCCTGCTGGTGGCGGGCTTCGAGACGGGCGACGCCGGCGTCCTGGAAAACATCCGCAAGGGAGCCACCCTGGAGATGGCCCGGCGCTTCATGGGCTGGTGCCGGGAATTGGGCATCCAGGTGCACGGCGCCTTTATGGTGGGACTGCCCGGGGAAACCCGGGAAAGCCTGGAGGCCTCGGTCCGCTTCGCCTGCGAGCTGGACCCGGACACCATCCAGGTCTCGTTGGCCACGCCGTACCCTGGAACCGAATTCTACGACTTTTGCCGGGAGCGGGGCTATCTCAAGGACTCGGCCCTGGTGGACGGCCAGACGGGCTATCAGCAATGCGTGGTGGAATATCCCGGCCTGGCTGCGGCGGAGATCTTCGAGGCCGTGCCCCGCTTCTACCGGCGCTTCTATTTCCGGCCCCGCTACATGGCCCGGGCGGCCCGCACCATGCTCAGGGACCCGGCGGAGCGCCGCCGCCTCCTGAAGGAAGGGCGGGAGTTCGTCAGCTTCCTCTTCCGCCGCCGGCAAGGACAGAAAAACTGTCAGGGGAGCGGGGGGTCTTGTCCCTGAGGCTTTCTGACCTGGTGCAACTGATTCGCCAGGGCGGCCCGGGCGTTTGCCAGATTGCCGTCACCAATGCCTGCAACGCCCGCTGCCGTTTCTGCAGTTTTCCCCAGGTCCCGGCGTCTGATCGGGTCATGGCCGACCCGGCGCGCCTGCTTGCGGGCCTTTCGGCCCTGAAACAGGGCGGCTTTTCCTACCTCATCTTCACCGGCGGCGAGCCCCTGCTCTACCCCGAACTGGCGCCGGTACTGGCCCGGGCCCGGGAGCTGGGACTGACAACCCTGGTGTGCACCAATGCGGCGCTTTTGACCCCGGCGCGGCTGGAGGAGTTCAAGGCTGCGGGGCTGGGCAATCTCATCATCTCCATCGACGCCCCTTCGGCCTCAGTTCACGACGACAATCGGGGCATCCCGGGTCTCACCAGCCACATTCGGGAGATGCTCCCCTCCATACGCACTTCCGGTCTGGACCCGGTGGCCTCGGTGACGTTGAGCCGCCTCATTGACAGTCTGGACGACCTGGCCGCCTTTGTCCAGGCCCTGGGCTTTCGCCGTCTCACCTTTTCCTACCCCCTCACCCATCTCAACTCCACGTATCTGGGCTTCGCCCCCCACGAATCCGTAGATTACACCCCGGCAGAACTGGACCGGCTCTTTGGGGAGATCATGGCCTTGAAGGACCGCTCCCCCCTGACCATCCTCAATCCCCGGCTGGCTCTAAGCGACCTGCGGCGGCAGCTCAACCGCCGCCCCAGCCGCTTTCCCTGCCTGGCGGGCTTCAAGTATTTTTTTATCAACTGGCACCTGGAGGTCCACCGCTGCCACTTCCTGGCCCAGACCCTGGGACCCCTGGAGGATATCCACCGGCTGGCGCCCATCCGGGACGGCTGCACCGCCTGCAGCATTGACTGCTACCGGGACCCCAGCGTCTACCAGTACCTGGCCGTGTCTGTGGCGGACAGCCTGGCCGCCTGGCGGCAGGGGCAATGGCTCAAGGGCCTGGCCACGCTGCTGCACCCCTATAATGCCCTCTCCCTGGCCTCACTCCTGGAGGGCCTCCCCTGGGTGCGGCATTGAAAGAGCAGGATTGTGCCGGTGGCACAGGCTTTCCAGCCTGTGCAGACACATCAACTGCTCCCTCCCTCCGCCAGGTAATTTTCACCGCCGATGACTTCGGCCTGAGCCCCGCCTTGAACGCCGCAGTGGCCCTGGCCCATAAGGACGGGGTCCTTACTTGCGCGGGCCTGATGCCCGGGGCGCATGCCGCCGCCGAGGCCTTAGGCCGGGCCCGGGATTTGCCGGGGCTGTGCCTGGGGGTGCACCTCACCCTGTGCCAGGGGCGGGCGGTCCTGCCTCCTGACGCCATTCCTCGTTTGGTGGATGCTGAGGGAAATTTTCCCCAACATCCTGCAGCCACGGGCTGGCGCTATTTTTCCCGCCCCCATCTGCTCCCCCAGATCCGCCGGGAACTGGCGGCCCAGATCGAGGCCGTCCTCAGCCAGGGCCTGACCCCCTGGTTTGTCAATGGCCACCTCAACCTGCACCTCCATCCCCGCCTTGCCCCTGTGGTCATCGATCTGGCCCAGGAATACCGCATTCCCGCCATCCGCCTGGTCCGGGAGGATTGGCGGGCGAGCCTCGCGGCTGGCGCAGGCCGCCCCGCCGCCAGCGCCGCCCTGGCCCTGACCTTCGCCTGTTTGAGCAAGCGGGCCCGGCGTCTGGCCCAGGACGCGGGTCTAGTGTTTAATGACCACCTGTTTGGATTGCTGCACGATGGGGAAATGACGGAAGGGTATGTGCTGGGCTTGCTGCCCCGGCTCAAGCCCGGGGTCACCGAGATTTACAGCCATCCGGCCGTCCGGGCGGACGCGGAACTGCTGCGGGCCGCGCCCCGCTACCGCCGCTCCGAGGAGCTGGCGGCCTTGCTGAGTCCCCGCCTCAAGGAGGCCCTGGCCCGGCTCAGCATTATTCCCACCGATTTCCGGGAACTGGCCCGGCAGCAGGGAAGAACCTAAGCAGAATGATTATGGGGTTGGGCGAGGGAGTTTGAGGGAGGGGGAAGGGGTCTGCAGCCCCTTGCCCCTTCCCTCAAGTTCTTCAATTTCTCACCTCACCCCCTGGCCGCCTCCCGCAGGCGGCGGCGCATGGCCGAGCTTTCCTCTTTCACCTGGGCCAGTTTGGGGGTGTCGGCCGGATAGAGATTGAAGAGTCTCCCTTCCAGGCCCGTCATCAGGGGCTCGATTTCTCCCGCGGGGATGGCCAGAATTTTCTGCTGCGCGGCCTGGGTCATGGTCATCAACTCGTAGACGCCTTCCTTGCCCCAGCGTCGATAGATGGAGGCCAGCAGGGCCACCGACCAGGCGCTGTCCGAGACCACGATAACCTGCGCGGTCCCCGCGGCCTCGGGGGCGCCGTTGAAGGAGATGCCCACCCCGCCGCCGCCGGCCACGGCCTCGAAGGCCTCCGCGTCGGTAACATTGTCGCCCACGTACAGGACGTTTTCCAGGGCCAGCTTGGTCTGGCCGAAACTACCCTTTACCGCCGCAAGCTTCTCCGCGTCCCCCACCGTGGCGGCATCTTCCAGAAGGCGGCCGATGCCCATGGCCGGGATCGTCTCGGTGAAGATCCGGTCAAACTGGTCGATGGTATCCTTCACCTGGGCCGGCAGGGTCCTGGCCGTAGCGCCGGAGACGCCCGCGGGCAGGTCCGGGGTCTCCAGGATTGCCTTTTTGAGCCGCTCCAGTTCAATCTTTTCGGCCTCAGCAAGGGAATAGCGGTCCAGGTCCACATCAGTGGCGCAGACCCGGTCCTCGGCGATTTTCAACTCCTGGGCCAGGGCCAGGGCGAAGGGGCGGTAGCTGGTGCTGAGCAGAAAAACCGGCACGCCCAGGTGAATAAAAAAGCGATAGGCCCCCCGGGCGCCGGGCATGAACTTGAGGTTCTGCCGGGAGAACTCCTGCATTCGGGCATTGGTCAGGCCCGCGGCTTTGAGAAAGGGGAGGACGAACTTGGCGGCAGTGCCGGGCAGATAACCGGGCTTCTGCAGCACGTCCCCCATTATGTCAACGTAGAGGCGGATCTGGCGAAGGAAGCGGTCACCCGCAGGGGCCACAAATTCACGGCACAGCTCGAAAGCGATGTCATTCAGGACCACAGGTCCTTCAATGGCGGCGTTCACCTGGATGGTGTGCATGGGTTCTCCTGAACTGAAAGATTCTGCAGAACACCCGCCTTGGGGTGTTTTGGCAGGCTGGAAGGCCTGTGCCACCATACAGAGTAGGGTGGCCACTGCTTCCTATTATAATAATAGGGGATATTAGGAACCATCCCCGCAAACCCCGCAACGCCGGCATATCTCCGGCTGGCAGCGGGGCGATTCCTTTTCCCTCAGGGCCAATAGGTATTCTTCCCAAAGATACTTTTTTTCCAGGCCATGATCCAGGAAATCCCAGGGAAAAAGTTCATCGGGGCTCCGCTCCCGCAGCACGAAAAAATCCGGGTTGACAGGGCTGGTGCGCAGGGCCTTGAGCCACCCCTGCCGGTGGGCCGCCAGAAGCAGGTCGGCCACCCGCCGGTCGCCCCGGGCCAGCAGGGCCTGGGTGTAGGCCCATTTGGGGAGATCCGCGTGCACCCGCACGTTCTTGAGCCCGGCGCCTTCCCGGCGCACCAGTTTCAGGCGCTTTTTCAGCTCCTCCGCCCCGGCGAAAGCGACCCATTGGAACGGGGTGAAGGGCTTGGGCACAAAGGATGACAGGGACAGCGTCACCTGGCCCAGCCTTTTTGCGCCCTGACTGGCCTTGACCACATGATGTGTGAGCCGCTTCACCAGCCGGGGGATGTCCCGCACGTCGTCTGTGGTTTCGGTGGGCAGCCCCACCATGAAATAGAGGCGCAGGTTGGTGATGCCGGCCTGCACCAGGTTGACCGCGGCGTCAGCCAGGTCCGCTTCGGTCACTCCTTTGTTAATCACCCGGCGGAGGCGTTCGCTCCCCGCCTCCGGGGCCAGGACCACGGTCTTTATGCCGCTTTGCGCCAGCAACTGCGCCAGTTCCGCGTCCACCTTATCGGCCCGGAGCGAACCGATGCCCGCAACGCCGCCCGCGGCCACGATCTCCCGGCAGATACCCTTGAGGTCGGGATGGTCGCTCACCGCGGTGCCCACCAGACCGATTTTGCAGCCCTGGGCCAGACCCTCCCGGATCTGGGGCAAGAGGTCCCCGGCCGTCCGCTCCCGGGGCGGCCGGTAGACAAAGCCCGCCGCACAAAACCGGCAGGCCCGGGAGCAGCCCCGGCCCGTCTCCACCAGAAACATCTCCCCCCACTCGCCGGCCGGGGACAAAAGCCGGCTGACGGTGGGGCAGTGGCTCAGATCGCGCACCCGGGGGACTATGACGCGGTCTGAAAAGCCAGCCCTGGCCTCAAAGGCCTCCAGGGCGCCGTCGGGATGATACCGGGGCTCATAGCCCGCGGGCACGTACACGCCGGGAAAGGTCCGGGCCAACTCCTTTAAAACGTCCAGCCGGTCCCGGTGCAGACCAGCTTCGGCCAGAAAGGCCAGGGCGTCGATGCCCGCCCCTTCGGCTTCCCCCAAAAGGAAGGCGTCCACGAAAGGAGCCAGGGGCTCGGGGTTCAAGAAGGTGGCCACGCCTCCGGCCAGGACCCACGGGTCGCTCGCGGTGCGCTCCCGGGCCAGCAAGGGGATGCCTGAGGCCTCCAAAATCTTCAAAATCTGGGGATAGTCCGGCTCAAAAGCCACGGAGAAGGCCACCGCGGCAAAGTCCTGCAAAGGGCGTTGCGATTCCAGCGTCAGGATGGGGGTGCGGGTGCGCCGGTGTTCGGCCCACTCCGCCTCATCGGGCAAAAAGGCCCGTTCGCACACCAGCCCTGGCCGGGCATTGAGCAGGTGATAGACCGCCTGAAAACCCAGGTTGCCCATGGCCACGCCATACAGATGGGGATAGACCAGGGCAATGGGCCAGTCCGCGCCCCACTCCCGCACCACCGCACCTTTTTCCTGATACAGGAGCTTTTGCAGCCGGGACTTGAGGCGCGTGGACATGACTGAACTTATCAGAATTAATGGGGAAGTGCCAGTAAGCTGACAATAGGGAAAAGGGCATGGCAGGCGGGCAGGGTTGCCGCAGTGTTTTTCCAGGCCAACCGGGGTGGCAACAAGAGAAGTACAGAGATAAAGTTGGACACGGCGGCAGGAGTCGGGATGTTGCCCGGACTACCTGCCGGTGAACGACCCCGCGATCACGCCGGTGACGCGGTCGTACAAGCCCCGCTGCTCCTGGGGGTATTCAAAGGTGAAGGTTTTAAAGACGTCGTTGATCAAATAGGTCTTTTGGTACACAATGGCGCCCCCGCGGTAGCCGGAAAAGACATACCAGGTGCCCTTCTTCACCTGGTAGGTGACAGTTCCCCCAAAATCCTGGAGAGATTGGCGGAAGTTGCTTTCCAGGGACTCCCCCAGGGCATTGTGGCTGCCCCAGACGGTGAGGACGGCCCGGCCGTCGGGCGACACGAAGCGCTGGCCGTCGCCGTTGGCCGACTCGCCCTGGGGGATGAGCACGCCCGCCGGGTATTTGATGGAGTATCCGAAGCGGGCGTTGGTATAGGTGGCAAAGGAGACCTGCTGGGCCGCAGCCTGGGAAAGGGGCAGGGGCAGGGTGAAGCAGAACCCTGTCAGAAGCAAAACGGCAAAGATAAAGGAAACTTGCCGGTTTTTATGGATTTTCTCAGGGCGTGGCATGGAGGACTCCAGCAAACGGGATGATGATCATATCCGGCCAACTCATGGAATATCCGAGGCTTCCTTCCAGGCAGTTTCGTCACCCCAGGTAACTGCTCAGGCCGGCGGCGAAGGAGATGGGGGTGAGGCCGAAGTCCTGATAGAAGGGCGCAGGGTCGCAGGTGTTGCCTTCCAGCAGCATGCGCAGTTGCCCCACCGTGAGAGGAAACCAGCGGAAGCGGCCGCACAAATTGGCGGCTACCCGCATGCACCACACGGGTTGGTGAATACGTTTCACCCGCCGGCCCAAAACCTGGGCGATGGTATCGATGATTTCATTGAAGGTCAGGGGCTCGGGACCGCCCACGTCATAGAACCGGTTTTCCGTCTCTGGCAGTTCCAGGGCCAGGGCAAAGGCCTGGGCCACCTGCCACACCGGGATAGGCTGCATCTGGTAGAGGCCGTCGCCGATGACCGGAAAGAAGGACAGGCGCTGAATCTGGCGGATAAAAAGGTTGATGGACTGATCACCCGGCCCGTAAATCACCGAGGGCCGGAAGATGGTGTACGTAAGCCCCGAGGCCTTGACGTACTCGTCGGCCCGGAAGTTGGTTACATGGTACGGGTCCGCAGGTTCGGGCCGGGCGCCCAGGGCGCTCATGTGCAGGAAGCGCTGGACGCCTCCTGCTTTGGCGGCGTCCACCACGTTTTTAGTGGCCTGGACGTGCACCGCCTCGAAGGTGACTCCCCGGCCGGGGAATTCCCGGATGATGCCCACCAGGTGAATGACCGCGTCGCAGTCTAAGGCGGCCCGGGCCAGGGCCTCGGGGTGAAGGCAGTCGCCGCTGGCTATCTCCACCTGGTGCCTGTGCCGGAACTTCTTCTCGGACCGGGGCCGCACCAGGGCCCGCACCTCATGACCCCGGGCCAGCAGTTCGCCCACCACCTCATGGCCCACAAAACCGCTGGCGCCCGTGACCAGTACTCGCATGGGGCTCCCCTTTCGGCGCTGGTAGTGAGGGAGGGGGCTTAGGGGGGAGCCCCT
>CAZFWX010000084.1:0-14747 GCA_964522695.1 uncultured Desulfobacterales bacterium
TGTTGATTGTGTAAATGTGGGGGAGGCCCGGGGGAAGAGGGACTGGCGGTCCCGACTTCCGCAGCCCCTAAAAGGCTGTAGGGATTGGGGGAGGGGGTGCAGGGTAGGAGGTAAGGGTCTGCGACCCTTAGCCCCCTCCCCTACAAAACTCATCCATCATGTTCTCTTTTCGACTTATGCATGCCGAGGGGCCGGGGGGGCCGCGGGTGGGGGAGATGGTCTTCTCCCGGGGAGTGGTGCCCACGCCCGCGTTCATGCCCGTGGGGACCTACGGCACGGTGAAGGCCATGACGCCTGAGGATCTGCGGGAGGTGGGGGCCTCCATCATTTTAAGCAACGTCTATCATCTTTACCTGCGCCCGGGGGTGGAGCTCATCGCCCGGTTGGGCGGGCTGCACCGCTTCATGAACTGGCCGGGGCCCATCCTCACCGACTCGGGCGGCTTCCAGATCTTCAGCCTGGCGCCCTTCCGCACCATCACCGAGGAGGGGGTCACCTTCCGGTCCCATGTAAACGGCGACAAGCATTTCCTGACCCCCGAGGCGGTGGTGGGTTTACAGGAGGCCTTGGGGGTGGACATCATGATGTGTCTGGACGAATGCCCACCCTATCCCTGCCCCGAGGCCCAGGTGCGGCGGGCCATGGACCTGACGGCCCGCTGGGCGGTGCGCTCCCGCCAGGCCTGGCGGGGGGAGGCGGCCCTGTTTGCCATCGTCCAGGGCGGCATGGCGCCGGAGTGGCGGCGGGAGCAGGCCCAGGCTTTCGCCGGGCTGGATTTCCCGGGGTACGCCCTGGGGGGGCTGAGCGTGGGCGAGGCCAAGGAGCAGACCCTGGCCATGGTGGAGGCCGCGCTGCCGGAACTCCCCGTACACAAGCCCCGCTACCTCATGGGCATCGGCACGCCGGAGGATCTGGTGGAGGGGGTGGCCCGGGGCGCAGACCTTTTCGACTGCGTCATGCCCACCCGCAACGCCAGAAACGGCATGGTTTTCACCAGCCATGGCCGGCTGGTCATCAAAAATGCGGCCTATGCCCAGGACCCGGGACCCCTGGATGAATCCTGCGGCTGCCCCACCTGCCGCCACTATTCCCGGGCTTACTTGAGGCATCTTTTTCTCTGCCGGGAGATTCTGGCCTATCGCCTTTTGACCCTGCATAATTTATATTATTACCTTGATCTTATGTCCCGGATGCGGCAGGCTGTGGCCCAGGGCCGGTTTGCCGCGTTTCGCCGGGAATTCTACGAAAATCGCACAGACGGAGGAAATATCCGTGGTTGATTGGGCATACGCCGCCAATGGAGCGCCGGGTGGAGACAACCCGCTGTGGACCTTTGTGGTCCCCATGGTCCTGATGGTGGCCATTTTTTACTTTCTCCTCATCCGCCCCCAGCAGCGCAAAGCCAAGGAACACAAATCCATGCTCGAAAGCCTGCAGCGGGGTGACCGCGTCATCACTGCGGGCGGGCTCATCGGCGAAATCACCAGCCTGACCGAACAGACCATCACCATCGAGGTGGCCGACAAGGTGAGGGTGGAAGTGGGCCGCCCCTACGTCACCGGCTTCGCGCCCAAAAAATCGGGTTAAGGCCCGCACCGCGGGGCAGAAGGCCCGAACGTGCCCGGAGACTCTTCCCTTGACGTCCTGGCCCCGGACCTCTCCCTCTTACGGGAGATGGCCCAGGAATGGGCGCGCATTTTCCCCCAGGCCGCCGGCCAGGCCCAGCACTGGCAGCAGGTCCTGAGTCAGGTGCAGGCGCATCTGGCCGAGGACGTGCGGCGGGTGGCGGTGGTGGGCACCGTCAAGGCCGGCAAATCCACCCTGGTCAACGCCCTGCTGGGCCGGGAAGTGTTGCGCCGGGGGGCCGGCATCCTCACCGCCATGATCACCCGGGTGCGGTCCGGACAGGCGCCCCGGGCGGTGCTGCGCTTCAAGGACTGGGAGGAAGTGAACCGGGAGATGCACCGGGCCCTGGGACTTTTTCCCGATCCCCGGCTCTATGCCCTGGGCCGGCCCCTGGAGGCGCGCCGCGCCGACGACCGGGCCCTGCTGGCCCAGGTGCTGGACGCGGCCCAGGGCGAAGGCCTCTGGTCCAAGGGCGGCCTCAACGAGGATTACCTGCTCCTCACCTCCTTCCTGGCCGGGTACGAGGCGGTGGCGGGGTTCATCGAGGCGGGAAGCGAGCTGGTGCTCACCGGGGCCGAGGTGGCCCGGCACCAGCAGCTGGTGACCCGGGAGGCCACCGCAGTCTATCTCAAAGACGTGGAATTGGCTGTTCCCGCCCCGGGCCTGCCGCCCGGCGTGGAGGTGGGAGACTGCCAGGGCAGCGACTCTCCCATCCCCCAGCACCTGGCCCAGGTTCTGGCCTATCTCCTCAAGACGGACCTGGTGCTGTATGTGGTCAGCTCCCGGGTGGGGCTGCGCCAGGGGGATTTCCAGTTCCTCTCCGAACTGGTGCGCATGGGCCTGGCCCCACACCTCCTCTTTCTCCTCAATCTTGACCTGACAGAGCTCAAAACCCCGGCTGAAATCGAGGCTCTGAGCGCCCGGCTCCGCCAGGAGCTGACGCCCCTGATGCCCGACCCGCCGGTGTTTGCCTTCTCCGCCTTGCAGATGCTGCTGGAGGGGTTTCAGGACCGGGGCGACGCCCTGGAGCCCCGGGAGGCGGCCCTTTTGGCCGTCTGGCAGGCCGAACCGGCCACCGCCGATCTGAGCCGCAAAGGCGCCAGACGGTTCGGCCAGAGCTTCCTGGACAGGCTGGCGGCCCTGGGCGCAGCCCGTCTGGCCGGAGGCGGCCTGGCTCAGGTGCGCATGGTGGCCGGCAGCTTAAGGGAGCAACTGGAACTGACCCGGAAGCTCCTGGGAAAGGATCTGCGGGCCTTCGAGAGCCTGGTGGACCGCCTGCAGCAGCGCCGGCGCCCGCTGCTGGACGCCCGCCAGACCCTCAAACGGGCGCTGGCCGGGGCCGTGGAGCGCATCAAGGCCACCCTGAAAAACCGGGTGAGCTCCTTTCTGGACCCCAAGTACGGACAGGGCGCGCTTTTGGGGGAGTTCGTCAAAAACTATGAGCCGGACTGGGAGCGGCTGGCGCCGGCGGCCTCGCCGGACCCGTTCCGCTTCGTCCTGCACCGGCTCTTCCAGGATTTTCAGGAGGAACTGGAGCGCTTCGCGGCCAGCGAACTCATGGTGCGGCTCATGGAATTCGTCCGCACCCAGGAAGACTGGCTGAAGCGGGAGCTCATGGACACGGCCGGTCCTCTGGTGGTGTCCATGCAGGACGCCCTGGCCCTCTATTACCGGGAAGCCGCAACCATGGGGCTGACCACTGCGCCTCCGGAACTTACCATTCAGAGCCCGGAGTTGTCCAACCCCCCGGAATTGCCCCTTTTCAGCCTCACCCTGGATCCCGGCTGGCGCTGGACCGGGGAGGCCTGGGTCAGGTCCGGCATGGGCACGGCCCGCCGCCTGTGGGAAAAGTTCAAAGGCCTACTGGGCCTGAAAACCAGCGCCGATCCCCGGGCTCAGCTCCTGCGGGACCTGCACGGGGCTCTCAAGGCCATCAAGGAATGGCTCCAGGAAGAGGTGCGGATCAATTTGCTGGACTTCGGGGAACGCCTGAAATTCCGCTACTTCTTTCCTTTAAGCGACGCATTAACCGCCCAGTTGCAGGAGAACCTGCACAATCTCCTGGGGGCTCTCACCACGGACCTGGAGGGGGTGGCCGAGGCCATGCAGGCCGGCGAGGCCGACCGGGAGGCCCGCCGCCGGCGGGCCGGGGAATTGCTGCCCCGGGTGCGGGAGATCGAGACGCGCCTCGCGGCCCTGGATGCCGGGCTCAGTCAAAAGCATTAGCGGAGGGAGGGCCTAAGGGGTGAACCCCGGGATTGTTCCTGCAAGTTATCCTCACCAACGGGTTCAAGGAACCCTGAAAAAGGTCTCAGAATCCTTTCCGTCGCGAAGGACCCCTCTGTAATCACCCCTCCCCCCCTTTCAAAAAAGGGGGGAGTTGCAGGGAAGAGAGGGATCCTTTCAGGGGTAACCTGTAAGTCCCCCTTTCCTAAAGGGATTTAGGGGGATTATTAAAAGCCATCTCCCGGTGAAGATTCTGTTTTGCAGAGTTACGGTTAAGGAAAGGTCCTCATGATCAAACAGTCTGAGGCGGAGCGGTTTGTCAAAAAGTGGGCGGACGCCTGGAACCGCCAGGACCTGGAAGCCATCCTGGCCCATTATGCCGACGACGTGGAACTCACCTCGCCTTTTGTGGTCCAGGTCCTGGGCGACCCCGCGGGGACGCTTAAGGGCAAGGAGCAGGTCAGGTCCTATTTCGCCATGGGCCTGGCCATGTTTCCCGACCTCTCTTTTGAAGTGCTCATAGTCTGCGCCGGCGTCTCCAGCATCGCCGTGTATTACCGGTCCATCGACGACACCCCGGCCGCGGAGGTGATGATCCTCAACGCCGAAGGGAAAATCAGCCGGGTCCTGGCCCATTACCGGATGGATTAGCCCCACTTTTGCATCTGTGACGAAAAGGTATCCGGCATGACCGAAAAGCTGCCGTGGCTGGCCTTGAAGGGCATCCCCCAGGTGGGCTGGGTCCTCTTTAAGCGCCTGGTGGAGGCCTTTGGCAGCCCGGCCGCAGTCTTTGCGGCCAGCCCGACAGAGCTTAAGCAGGTCAAGGGTGTCTCGCCGGCCATGGCCCAGGCCATCGCCGGCTTCCGGGACTGGGACCAGGTGGAGACCGAACTGGCCCGCGTTGCGGCCGCGGGCGCCCGCATCCTCACCCTGGACGATCCCGCCTTTCCGCCCGCCCTCAAAAATATCCCCTATCCTCCCGCCTTTCTCTACGTGCGTGGGGAGTTGCAGCCCGCGGACACCCGGGCCGTGGCCCTGGTGGGCACCCGCAAGGCCAGCTACTACGGCCTCAAGGCCTGCCGCCGCCTGGCCCGGGACCTGGCCGCCCAGGGCGTGACTATCGTCAGCGGTCTGGCCCGGGGCATCGACACCGCCGCGCATCAGGGGGCTCTCGAGGTGGGAGGCCGCACCCTGGCGGTCCTGGGCTGCGGCGTGGACGTGGTCTATCCGCCGGAAAACCGGGAATTGGCCCGGCAGATTCCGGAGCATGGGGCCTTGATCAGTGAATTTCCCCTGGCCGCGCCCCCGGAGGCCCGGAATTTTCCCATCCGCAACCGCATCATCAGCGGGCTGTCCCTGGCCGTGGTGGTGGTGGAGGCCGGGGACCGGAGCGGCGCCGGCATCACCGCGGAACTGGCCATGGAGCAGGGCCGGGACGTCATGGCGGTGCCCGGGCCGGTGGACAGCCCCGTGAGCCTGGGACCGCATCGCCTCATCCAGCAGGGCGCCAAGCTGGTGAGCCGGGTGGAGGATATCCTGGAAGAACTGCCCCGGTCCCTTGCTCCTGCTGCAACGCCACCCTCCAAATTGGCCAAGGAAGAGACTCCCGCCCTCTTCCCCGGACGCCTGCCCCCCGCCGATCCTCTCCTGCCCTTCCTGGACTCTCAGCCCCTGCAACTGGACGAACTGGTGCAGCTCTGCGGCCTGCCCGCGGCCGAGGTCCTGAGCCGCCTCACCATGCTGGAACTCCAGGGCTTAGTAAGGGAACTGCCGGGGAAATGCTATGTTCTGGGGAAGTAACTGATTTGTTGAATACTTATCTTAAGATAAGTTATGGGGCTTGGGGTACATTGGAGCACTCTTCCGGGTCAATTGCCACAAATCTCCCCCAAACCGGTTTTCAGCCACCGGGTGGAACCCAGGCCAGGCAGGGGCCAACCCCCCGAAATTTCACCGATTGGTTGCACCGGGGAGCCAAGCTTGTCGGCCCATGGAGCGCCCGCAAAAGTTTGCGGGACCTGGCGTTCAGCGTCACCCGATAAGCCCGAAAGCTCCACCATCTGGGCCTCTCCAAGGAGAAGCGCTCCATCCTGGCCGACACCAATCGACTGCGCCCCGCGGTCCAAGACTTGCATATCGCGACGGTCCTAATGCTCGATGGCGTACACCTCCACCGGCACGCCGGCAATGTTGAGGTCCAGTTTGCGGCCCTGGATGCCGGCAGTGTCCGAAATCTTTTGAAACGCCGCGGCGGTGACCAGGATTTCCCCGGGGCCGCCGATGTCTTCGCCGATTTTGCTGGCGCAGTTGACGCAGTTGCCGAAATAATCGGGACCGCCGATGAGCAGGACGTCGCCGTAGTCGATGCCGATGGACACGCGGATGTCAAACTCGTCTTCGGTTAAGACGTTCATGGCAAAGAAGGCGGTATTTAAGGCAATGGCGGCGCGCACCGCATCTACAGGCTCGTCGAACATGGCGAAGCAGTTGTCCGCCTCGAACTTGACCACCTCGCCGCGGAATTTCTCGATGATGGGCTGCGTAGTCAACTGCATGCGCTTGACGATGGACAGGTAATGGACAATGCCGTGGCGGTAGGAGAGGAGCGAAAACCCCGACATATCCATGACGAACACGGCCTTGACCTTGCCGAATTCCCGCCAGAGCGCAGCTTCGATCTTCTGCCGTTTGTCCTTTTCGTTTTCCTGGGCATAGAGCAGCAGCATCTCTTCAAAGCGCTTGTCCATAACCTCCCTCGCACGTCAGGCTTCGGGTTGGGCGGCGCCGGTCCCCGGCTGCAGAGCCAGGGACAGGGTAGCCTACGGGGCATGATAGTCCAATTAGCAAAGCGGAACCACCGATTTTATGACAATTCTCCGTAGCGCCAGTTAGAAATTCCCCGCTATCGGGGAAACCTGGCCATGTTGCAGATGAAAGAACCTGGCCGGTTTCGGGTGATATGCCGCACCGTTGCCGATGCCTCCCTTCAGCCTTCAGGGGAGAGGGGATTTTCTTGCGTATCCTGCCCCCAGCCGCCGCCGCCGGGCGTCTCGATGCACAGGCGGTGATCCGGGGCAATGGTGAGATTCAGTTTGCCGGGCAGGACCGTCTCCCGGCCATCCGGGGCGATGAGGGCATTTCTCCCCGCGGCCCCCGGGCCGCCTCCCCCCAGCCCGTAAGGCCGGTGGCGGCGGCGCTCGGTGAGCAGGCTGACGCTGACTTCCGTCAAAAAGCGGAATTCCCGGATGAGCCCCAGGCCCCCCGGATGGCGGCCGGCCCCGCCGGAATGATCCCGCAACCCGTAGCGCTCCACCAGCACCGGGAAGTCATGCTCCAGCACCTCCACCGGGGTATTCTGGGTGTTGGTCATGTGGCTGTGGACCCCGGCCAGTCCCGGCCCGTCCGGACCGCCGCCGGTTCCGCCGCCCATGGTCTCATAGTAGGTGAATTCCCGGTCCCGGACGGGGTCCCGGCCGCCCCAGGCCAGGTTGTTCATGGTGCCCTGGCTGGCCGCGGGGACCCGTTCCGGCAAGGCCTGGGCCAGGGCCCCCAGGACCACGTCCACCAAGCGCTGGGAGGTCTCCACGTTGCCCGCGGCCACCGGGGCCGGGGCCCGGGGATTGAGCAGGCTGCCGGGCCGGGTGATAATTGTTAAAGGCCTAAAGCAGCCCTGGTTGATGGGAAATTCTTCAGCCAGGAGCGCCAAAAAGACGTAGTAGCAGGCCGCCTCCGCCACTGCGGGGACGGCGTTCACCCCGCCTGCGGTCTGGCCTGCGGTTGCCGTAAAATCACAAATGACCTGATCGCCCGCCACCTCCACCGCCACCCGGATGGCCAGGTCCAGGTTGCCCCAGCCGTCGTCGTCCAGGTAATCAGAGAAATGGTAGCGACCATCGGGAATCTCCCGGATGAACTGCCGCATGGCCCGTTCGGAGTAGTTCAAAAGTTCTGCGGCCATCTCCAAAAGCTTGGGCAGCCCATAACGCTCCACCAAGCCGTGCAGACGCTCCCGCCCCCGGTAGAGGGCCGCCAGTTGGGCCGCCAGATCGCCCCGGCGCTCCTCGGGCACCCGCACCTGGGAGAGAAAGTCCCTCAGGAAAGCCTCGTTTTCTTCACCCTCCCGGTAAAGATAGGTGGGCGGGATGACCACTCCTTCCTCCCGCAGATGCCGGGCCAGGGGCATGGAGCCGGGCGCGACGCCGCCCACGTCGGCGTGGTGGGCCCGGTTGACCAGCACGAAGGCCAGGTCGCGGCCCGCGTAAAAAGGGGCGATGACGGTGAGATCCGGCAGGTGGGTGCCGCCCTGGTAGGGATCGTTGAGGAGGAGCACGTCGCCCGGGGCCAGAGGGCGCCGGGGCAGGACCTCCGCCAGGGTGCGGGGCAGCGCGCCCAGATGCACGGGGATATGGGCCGCCTGGGCCAGAAGCTCGCCCCTGGCGGTGCACACCGCACAGGAATAATCCCGGCGCTCCTTGATATTGGGGGAAAAGGCGCTTTTTTGGAGCACGATCCCCATCTCTTCGGCCACCGCGGCGAACAGCTTCTGAAAAACCGTCAACTCCAAAGCCAGGGACATGGAGACGCCTCGTTACAAAAGTCCAATTTATTCTGAGCGCGTGCGGGAGTTTTCCCCCTAACCCGGACCCTCTCCCCCACGGGGGAGAGGGAATAAAAACGGAGGTCTTAAAAAAGGCGATCAATCGGTCTGCTAAATCCTGAGCGACGGAATAACTTTTATGGATACGGTGGGTATTGGCATCCTGAGTTTTTCTTCCCCCCTTGTCTAAAGGGGGGTCAGGGCAAGGCTGTCCGGCAAGGATTTGGCAAAATCGTGTTTTTGAAGCCCCCTCCCCCGGTGGGAGGGGGTGGGGGAGGGGGGCAAAGGAGGCAACTGCCCGTCATTAAACCAGAAAAAACCACTCCCACCCTATCCCTCCCCCATCAAGGGGGAGGGGACCTGAAACGGACGTATTTCTAACACACTCCGTTCAGAATGACACCCCCATCTCTCCCATTTTGGATGCAATGCGGGCTGAACCTTTCCTACCTCCCCGCTTCGTCCGCCCCCGGGCCGCTGAGCGTCCCCAAGGCCAGGTCCAGTCCGGCCTGGGCCAGGTAGGTGTCAAACAGGGCCGCCACCACCCCCAAATCTGCGGTTTTCAGGGCGTCCTGGGCGGTGAGGAGGTCAACCAGAATGGTCAGGCCTTCCTCATAGCGCAGGCGGATGAGGCGCAGGCCCTCCCGAGCCTGGGAGACCGCGGCCCGGGCCACCTTGAGGCGCTCGTGCGCGGTCTTCAGATTGAGGATGCTTTCCGTCACCTGATGCCGCACCCGGTCCTCCAGCTCCCGCCGGATCTCCCGGGCCTGGGCCTCTTTGGCCCGGGTTTCCCGGACCCGGGCCAGGTCGGCCAGGCCGTTGAAGAGATTGAAGTTGAGCAGGGCCATGACCGTGTAGCTGCCGGCGTGGCTGCCGAACAGGCGGCGCTGGTCCACGTCGTATTCCCCGGCCATCTTGAGCCGGGGCAGGTAGTTGAGGCGGGCCTTGTCGTATTCCTGCCGGGCCACCCGGGCCGCCAGTTCCAGCCGTTTGAGGTCCGGCCTTTTGTCCCGGGCCGCCTGCTGCAGGTCCTCCAGTTGGGGCGGCAGGGGCGCAGGCTCCTGGGGGGCCGGGGCCAGTGGACGGCTGCCGGCTTCGGGCAGCCCCATCACCATCCCCAGCTCGCTTTGAGCGATCTTCACCTGACTGGCCGCGCTCAACTCCTCCTGGGTGAGGCGGGCCAGATGCACCTGGGCGGAGAGCACGTCGGCGTTGACCACTGCGCCGGCCCGGTAGCGGTCCTGGGCGATCTTTAAGTTTTGCGCTGAAGTTTCCCTGGCCCGGCGCATCACCCGCCATCTTTCCTGGGCCAGGTGGACGCCGTAATAGGCCTGTATGACCCGGAACAACACCTGCTGGCGCACGCTGAGCACGTAGAGCGCAGCCATCTCCCGGCCCAGCCGGGCCTGCTGAAAGCCCAGATAAGCCTCGCCCGCCTGGAAGAGGGGCTGCGAGATGGTGAGGCTGGAGCGGAAATTGCTGAAGGGTTTGGGATTATTAAGGTTATCCAGGAGGAAATCCTGGTTGGTGAACACCCGCTGGTTCAACTTATACATGAACACCTGGGTGGGGTTGTCGGTGGCGTTATAGGTTTCCGTGAAGTTGACCTGGGGCAGGAACCGGGCCCGGGCCTTGGCCAGGTCGGCCTCCGCGGACTCCACGGACATGCCCGCGGCCTTAAGCCCCGGGTGATGCTTCAGGGCCAGAAGCATGGCCTCTCCCACCGTCAACGGCGGGGACGCGGCATTAGCCGGGCCCCACAGGAGCAGGGCGCAGAGGCAGGCAAGCGGCAGGCGCAGGATCAGGCGGTTCCGGTCCACCCGCCTATTATAATTCTTCCTCCCCATGGTTCAAAACGTTATTTCCTGCGGGATTGTGGCTGGGAGCGAGAGCTGCACCTGCGTGGCGGCCAGGGACGGCCACCCTGCCGAGAATGCCTGGGGTTCTCCTGGGGACCTGACATTTTTAGGAAATATCCCCGGGACGCAATACTGAGCCCCCTCCCCGCAGCGGAAGGGGGCTTGGCGGGGGAAGACAGGCCTCAAGCAGCAGGCTGGGAGGCTTTGCGGCGCTCCTGGTAATTCTTGATGGCCAGGGCCAGGGCTTCGGCCCCCAGGTTGGAGCAGTGCATTTTGTTCGGGGGCAGCCCTCCCAGGGCCTGAGCCACATCCTGCCGGGTGATTTTTTCAGCCTCGGCCAGCTTCTTGCCTTTGGCCATTTCGCTCACCATGCTGGACACGGCGATGGCCGCCACGCAGCCGAAGGTCTGGAATTTCACGTCCTCCAGGGTATCGTCTTTGACCTTGATGTAAAAGCTCATCATGTCGCCGCAGGTGGGATTGCCCACTTCGCCCACCGCGTCCGCATCCTCAATGACCCCGGCATTGCGGGGATTATTAAAGTGATCCAGAACTGTTTCCGAATACATGGGACAACTCCTTTTTATTGGACGGCGACTCCCGCTCCAGCTGCATCAGGTCGGCCAGGGTCATGGCATTCAACCGGTCCAGCATAGCTTTGGCCGCCTCCTTCCAGATAAGGCGGGTGGGACAGGTGGGCGAGCGGTGGCACACATGGGCGTGGGCCGTGCATTCCACCAGGTTGATCCCGTCTTCCAGCAGGGCCACGATTTCCCCCACAGAGATTTCCTCGGGTGGCCGGGCCAGGGCATGGCCCCCCTTGGGGCCACGCACGCTTTCCACGTAATGGGCCTTTTTCAGGGGGATGATGATCTGCTCCAGGTACTTCACCGAGATGTGCTGGCGTTTGGCAATGTCCCCCAGCTGCACCGGCCCCTGGTTATAATGCTGGGCCATGTCCAGCAGCATCCGGGTGCCGTACCGGCTCCGCGTGGAGAGCTTCATGGGACTCCTCCTCTAACGCCGCCATCTTTTTGCGCCAGACCGGTGAAAAGGACCGCAAGCGGTCCACGGCCGGGGGCAGTTCCTGCAGCACGTAATCGGCCTCTTCCCGGCGGTTGTCCTGGCTAAAGGTAAAGACAATGGAACCCTGGGCCACTTCCGGCGACAACCCGGTGGCGCACAGGGTGGGGGAAACCTTGAGCGCCTTGGAGGCGCAGGCCGACCCCGTATTGGCGTAAATCCCTTTGGCCGCCAGCATGAACAGCAGGGCCTCGCCTTCGATGCCTTCCACGCAGCAGCTCACCAGGCCAGGCAGCCGCCGGGTGGGGTGGCCGGTGAAAATGGTGTGCGGCACCCGGTCACTGATGCCGGCCGTCAGATACTCCCTCAGGCCCTTGAGATGGTGAGCCCGGTGGGCCAACTCCGCCTGGGCCAGCTCCGCGGCCTTCCCCAGGCCGACGATGGCCGGAACATTCTCCGTGCCGCCCCGGCGGCCGTTTTCCTGGATGCCGCTGTGAATCTGGGGCACCAGGCGCAGGCCCCGCCGGAAGTAGAGCGCCCCGCTACCCTTGGGGCCTCCCAGGGACGGACCGGAAATGGTGAGCAGATCCACCTGCCAGGCCTCCGCCTCAAGGGGGACTTGCCCCGCGCTGGCCACCGCGTCGGTGTGAAACAGGACTCCCGCCTCCCGGCAGACCCGGGCCAGGACGGCGATGTCCTGGATGGTGCCGATCTCGTTAGAGGCATGCTGAATGGACACCAGCACCGTGTCCGGCCTCAAGGCCCGGGCCAGGCGGTCCGGCTCCACCTCGCCGTAATTATTGACCGGCAGAAAGGTCGCCTCGAAGTCGTGAAATTTCTCCAGATAACGACCGGCATTGAGCACGGAATGATGCTCAATAGCCGACACGATGACATGCCGGCCCTTTTTCAGATGAGCCAGGGCCGCGCCTTTGACGGCCAGATTGTTGGCTTCGGCGCCCGAGGCGGTGAAAACGATGTTGTCGGTAGCGGCGCCGATAAGCGAGGCCACCTGGCGCCGCTGAGCGTCGATGACGTCCTTAATCTCTGCGCCCAGGTCGTACACCGCCGAAGGATTGCCGAAACGCTGCGTGAAAAAGGGCAGCATGGCCTCCAAAACCTCCCGCCGGACAGGCGTGGCCGCGGCATGATCAAAGTAGACGCGCTGCATGGCGAACCTCAGTGAACCTTTTTGATGTAGAGTTTATACAGGTCGTCTGCGTCATCTTCACAGATGCCCACGAATTCCTGGCCGTATTTGGCGCACCAGGCGGGGATATCCTCGAGAGCGCCGTCATAGTCGGTGAGAATCTCCAGCACCTGGCCCTGTTTCAGGTCCCTCAAGTACTCCGCCGGCTCCAAGAGATGCATGGGGCAGACCCGGTAAACCAGATCGGCCGTGGCGTCGGCTTTGCATTCGCTTAAAAATTTCATGCCCTGCCTCCTTGGTGCGAAGGAAAAGACCAATCATTATTTATTATATATATTAAATTAGTATAGTTTGTTGTCAAGGGGTCAAGGTTAAAATTCTCCGGTAGTGTGATTCAGCCTGGGATCGATCTGAGAGCCGATGTTAGCGGTGCTCCGGCTCTATTGAAAATTTTACAGGATGCTGCTAACTTGGGGCGGAACTGCCAGGCGGAAAGAGCTGTGAGCGGGTCAGGTGCTTTTCAGGGCAGTCGCGCGTGAGCCTTCGGCTCCCTCAAAACCAGGAATAGCCTGCGCCACCAAAAACTCAGATCAGGAACTAAAGAGGCCACAGGGAGGCAGATGGCACGACCCACCCCGACGGCAGGTGTGAGGAGGCGCCGGGCCGCAGCAGATCTCTGCGGCCCAGGATTCAGCCTGTCTCTGGCCGCGATGCTGCTGGCGTGGTCCACGCTCCTGAGCGGTTGCGTCAAGGTGGGGCCGGACTATGCGCGCCCCCCGGTGCCCCTGTCGGACAACTGGCAGGACGTTGGCATCCGCCAGGTAACAAGCGGCAGCGAAGACCACCGGGACTGGTGGCGCCTGTTCAAGGACGACTCCCTGAACCGCCTCATCGACGCCGCCTACCGGGAGAACCTCACTTTGCGCCAGGCCGGGGTGCGGGTGCTGGAGGCCCGGGCCCAATTGGGGGCTGTGGTGGGGCAGCTCTATCCCCAGAGCCAGGCCGCCAGCGGCTCCTACCAGCGCACCCGGCTGAGCGAGCGGGAGCCGGCCGCCCAGCGCCTCCCTGCCATGACCTACAGCCAGGCCCAGGTGGGGTTCGGCGCGGCCTGGGAAATCGATTTCTGGGGCAAGTTCCGCCGGGCCGTGGAGTCTGCGGACGCGAGCCTCTTGGCCTCCATGGCCGACTATGACAGCACCCTGGTGAGCCTCACCGGGGACGTGGCCAGCCTCTACATCCAGATCCGCACGCTGGAGAAGCGCCTGGGCATCGCCCGGCAAAACGTGGAGACCCAGAAGGAAAGCCTCAAAATCGCCCAGGCCCGGTTTGAGGGCGGCACCACCTCCCAGCGGGACGTGGAGCAGGCCAAGACCATCCTGGCCAACACCCAGGCCGTGATCCCCACCCTGGAGATCCAGCTGCGCCAGGCTAAAAACGCCCTGGCCGTGCTCCTGGGCCAGCCGCCCCAGAAGCTGGGCGATTTCCTCAAGACCCCCGCGGACATTCCCGCGCCGCCCCCCCAGGTGGCCGTGGGCATCCCTGCAGACCTGCTCAGGCGCCGGCCGGACATCAAGAGCGCCGAGTACAGGGCCGCGGCCCAATGCGCCCAGATCGGCCTGGCCAAGGCCGACCTCTTCCCGGCCTTCTCCTTAAGCGGCAATATCGGCCTGACGGCCAGCGACGTGGGCGGCTTCGCCCTGGGAGACATCACTTCCTGGCGCAGCCGCACCGCCAGCTTCGGCCCCTCTTTCCACTGGAATCTATTTAACTACGGGCAGATCACCAACCTGGTGCGGGTGCAGGACGCCCGCTTCCAGCAGCTGCTCCTGGCCTATCAGAACGCCGTCCTCAAGGCCCAGCAGGAGGTGGAAGACGCCCTGGTGGGGTTCCTACGCTCCCAGGACCGGGCCAAATACCTGGGTACGAGCACCGAGGCGGCCCTGCGGTCCCAGGAACTGGCCATGCTGCAATACCGGGAGGGCATCACCGATTTCACCACGGTCCTGACGGCCCAGCAGGCGCTCTTGAATGAGCAGGACAGCCTGGCCCAAACCCTGGGGGACATCTCCCGGAACCTGGTGGGGGTGTACCGGGCCCTGGGCGGCGGCTGGCAGATCAGGGAAGGCCAGGACTTCGCGCCCGAAGCCGTCAAGGCCGAGATGGCCCGGCGCACCCGCTGGGGCCGCCTGCTCTCCCCTGGAGCCGCCCCGGCGGCCGCGGAAAAACCCCGGCCCTCGGTGCGGCCGCCGGAATGGAAGGATGTGTT
>CAZFWX010000085.1:0-14189 GCA_964522695.1 uncultured Desulfobacterales bacterium
CTTATCTGCCTTCCACCTTCAGCCAGTCGGTTTTCTTCTTGAGGTAGCGGATGGTCAGGTAAATCGCCGCACCCGCCACAAAAATCAGGGTCCAGGCCGGGTTGAAGTGCAGCCGGCCCTCGGCGATGACCGTGCCCATCAGGGTCAGGACATAAAACCCCGACACCAAAGCGAAGAAGGCATTATATTCCCGCTTTATGGCGGTTTTCAGCGAAAACGTCAACGCAGCCCGGCGCCAATGGTCCATTCTGGGCAGGAAGGCCGGGGTCGCCGCGGCCCACTCCCGGAACTCATCGCCGAACTTTTCTTCCAAAAAACGCTCTTCGGCCAGCATGATGCGCTCGTAGAAAAAGCCGAACAGCCCGGCGATAAGCAGCACAAACCACCAGGTGGCCGGAAACAGGGCCACCCCCAGCCAGATGAAAAAGTTGCCCAGGTACAGGGGATGACGCACCACGGAGTAAATGCCTGTGGTGTTGAGCGACACCGCAGCCTGGGCCTTGGTGTTGAGGCCGGAGGTGCCATAGGGAATAAAGCCCGCGGTGAGCAGCCTGACCCCCAGGCCCAAAAGCGATACGGCCAAACAGAAGAAACTCCAGATCACGTAAAGCCGGTAGCTGTCCCAGGGATAGCGGAAATCCTTGAGGGCCAGGGCGAAGAAGATGATGGCCACCAGCGGCACGTAGGAGCGCCAGCGGAAAAACCAGTCGCCCTGCTGCTCCAGGAGTTCGCGCAGAGTCATGGGGCTGACGCCGCCTGAAGAACCGGCCGGGATTTTGTATCATGTCCCAGGGGTAACCTACAAATTCCCGGCCCACAAACTCCCCCTCCCTGGGTGGAAGGGGGTTGAGAGGAGGGGGTAGGGCGGCCGGGACGGCCGCCCTTGGTGGCGGGCACGGAGGCCCGCCCCATTAGAGAAATCTCACCCCCACCCCAGCCCTCCCCCCTCAAGGGGGAGGGAATAAAGACCCCCGTGCTAAAAAATATTTATTCCCGGGGCGGAAGACATGCCAATGCCAGGGAACGCCAGGAACGCCACACGGCCGCGGTCATTTGAGCTCCAGAGCCTTGAGGCGCTGCCACAGCCGGGCCGCCAGTTCCGGACCGGGGCCGGTCCAGACCTCAGGTTTGCCCCGGGCCGGGGGGGGAAAGACCTTAACCACCTGGGTGAAGGAGCCGGCCAGGCCCACATCCTGGGCGTCCAACCCCAAATCGGCCAGCCCCCAGACGGGGATGGATTCTTTCTTGGCCTTGAGCTTGGCCTTAAACGACGGCATGCGGGGTTCGTTGATTTCCTTGACCACGGAGAGCACCACGGGCGCGTCCACTTCCACGAGATCGTAGCCGTGGTCCAGGAGGCGTTCCACGGCCAGCGCGCCGGGAGCGGTTTGGGTGATTTTCCGGGCCCACGCCACGTACGGAATGCCCAAAATGGTGGCCAGCATGGGCCCCACCTGGGCGGTGTCGCCGTCAATGGCCTGCTTGCCGGTGAAGATCAGGTCCGCGCCGCCCAGTTTCTCCACCGCCCGGGCCAATGTCAGGGCCGTGGCCCAGGTGTCGGCCCCGGCAAAGGCCTTATCAGAAAGGAGCACGGCCCGGTCGGCGCCGAGTCCTAAGGCCTCGCGCAGGGCCTCTTCGGCCTGGGGCGGCCCCATGGACAAGAGCGCCACCTCGCCGCCGTGGGCCTCCTTGAGGCGCAGGGCCTCCTCCACGGCGTAAAGGTCAAAGGGGTTGATGATGGCCTTGACCCCTTCCCGCTTTAAGGTGTGGGTCTCCGGGTCCAGGCGCACGTCCTGGGTTTCGGGCACTTGCTTGAGGCAGACGACGATGCGATCCATAGATTTTTCAGAATGCTTAGGGATTACGGCGAACAGTCGTTCACCTTGCAGACTTTTGCACAGGTTGGCGGCCTGCGCCAGAAAAATTTTTCCGCAGGAAAAAGGGGAAGGCGGAGAAGGGTAGGGGCCATACCCTCCCTTCCCCGCCTGGACATTTATCTTGGGGTGCTGACAGGTGTCAGCCAACCGGTGAAAATTCTAATAGACCGGATAGCTCTTGTCAAAGGCGCCGCCGGGTTTGATCTTGATGAGGCGGTAGCCCGAAGTGGAGCCATAGGCCGCGCCGTCCCCGGCTATTGCGAATCTCTTGAAATATTCCGGCCAGCCGGGCAGGCGGTCTGGCTGGAATTTCACTTTGTTCAGTCCCTCCACCTTGGTGTAGGTGCCGGCGGAGAGGCCGCCGCTTAAGAGCACGGTCTGATCCGCGGACAGGCCCAGGCCGTAGTTGAAGCTGTTGTCCAGCTCGAAGAGGGTCACCTCGCCCTTGCCGTCGATTTTGGCGTTCTGGTTGCTGTAGTTAACCACCAGGACATTCTCGCCCTGGAACAGCGTCAGCCAGCCGCTGCTGCTGGCAGAGTACCACAGTTTATGCTCGGTGGCCTTCTTGCCGTCGGCCACGTTGAAGATCAGGAAAAGCGCAGTTTTTCCGTCATTTTTCAGCCTGAAGGTTTCCAGTTCCAGGCCCTTGACGCCGGCGGGCGGGGTGGCCCCTTTGGGTTCCGACTCATCCGCCACGGGCTCGCACAGCACCGCCAGACGGGCGCCGTCGGCATCCAGTCCCATGGTGAGGACCCTTTGTTTGTCAGGCAGGGTGACCTTGCCCTTGCTGCCCAGGTCAGTGAGGCTTAAAATCTGGATGGTGTGGGGCGTCGTCCCTGTGTTCACGCCCGCCACCAGGTCGGCTTTGGGGGCGAAGCTCATCCGTTCGGCCTTTTGCACCGTCTTCAAGACCTTCCCTTCCTTGGGGTCGATGAGGTGTAGGGTGCCGTCCGTATCTTCGGCCACCACCCGGCTGCCGTCCTTGTTAAAGGTCAGGTTGACGATGGAGACGCCCAGCCAGACGCGCTTGGACACTTCCATCTTGTCTGCGTCCAGCACGTACAACACCCGGTTGTCGCCGGCGCTGACCAGCATATCGCCGGACGGAGACAGGGCCACGGCCAGGCCGCCCAAAGGCGTGGAGGCGAACGCGGCGGAGGAGAAGCTCAGCAGGAGACCCAGACACAGGATGAAGCGCAGCAGTCGTTTCACGTAGAGTTCTCTCCTATCATGTTTGAAAGTGCGGGTGGTTTTTCCCCTGGCCTCGAAATGGCCATGACGATCCGCCTTGTTAACGATGCCAGCGGTCGTAACCAAATGGTTTATTGCCGGTAACTATCCAACTCATAAAGAAAATGGCCGCATTTGCCATGGCCGTGAGATATTTTGACAGGGCCTGCCCTTGGAGTGAACCATTGCAGCCTTCTCTTCCCAGGGGAAGTTGGTTTTTCCCCTCAGGCATCCCCGAAAAGCACCCGCCGGGACCGTCACTCCTTCATTGATTGAACGTTTAAGGCTAATTTTTCCCCGCCTGCCGGCCATTGATCCCTGATGGCGTCTTGCTCCCCAGGCCTGTCTCACATTAAGGGTGGTCTCTTGCAAGAGTTTTGCCGGGAGGTGCGCTCCTTGGCGCTGGACAACAGGAAAATTTAAAGGCGGGGTGAATCCCCCCGCCTTGCCAGAGTCTATTTCTTTTGGGCGTACTCTTTATTGAGGGCCAGGCCGATGATGTTGCGCATGATTTGGTTGGTGCCCTCGAAGATCTGCAGGATCTTGGCGTCCCGCATCATCTTTTCCACCGGGTATTCCCGCATGTAGCCGTGCCCGCCCATGACCTGCACTGCGTCGATGGTGACGGCCATGGCCATGTCGGTGGCGAAAAGCTTGGACATGGCCGCTTCTTTGGAGAAGTCCTTGGGGCTGGAGTCCATGAACCGGGCCACGGCATAGACCAGGGCCCGGGCCGCCTCGATTTTCGTGGCCATATCGGCCAGCATGTGCTGCACGGCCTGCAAGGCGATGATGGGTTGCCCGAACTGGTGGCGCTCCTTGGCGAAGAGCACGGCTTCATCCAGGGCGCTGCGGGCCAGGCCCACGGCCAGGGCGCCCACGCCGGGCCGGGCGTGGTCCAGGGTGCGCATGGTGATGATGAAGCCCAGGCCTTCTTTGCCGATGAGACGATCCTTGGGGATGCGGCAATCTTCAAAAATAATTTCCCGGGTCACCGACGTGCGGATGCCCATCTTCTTTTCTTTCTTGCCGAACGAGATGCCCGGGTCATTCTTCTCTACCAAGAAAGCGCTGGCGCCCCGGGGGCCTTTGGCTTTATCCGTCAGGGCGATGATGGTGTTGTAGTCTGCTTCCCCGGCATTGGTGATCCACTGCTTGGTGCCGTTCAAAATATAATAATCGCCATCTTTGACGGCAGTAGTCTGGATGGCGCCCGCGTCGCTGCCGGCCTGGGACTCGGTGAGCGCAAACGCGGCCAGGGCCTCGCCCCGGGCCAGGGGCGGCAGGTACCGCTGCTTCAACTCCTCGGTGCCGAAGAGCATCAGGGGATAGGCCCCCAGGAAGTTGGCGGAATAGGTGGTGGCCACGCCCACGCAGCCCGCGGCCAGTTCCTCCAGGACCAGGCAGTTATCGAAGCTGCCCAACCCCAGGCCGCCGTAGGCTTCGGGGATGATGGTGCCGTAGAGGTCGGCCTGGGCCAGGTCCTGTAAGATACCCAGGGGGAAGATTTCCCCCTCGTCCAATTCCGCGCGAATGGGTTTGATGCGCTCCTCGGTGATCTGGCGGGCCAGATCCCGCAGCATCAGCTGTTCTTCGCTCAGCAGGTAGTCCATGCCGGCTCCTTACTCCGCGGCCTCCGGGACCACCAGCCGCCCCTTGTAGAAGCCGCAGGCAGGGCAGGCGTGGTGGGGCAGGCGGGGTTCGTTGCACTTGGGACAGTTGGCAAGGCTGGGCAGGGCCAGGTGGTCGTGCGACCGGCGCATCTTCCTCTTTGAATTTGAGGTCTTTCGCTTAGGTAAGGGCATGGGAACATCTCCTGTTCAGGATTTCTTCAGTTTTTCGGCCAAGGTGGCGAAGGGCGACGCGGACTGCTCCGGCGGGCAGGTGCAGGCGCCGCGATTGAGGTCCGCCCCGCAACGGGGGCAAAGACCCTGGCAGGCTTCGGTGCACAGCGGCTTCAGCGGCAACAGCAAAAGGATTTGCTCCCGCAAGATGGCTTCCAGGTCCACCACGTCGCCGGTGTAATAGTCCAGGCTCAAATCGTCCGCGGAGAGCTCTTCCTCCTGGGGGCTCACCGGCTCCGGCCCCGGCACCAGGAGCAGGTCGAAGTCTCCGGCCACGGGCTGGCGGAACGCGGCCAGGCAGCGGCTGCAGGTAAGCTCCATATCGCCGGCCAGGTGTCCCCGCAGGAGGATATCCCGGCCGTGCCGCTGCACCCGCAGCTTGAGGTCCAACCCTTCGGGTGCAGTAAAATCCAGAGACGGGTCTCCCTCTCGCCAGGCGGCAAACCAGCGTGCGTCCAGGGTCAAGGATAAATCGAGCCCCGTCTCACTGAGGCCGGCGATGCTGAGTTTAAAGGTTTGATCTGCTTGCATATCTCTTCCGCTGCCGCCTCCTCTGGGGTAACGGCAGACTAAACTATAAAAATATAAATAAATGTCATAATCTGTCAAGAGGTTATGGACGCATGCGAATTATTGATATTGCTTCTCAGTAAATTGAGGTTATAGTACCAAACAGAATATCTAACTACATGAAAGGCTGCGGCCGGACCCATCAGACATTATTGGCCCGCCCTGGGACATCTCATGCGCATCGCCTTCATCGGCCAGCCCAATTGCGGCAAGAGCACTATCTTCAATTATTACAGCGGCTACAAGGCCGTGGTCTCCAACTTCCCCGGCACCACCGTGAAATATACCGAGAGCCAGGTGGTGGTGGACGGGGAGGAGGTCTCGTGCGTCGATCTGCCCGGTGTCTACTCGCTCACCTCCACCGACCAGGCCGAGTTGAACGCCAGGAATTTTCTCCTCAAGGGCGAGGCTGCGGACGTCATCGTCAACGTTATTGACGCCTCGCTGCTCTCCCGCAGTCTGGAGCTGACGCTCGAGCTCATGAGCCTGGAGCGGCCCCTGGTGGTGGCCCTGAACATGATGGACGAGGCCGACCGCAAGGGCATCCGCATCAATATCCACAAGCTTTCCACCCTTTTGGGAGTGCCGGTGGTGCCCACCATCGGCGCCACCGGCCGGGGCTTGACGGGACTTCTCAAAACCGCCATTGAGACGGCGCGCCATCAGGTGCGGCCTGCGGCGGTGGTGTTCAGCCGGGACGTGGAGGAAGAAATCGCCGAATTAAGCGATCTCATGGATCCCGCTTTGGCCCAGGATCTGAGTCTGCCCTGGCGTTTTTTCCTGGTGAAGCTCCTGGAAGACGACCCCTACCTGCTGGAAGAGGTGGAAGCCCGCAGCGAAGCCGCGTTGCCCCTGGTGAGGAACCACCAGAAGATTTTGGCCCAGAGCCACGGCCGCCCCCCCGAAATCGTCATCGCCTCGGAGCGCCACGCCCTGTCCGTCAACCTCTTCGAGCAGGTGGCCAAGGTGACGCCCGCGGAAAAACCCCCCTGGCGGGACCGCCTGGACCGGGTGGCCACCCACAGGTTCTGGGGTTACGTCATCCTGGTGCTGGTAATGGGCTTGTTCTTCCAGGTGGTCTTCCGCCTGGGCCAGTATGCCGAAGAATATCTCATGTCCTACCTGGACCTGGCCCAGAAAGCGGCCCAGGGCTGGCTGGGGGCCCATTCCCTGGGCTACTACCTGATGGGAGAGGGCTTTCTCCTGGGCCTTTTCGGCGGCATCGCCATTGTCCTGCCTTACCTCCTGCCATTTCTGGTGGGCCTGTCTTTGCTCGAGGACAGCGGCTACCTGCCCCGGGTGGCCTTCCTCATGGACAATCTCATGCACCTGCTGGGGCTGCACGGCAAGTCCATCATTCCCTTCATCCTGGGCTACGGTTGCAGCGTGCCCGCGGTCATGGCCGCCCGCATCCTGGAAAGCCCCCGGGACCGCCTGGTGGTGGCGCTTCTATCCACCCTCATCCCCTGTTCGGCCCGCTCCGTCCTCATTTTCGCCCTGGTGGCCTATGCCCTGGGGCCTTACTGGGCCCTGGGGGTCTATTTCTTCAATCTGCTGATCATTGCCCTTCTGGGCCGGATCTCCACCTGGCTGCTGCCCGAGGTGTCGCCGGGCCTGCTCATGGAGATCCCCGAATACCGGCGGCCCACCTGGCGCAATGTCTGGAGAAAAACCTGGTGGAGTTTGAAGGACTTCATCGTCGTGGCCTGGCCCATCCTCATCGCCGGCAGCCTGGTCCTGAGCCTGCTCAAGTTTTACGGTCTGGACGTGGATCTGAACAGCGCGCTGTCGCCCCTGACCGGGCTTCTGGGCCTGCCCGCGGTGGTGGGCACCACCCTGATTTTCGGTATCATGCGCAAAGAACTGTCCCTGGTGATGCTCAACGAGGCCCTGGGCACCACCCAGCTGCAGACGGTGCTCACCCCGACCCAGCTTCTCACGTTCACCATCTTCGTGCTCTTCTACATCCCCTGCGCATCCACCATCGCCGCCTTAAGCCGGGAGGTGGGCTGGAAGGGCGCGGCCGCAGGCGTCATCGGCTCTCTCGCCCTGGCCCTGGTTCTGGGACTTCTGACCCGGGCGGTGGGGACCCTCCTGTTCTGAATTCACCTCTCGGATTTCCTCTGGGAATAGTATGTGTTAAGACACCCGCCCCCGGGTGTCTTAACAACCCAAGATTTAATGGCGTCGCCTGAAGCGGCGGGCACGGAGGCTCGCCCCACCGGACTTATCATGATTTGGGGGAAGGCCCAGGCTCAGAGAGAAACTGCCTGAAATTATGGCTCATAATTTGGTGGCATTGGCTTTCCGGCCTGTGCTTCTGGCTTGTGGGATCGGAAATTGTCAGGAAAATTACAATTCTTTTAGATTTTGTGAATGTATGCCGATAGAAAAGGGCAGCGGAGACTGGTGGCTGATTCAGGGGTCACGAAAAATCATGAAAGATTCGCTGACGCAGGCTGCCAGCCTGTGCAGGGAAAGCAGAGCGCGTCCATGACCGAGGAACGCCGCCGTCGCTTAAGGGTGCCTGTGAGCCTGCAGGCAGAAGTACGGGTGGAAGGTGAAACGGTGCTGGTGGAGACCCTGAACCTGAGCCTCAAAGGCCTGCTGTGCACCTCTGCTCCGGGGTTCAGCCCGGGCCTGCGCTGCCAGGTGCGGCTGCCTCTGGGGGTCGGGGTTAGCCTGACCATCAAGGGGGTCATCGTCCGGGCCGGGGATCAGGAAGCAGCCATCGATTTTGACAGCATGGACGAAGAAAGCTGCCGCCATCTGCGGCGCTTGGTGGCATACAACGCCCCCGGGACGGAACAGGTTATGTCCGAACTGCTGGCGCCGGCCTTTCCTCTCCGTTGGCAGCCCCGGGCGGCCCAGGTCCCCTGCCGATCTCCGGCCTTCCCCTGGGAACGCTCCGGCCGGAAAGGATAGAAAGCCTTGGTGTCGCGTTTTCAGGATTACCTTACAAATTATCTGCACTCAATTCTCCCCCTCCCTTGGTGGGAAGGGGAGCTCCTTTGGCAAGATTGAGAAATTTTAATGAAAATTTCCCAACCCCATCCCAGCCCTCCCCCATCAAGGCGGAGGAAGAAAAAGGGCCGATTCGCCACGGCGACTTTGTTTGGATATTTCTGAAACGAAAAACATGCCTCACTTTAACCATCAGGCATACTCCAGCATGCATCTCATTTTTGGTTTTTCTTATTTATTAAACATGGCCGCGATCAACCGGGTCTGGCGCCGGGCCGCGCCCTGATGCGGGGTGAGGCTGTCCCGGGCCCGCTGGCCTCTGGCCCGGGCCTCGTCCGGATGAGCCAGGCAGTCATGAGTGGCCGCGGTCAGGGTGGCGGAATCTTGTACCTGGAGGTGGGCGCCGGCTTCGGCCAACAGGGTTTCGGCCCAGCGGAAGTTTTGCAGATAGGGGCCGTGCAGGGGCGCAAGACCCCAGGCTGCGGCCTCCAGGATGTTCTGACCGCCGTGGGGCACGAGAGAGCCCCCCACAAAGGCGGCGCTGGCAAGGCCGTAGAGGCTGAAAAGGTCGCCGATGGTGTCCACCAGCACCACGGGGGCGCTGCGCGCCTCGGCGCCGGCCTTCAGGCGCTGCCAGGATTGCCAGGCCAGGCCGCGGGATTCGATTAGCCGGCCGACCGCGGCGGCGCGCTCGGGATGGCGGGGCGCGAGGATGAGCAAAAGGGCAGGGTAGGGGATGAGGAGCCGGCTGTAGGACTCCAGAACCAGTTCTTCCTCTCCGGCGTGGGTGGACGCAGCCAGGAAGACCGGCTCGCGGTCCAGAGCCAGTTTTTCTCTGATTTTGGGGATTTCCGGCAAAGTCTCTTCTTGCCGGGCAAGAAGACCGTCCACCTTCAGATTGCCGGTGAAATGGAGCTTTCCCCGGGACACCCCCAGGGCCAGGAGGCGCTCATAATCCTGGTTCGAGCCCACGGAGATGGTGTCAAAATAATTTATAATATCAATAAGTAACCTGCCATACTTAAGATACTTTCTGAAGCTATCCTCGGACATGCGGGCGTTCAGCAAGGCCAGACGTACGCCCCGGCGGTGCGCCGCGGTGAGAAAACCCGGCCAGATTTCCGACTCCAGGGCGATGAAGGCGTCGGGCCGCAACCGGGATAAATAGCCCTGCACGGCCCAAGGCAGGTCCAGGGGAAAATAGCAAACCCGGGCTTTGGCGCTGAAATGCCGCCGGGCCACGGCCTGACCCGTTTCGGTACCCGTGGACAGGGTCAGCGATGCCCCGGGCAGCTGGGTTTCCAATGCCCGGACCAGGGCTGTGGCGCTCAAGATTTCCCCTACGGAGACGCCGTGAATCCATAGCCGCGGGCTGCCCGGCGGAGGGGGGGGAGGCAGCTGAAGCCCCAAACGGGGCAGGAAGCTGTCGCCGCCGCCTTTGGCCTGAAGATGCCGGCGGAACCAGGGCCAGGCGGCCAATCCCATGAGGCCGGTTGATAGTAGATAAAGTAAATATATAAGGTAATTATTCATTATTTTTAACAACATTTCTTAATTAAAAATCTGGCAGGGCAGGGGAGTAAAACAGATATTGCGGACACCCTATTTTCAACCGGCCTTGAACCATTTCTCGCGGACCGATAAATAATCCTGCAAAATCCGGGCATGGTCAAACGCCAACGGCTGCGGCCAGGCGCCCGGCAAAAAAATGGCCAAGTTGCCGGCGTCGTCCCCGGCTTGGGGGACCCCTGAACCTCGGGCCACAAAAACGGTGGTGATGGTATGCCGGCGGGGGTCTCTTGCCGGATCAGAATAGGTGTGCAACTGCCCCAGCAGGTCCACTCTCAGTCCCGTTTCCTCCCGGGCCTCCCGCACCGCCGCAGTCTCCAGGGACTCCCCGTATTCCACAAAGCCTCCCGGCAAGGCCCAGCCGTACGGCGGTTTGCCTCGCTCGATGAGCACCACGCCCTGGTCCTCATACTCGATGATGATGTCCACCGTGGGCACCGGATTCCGGTAGACCCCGATTTCCTGGCCGCACCGGGGGCAAATGATTTTGTCCCGCATATTAGTTTACATAATATATATTATCAGACGTTATTTAAATTCTCTAATGACTAATCTTTTGAAATCTTCATAGTTTACCGATACGATCCTCCAGACGCGGTCTTGGGGATCGCGGCGCATGGTGATATGCAGAGGCTCCTTGGTCTTCTTTTCTTTGAGGGTCACCCGGGACACGTCCCCTTCAGTCTGCACATCGGCCAGCTTCACCGCTTCCGCCAGGGCCTTGATCTGCTCATCGGTGAGCTGGCGTAGATACCGCTCTATCACTCCTTGGATCTGCTTTTCGAAGCCGTCAAAGAGCTTGGGGATTAACTGGCTGGCGAACTTCTGCCCCAGCTGGCGGCCAAATTTCGTCAGATTGTTTTCTTTAGGGTCGTCCTTGAGCAGCAACTCCTTGCTGGTGGCATCCACCATATCGCCGACAATATCTTTTATTATCATATACTTAAAAAATTCATTGTAATTGCGGGCCTTCAGGGCCTCCACCATGTGGTACAAAGAGTACACCGGGGAGTTGATCCAGTGCCAATAGAGGCCGGCCCCGGCTATACCTCCCAGGACCACGATTACCAGAGCGATTGCCACACCGCGCCGCATGCCGCCTCCTTATTATGTGATTAAATATGGTAATAATATCGACAGGATGACGAAAATTCACCCGAAAACCCCCGCCCGGCACAGCTGAAAGCCCGGCAGAACCATTATGTTTAGTTTAATGGAATCTTCCTGCAGATGGAAACGCAAGTTGAGGTCTGCGAGCATTCTCTCCCTTGCCGTCCTCTGGTAAGATATAATCGATTCAGCCCCGGCCCGCCATAATTGGGCCTCAACAGGGAGGCCGTATGGCCCGCAAGCTCTCGCAACATCTCCTGGACAACGGCTTGACCATGGAATTCTGGGACCACTCCCGCCTCACCGCTGGAGACCGCTGGCAGGTGGTCCTGGAATGGCGCGTGGTCATACCCCTGAGTCCTGATTACCTGCCGCCGGAATTGGCGGAGCGTCGCCACGAGGTGGCGCAGGTCCTGGGGCCGGAGGTGGTTTTTTCCCAGCAGGAATTTCGCCATTTCATTGCGTCTGACCAAAAAGACGCCTGCCTGGAGGAGATGCAAACCCGGCTTCTGGCAGGGAACCGGTCCTATCTGGGGCTCCCCCAATTTCCGGCCCGCTTCATCCGCCGGCAATGGCAGATTCATCAGGAGAAGAAACCGTGGCAATCGGCGTGAGACTTGATCTCCGGGGAAGGCGGGATGCATAACCTGCCGGTGGTGTCCTTGACGGGGAAGGGCCGGCGCTGGCGCCTCACCGGCCACCCCTGGGTCTTTCGGGATGACCTGGCCCGGACGCCGAACCTGGCCCCTGGCGAACTGGCGGCCGTGGCGTCCCCCCAGGGCGATTTTCTGGGGCAGGCCTTTTACAGCGCCACCTCCCGCATTGCCCTGCGCTTTGTCACTTTTGGCGGAGAGACGGTGGACGCCGCCTTCTGGGAGGCGCGGCTGACCCGGGCGTTGGCCTACCGGGACCTGGTGGCCCCCGGGGTGGAGGGCCGCCGCCTTATTTTCGCGGAAGCCGATGGCTTTCCGGGCCTGATCGTGGACGCGTACGGGCCGCACTTGGCCGTCCAGACTGTGCATCCGGGGATTGAGGGCCGGCTGCCTGAGATCCTGGATCTGCTGAAAAAACATCTCCAGCCGGCCTCCATTACTTTGCGCCACGACGCCGAAGTCCGGATGCTGGAGGGCCTGCCTGTGGAGGCGCCCACGGTCTGGGGGGAGATTCCGGACAACCTGGAAATCCGGGAAGGCAATGCGCGTCTCCGGGTGGACATCCGGGGCGGCCAGAAGACCGGGCTCTTCCTGGACCAGCGGGAAAACCGGCTGGCCGCCCGGACCTTTGCCAGAGGCGACGTTCTGGATGCTTTTGCCTATCAAGGCACCTTTGCCATGCACCTGGCCCCCCTGGCTCAGCGGGTCACCCTGGTGGACAGCTCCGCCGCCGCCCTGGCCGCGGCCAAGGAAAACGCCCTGCTCAACGGCCTCGCCAACCTGGAATTCGTCAAGGAAAACGCCTTCAATTTTCTGAAGCAGGCCGTCCAGGCCGGCCGGCGGTTCGACCTGGTGGTGCTGGACCCTCCTGCCTTCGCCAAAAGCCGACGGGACCGGCCCGGCGCGCTGAAGGGCTATCTGGAGATCAACCGCCGGGCCTTTCAGCTCCTGAAACCCGGCGGCGCGCTCATCACCTGCTCCTGCTCCTACAACCTGAGCGAGCCGGAATTTGTGGAGATCGTGCGCCAGGCCGCCGTGGTTGCGGGCCGCACTGCCCGCCTGGTGGAACGCCGGGGCGCGGCCCGGGACCATCCGGCCCTGATTACCCTGCCTGAGAGTTCCTATCTCAAGTGCCTTATCTTGATCGCGGATTGAGGGTGGGAGAAGCCCTCTGGGCCCCCTCCCCTCTTCCACGTCCCCCTGGTTTCCAAATTATTTCCTTGCCGTACCCAGCCGTTCCCCAGATAATGGGCCATTCTCAATGAGCAAGGAGAGTACCCATGGTGCGGAAGTTTACGGCAGTGGCGCTGTTGGCGGTCCTGGGGGCCTCAGGCCTTTGGATCACGCTGGCAGCGGCTCAGACCGAGGCGGGGAAACTGGCGGCTTCCAAGTACGTGGACCCCAAAGGATTCTTCAGCATCATCCCGCCCGACGGCTGGAAGGTGACGGAATACCCCCAGGACCCCCGGGGCAAGGTGGCCTTCATTGCCCCCGAGAAAAACACGGAACTCCGGGTCCTTATCAATGCCGTGGATTTCACTGCCATCGACCAGTTGGTGGTCTTCTGCAAGGACGTGGAAAAGCGCCTGGGCTTTTCCACCAACATCAAAAAAATCGACTTTCAGGGCCGACCTGCGGTGCAGCGCACCTTCTCCCTCAAGGGCATTGACATCATCGCCATTGATTTTCTGGTGGGCAAGGCGGACCACAATCTCCAGTTCAATGCGCCCAAGGAACGTTTCCAGGCCCTGCTGCCCCTGGCCCAAAAAAGTATGGAAACCTATGAGCCGGTTCTGAAGGAAATGAGCCCGGCGGACATCAAGAAGCACCAGGTGGCCAAAAAATTGCGCCTGGCCCAACTCATGGTGGAACAGAAGAACTACGACCAGGCGCGCCAGTACCTCAAGGAAGGACTGGAGATCGACGCCAAGAATGCCGACCTGCTAAAACTCCAGGGGGAATTGAAGGATAAGAAATAAAATAGGTAAAATGAACCGATCTGCGCAAGTTCCCTCCGGCCGGGGCGCAGAGCGATGCCGGGAAACTGGCCGGAGCCAGGTATATCGACCCGCAACGGCCAGGTGGCCTTCAAACCCGCAGAAAAAAGCACGGCAATCCGCATCCGGGTGAACCAGGTTAATTTTGCCACCACCGACAAGCTGGTGGAGTTCCTGCAGGACGTGGAGAAGCGCCTCAACGTGCCAACGAATATCAAGCGCATCGACTTCCACGGCCGGCCCGCGGTGGAGCGCAGCTTCAATCTCAAAGGCCTGGACTTCATGCTCATCGACTCTATGGTGGGCCGGACGAACCACAGTCAAGGCCTGCCGACAAGAAGGACGCGCCCTGGTGACCCTGGACGTGGATTTCGC
>CAZFWX010000086.1:0-13964 GCA_964522695.1 uncultured Desulfobacterales bacterium
TTGCCCCGGGCCAGGGCGTAGCTCTTATAGGCCAGCCACTGGAACATGCCGGTTTTCTTGAGGACCCCCACGATGATCATCATGCCCAGCAAAAGAAAAACGACATTCATGTCCATGGCATGCATGGCGTCTTCAAAGGACAGGATAAAATAGGCCGGATCGTAGACGCCCAGGGTATAGGAGATGAAGAGCATGCAGGTGGCGCCCAAAAGCGCGGCCAGGGTGCGGTGCAGCCATTCCAGGGCGATGATGACGTACACCAGCAGTAGGATGAGGGTGGCCAGCCAGAAGGCCGGAGCCACCTGGCGCTCCAGGGAGAAATCCTGCTGCACATAAAAGAGGCGTTGGCCGGCGACGTCCAGCTCGCCTCCCAGCAGCCTTACCGGCACGGGTCCCAAAGGCCGCCAGGCGGGTTTTTCTATCTTGAGAGCCACCGTTGCCCCGGGCAGAGCGCCCGGGGGCAGGAGAAAGGTTCCGGCGAAACTGCCCCGGTTGCCGGTGCGCACCTCGCCTTCTTTCTCAACCGGTTTCAGGGGCTGGCCGTTCAGCGTCACTGCCACGGCCGCGTCCTTAATGGCCTTGCCCTGGGCGGTTTTCACCGTTCCCGCCACCTTGAGATAATCTTCGGCCCGGGCGTCCGCGGTCATTAGCGCCAGCATCAGTCCGGCCAGCAAAAACCAACGCAGGTTATAGGACGTGACAGGCTTTTTCTTTAACAACTTTGCCATCTTATTGATTTCAGAGGTCTAAAATTGGCTTACTGCTCCTTCTGCTCAGGATAGACCACCGCCACTGCGGACCGGGAAACGGTGTGCACCACGCTGCTGGTGACGCTGCCGATGAGCAGTTTGGCCAGGGGGGAACGTCCCCGGCTGCCCATCATGATGAGGGGATAGCCGCCTTCGTCGGCCTGCTGGACAATGGCCTGGGCCGGCGCCCCGGTGACCAGCTTTTCCTGCCAACACCCCTCGAGCCCGGCATTCTGGAGGGTGAGCCGGGCCGCGGCCAAAATCCTCTCCCCCTCTTCCACCAGAGAATCCACGCCTTCGTGGATCTGCATCCCCAGAAGCGCGAGATCCACCACATGGAGCAGTGTCAGAGAGGGCTCCATGGCCCGGAAGGCCTGGGCCAGCGCCGCGGCTTGGCGCACCGCGGCCAGACTGGTCTCGGAGCCGTCCAAGGGCAGCAGCAGGGGGGAGATGGGACAGCGGGCCCCTGGGGTGGCCACCTGGGCGGCCACCAAGACGGTGACTCCCTGGGCCAGCGACAGGACGCTGCGGGTGACGCTGCCCAGGAGCAGGGCCTTCAGGGATGACAGTCCCCTGCGCCCCATGATGATGGTGGAATAGTCCTCGTCCCGGGCCATCTGAACGATGGTATCGCTGACCTTGCCCTCCAGGACGCGCACCTCGATGGGCGCCTCCACCCCCAGGGATTGGAGGATTTTCTTCCCGTCCTCCAGCAACGGCAGGACCTCCGCCTCCACGAAGCGTTTGCGGACCCGCTGCCAATCCTTGTCCTGGTCCATGCGGGTGACCCGCAAATCCACATTCTGGATATGACGGGCCAGGTAACTGCCGCCGATGACCTGTAAAAGAGTCAGGCCGGCCACTGCATCTTTCCCGGCGACGCTCAGTTGCGCGGCCAGTGCCAGGGCGTTTTTGGCTGAGGGACTGCCGTCATAGGGCAGCAAGATTTTGGTCAGGGGATAAGGGAGCAGGGTCATGATCGCCGTACCTGCATCTGAGGATTCATGAGGACCTGGGGGTTAACTAATTATATTTCATCATAGCATTAGTCCCCAGGGGATTTCATGGGATTTCGGGGTGCAGGGCCGGCGCCATGGCCGGAAAGCGGCCGGGGCGGCGGCGCAGCATCTCCGGGCGCTCCCGGGGGAAAGAAAAATTCAGGAGGTCATCGCCGGCTTAACGAAGAAACATCACACGAAACGTCCGCAGGCGCGCCGGTCTCCTGTCCTTCCCCCTTGAAATCTCTGACCAAATACCTCATATTATAAAAAGTGGGGGCGGGCGGCCGGCCGGCTCGGGTGGTGCCTGCCCCTGGCATTTTTGAAGGAGGATTTATGCCCATCTTTGAATACCGCTGCACCAAATGCGGTGCGGAATTTGAAACGCTGGTCTTCGGGAGCAATCCCACCGTTACCTGTCCCACCTGTCAGGCCACCGAAGTGGAGAAGCTGATGAGCGCCTGCTCGGCCAAGGTGGGTTACAAATTTACTTCCGCCTCCAAACCGGCCAGCGCCTGTTCCGGGTGCACCTCCGGATCGTGCAGCACCTGCGGCTAAGGACCGGCCCGTGCCTGAAACTGTGCGCATCGGCACCCGGGGCAGCGTCCTGGCCCTGACCCAGAGCCGCTGGGTGGCGGCAGCACTGGAAGCCTGCCACCCGGGCCTGGCCACGGAACTGGTGGTCATCAAGACCACGGGCGACAAGCTCAAGGACGTGCCCCTGGCCCAGGTGGGCGGCAAGGGCCTGTTCATCAAGGAGATCGAAGAGGCCTTGCTCGCCGGAGAGGTGGACCTGGCCGTGCACAGCTTAAAGGACATGCCCGCGGAAATCCCCCCGGGCTGTCTCTTGGCGGCCGTGCCCCGGCGGGAGGACTGGCGGGACGCCTTTCTCTCCCTGCGTCACGATTCTCTGGCGGCCGTTCCCGCCGGCGGCAAAGTGGGCACGGGCAGCCTGCGCCGCCGGGTGCAGGTGCTGAACCGGCGCCCGGACCTCACCGTGGTGCATCTGCGGGGCAACGTTGATACCCGTCTCAAAAAAATGGAAACGGAAGGGCTGGACGCCATCATCCTGGCTGCGGCGGGCTTAAACCGCCTGGGCCTGTCCCACCTGCCCAAGGCCTTCCTCAGCCCCGAGGAGATGCTCCCTGCCATCGGCCAGGGAGCCCTGGCCCTGGAAATCCGGAGCGGCGACACGCGGCTTCAGGAACTCATCGCCCCTCTGGATCACGCGCCTTCCCGCTTCGCCGTGGAGGCGGAACGGGCCTTCCTGGCGCGCCTTGAGGGCGGCTGCCTGGTGCCCGTGGCCGCCCTGGCGCAACTTGAAGGCGAGACCCTGATGGTGGAGGGCTTGATCGGCGCCCTGGACGGCAAGACCATCCTGCGGGAGCGCCTCTCCGGGCCGCCCCGGGAAGCCGCGGCCATGGGCCGCCGCCTGGCCGAGATCCTGCTGGACCGGGGCGGGCGGGAGATTTTGGCCCAGATTTATGAGAAGCCGTGATGAGCCGGAGGGGACCCGGCGCTCCGGCCTCCTTGCCCCCCGGCGGGGAAAGTCCATCAAAACTAACTTATTGACTTTCCATAGTTTAAAGGTGGTCACGGTCAGGGCCCCGCTGCCCGGAAATCTTCCCCAAGGCGCAAAGTTTCTCTTGACAGGCAGGGTGAAATTCCTTATCTTAAAATCACTGGAAGGAGTAAAAGGGGGAAGCCATGCTGGGTCATCGGGGGAAGACCTGGCGCCTGTTCATTGCCGGGGCGCTGTGCCTCTACCTGGCCATCCTGCCGGGGGGAGCGAAGGCATCTCTTGCCCTTCCCGTCTCCGCTTTGTCAAATCCCAGCGGTCCTTTAGCGCCCATCACCTCCCAGGGTCCCTTGGAGGCCCAAATTTTAGGGGAAAGGCCCTCCCGTTCCCCGGCCAGCGGTCTGCTCCCCGTTCCCTCGGCTGACCGTGAAGGGGAAACCGCGGTCAGACTTCCCGGCAATCTGGAGTTGCGCATCTCTTTCCTGTATGACGGGGACCGGGCGGCATTGCGGCCGGAGCGACCCATTCAGTCCTACACCCTGTTCAGCTATTCCATGGACTACCGCCTGCGGCCCAATCTCCAGGTGGGCCTGAGCGGTTTTTTGTATCAGCCCCCCACCGACCACCAGCTTTTCCAGCGCCGCTACGGCAGCATGATTATGGGCCTGGGGCCAGGCCTCAAGTACGACCTGGGGCGCTGGAGCTTCACCTTCCGGTCGCAGTTTGAAACCAGCCCCCAACGCGGCGAAAACCTGCAGAACTGGTTCCGCGTCTGGTACGCCTTCTAATCATGGCTGCCTGAAAAGGAAACGGTGGGCGGCGCCCACCTCGCCTATCTGCCCGAAATCCCCTCCTTCGATGATCAGCTTCGCCGCACCCCTCATTCCTGCCCGTTTTCTGCGCCGGGAGAAGCGCTTTCTGGCCGAAGTGGAGCGTACGGACGGCCGGCGGCTCTGGGTGCATGTCCCCAATTCCGGGGCCTTGACGGGCTGCGCCTCCCCGGGACTGGAGATCCTCCTTACTGCGGATGGCCGCCCAGGCCGCAAGACCAGCCATAGCTGGCGTTTCTCCCGTATTGCTCAAGGCTGGACCTGCATCGACACCCTGGCCCCCAACCGCCTGGTGGCGGGAGCCCTGGCCGCAGGCGGCCTGCCGGGCCTGCCGCGTCCGGTCAGCTTCCGGGCCGAGGCGCCGCTATCCTCAGGGGCGCGCCTTGATTTCGCCGGGGACCTGGGGGGCCGCCTTTTTTTTCTGGAGGTGAAAAGCGTCACCTGGGTGGAAGACGGCGTCGCCCTTTTCCCCGACGGCGTGACTTCCCGGGGCCGCCGCCACCTGGAGGAACTGACCGCCCTGGCCGCCCAGGGGCATGAGGCCTGGCAGGTCTTCGTGGTGCAGCGGCAGGATGCCCGCCGCTTTCAGGCCGCGGCCCGGGTGGACCCCGCTTATGCCCGGGAACTGGCCCGGGCCGCGCACCGGGGGGTGAAAATTCTGGTCCTTTCGACCCGGGTGGAACCACCCAACATTACACTTGCGTCCGCCCTGCCTTTTGATTTATCATTCCCTTCCGGTGACCTATAAACTATTTGCAATAACCATGCTCACGGTAATGCACTTCCGTTAATAATTCGCAAATTTTTTCATGAAAAATCATAAGGAAACGGTATGGGGCGGAGGCGCTCCCGGCGTCTAGCCTCTTGTGCCATAATTCACGAGAAGGAATTCCCGGACCATGCTGAACAACAACCTGAAAATCTTCACAGGCAACGCCAATCCGGAGCTGGCCCAGAAAATTTGCACCCGCCTGGACGTGGACCTGGGCAAAGCCCATGTGTCCACTTTCAGCGACGGAGAAATCCGGGTGGAGATCGGCGAGAACGTGCGGGGCCGGGACGTCTTCCTCATCCAGTCCACCTGCCCGCCGGCCAACCGCCACCTCATGGAGTTGCTCATCATGATCGACGCGGTGAAGCGGGCCTCGGCCCGACGCATCACCGCGGTGATCCCCTACTTCGGCTATGCCCGCCAGGACCGCAAGGTGGCCCCCCGGGTGCCCATCACCGCCAAGCTGGTGGCCGATCTGCTTTCCACCGCGGGGGCCCACCGCATCCTCACCATGGATCTGCACGTGGGGCAGATCCAGGGCTTCTTCAATATCCCGGTGGACAACCTCTACGCCTCCCCGGTGATGATCCCGTACATCAAAGAGAACTTCAGCAACGATCTGGCCATCGTTTCCCCGGACGCGGGCGGCGTACCCCGGGCCCGGGCTTACGCCCGGCGCACCGGCGCCTCCCTGGGCCTCATCGACAAGCGGCGCGACGCCCAGGGCAAGGCCATGGCCATGAATCTCATCGGCGACGTCCTGGGCAAGGAAGTGGCCATCCTGGATGACATCGTCGACACCGCCGGCACCCTGTGCGAAGCCGCCAAGGTCATTTCCTCTTCGGGAGCCTTAAACGTCAACGCCTGCTGCACCCATGCCGTCCTGTCGGGCCCTGCGGTGAGCCGTCTGGCGGACTCCGAACTGAAGAGCCTGGTGGTCACCGACACCATCCCCTTAAGCGACGCCGCGCGGCAATCGGGCAAGATCATCCAGCTCACCGTCTCCCACCTGCTGGCCCGGGCCATTATGAACATTCACCACGAGGATTCGGTCAGCTCCATTTTTGAGATCCATTTCTAGCCCGGCCGGCGGTTTTTCGCCCCTTTGGCGGAGCCAGGTAGTGCCTTCTCGGGGAAAATCACGTATTATGGAAGATATTTTTATCCTGAGGGGCGGGTCATGGATCCCAACCTGGTCAAGCAGTTGCAGAAAAAAGTGGAAGAGGAGCTGCGCCAGCGGGAGGTGGGCCTCCTGGAGTTTTGGCTTTACGAACTGAAGACCCTGGAAGGCAAGGGGCACCGGGACCTGGCCAGCCTGCAAAACGGCATCAGGAACCTGGTCAGCCGCATGGAAACGCGCCTGAAGGTGCTTAAGGGAGGCCATGGTTGATTCATGTATGAATTGAAGATCGTCACCCAGTTCTCCGCGGCCCATCGCCTGGAGAACTTTTACGGCAAGTGCGAGGCCCTGCACGGGCATAACTGGAAGGTTGAGGTCTTTCTCACCGGCGACCGCCTGGACGGAGCCGGCCTGGTGCGGGACTTCGGCGTGGTCAAGGCCCGGACCCGGGAGATTCTGGAGGAGATCGACCACAAGTTCTTAAACGAATTGCCGGCCTTCCAGAACCAGAACCCTTCTTCGGAAAACCTGGCCCGGCATCTTTTCGAGCGGCTGGGCGCGGTGCTGAACGGCGACGGCGTCACGGTCAGCCGCGTCAGCGTCTGGGAGTCGGACACATCCTGCGCCTCCTACTATCTGCCCTAGGCGCCTGGCCGAAATATCACTCTAACCTCCGGAGATCTATGGTGGGGCAGTCTCTTGGCTCTCGACCCGGTTGCCCGCAACTCCTGCTCCCATACACCTTGTCTGCACTCGCGCCCGGCGGACCCGCGTAGCTGAGCCCATGGCCCACCACCGCTTCAGAGAATCCCTGTCAGCCATCTTCCAGACCTTGCGCCGGGAGCGGGTTTTTATGCTCATCGGCCTGGTCCTGACGGTCATTTCGCTGGGCGGCCTGGGATTTTTTCTGGCAGATTTCCAGGCGGGCAAGTGGTATGATGAAAATCAGGGACCGTGGTATTCCCGGCTCCTGCTCAGCTTCTATTGGGCTGTGGTCACCATCACCACAACGGGCTACGGAGACTTCTACCCCCTCTCCCCGTTCGGCCGCCTGGTGGCCATCGGGGTGATGCTCAGCGGCCTGATCAGCATTTCCCTCATCACCGCCACCGTGGCCTCCATCTTTGTGGAGCGCAAATTCCGCCGGGAACGCGGCTTAGAGCCAGTGACATCCATGAACCACCTCCTCATCCTGGGCTGGCACGACGACGGGGTCAACTTTCTGGAACAATTGCTGCGGCGTCATCCTCCCACCACTCCCGTGGTCCTGGTGAATCTGCTGCCCCCGGAGCGTCTGGAAAACCTGAAGGAAAAGTTTTCTTCCTATAAATTTTCCTATCTGTATGGTGACTATTCCCGGGAGGACATCCTGGAAAAGGCCGCGGTGCGCAAGGCTGCCATGGCCATCATCCTGGCCTGCCGCTATGAGAATGAAACCGCCGCCCAGGTGGATCAGCGCAGCCTTCTCACCGCCCTGACGCTCAAGTCCCTGAACCCCAAAATCCGCATCGTGGCGGAGATTCTGCTGCGGGAAAACCGCCCCTACCTGGAGCGGGCCGGCGTGGATGACACCCTCCTCAGGGGGCAGTATGACAGTTCTCTCCTGGCCGGAAAAGTCGCCAACCCCGGCCTCTATTTTCTTTTCACATCCATCCTTACCGGCGAGGTGCAAAATATCTGGTCCCTGGAGGTGCCGGCCCGGTATCACGGCCGCCCCCTGAAGGAGCTGTCCGAGTATCTGAAGGAGAATCACCAGGCCCTGGTGTTGGCCATTTTCAGCGAAGGGCGGGCCATCTCCCTGGAGGATTTGCTGTCCGATGAATCGTCGCCCATCGACAACTTCATCCGCACCAAATTTACGGAAACCGGCATGACCCATCTCTTCGGCCGGGCCAAATTCGAGTTTCAACTCAACCCCCCCGACGATTTTCCCCTGGCCCCGCGCCAGCAGGCAGTGGTTATCGCCCCCCAGAAACCGGTGCTCTGATGACCGACTTGCAGATGCTGCACAAGATTTTTCTCTTCCAGGACCTGGAGGACGATGAGTTGCGCCGTCTGTTGCGCCTGGCGCGCCATTCCTGTCATGCCGAGGGCCAGGTCATCATTCAGGAGGGCGAACCCGGGGACAGCATGTTCATCATGGTGAGCGGCGAGGTGGAAATCACCAAACGCCTCACCCTGGCGCTGGATGAGGACACCCCCAAGGAACGGGTGATGATCCGGCTCAAGGCCGAAGACGGCGTCACCTTCGGGGAAATGGCCCTCTTGGAAGACGAGGTGCGGTCGGCCACCGTCACCGCGCTCACCGACTGCGCCCTGCTGGAAATCAAGCGGGACGATTTTTTAAACTTCATTCACGAAAATCACCACACGGCCAGCAAGATCCTCCTGCGCCTGGCCCAGATGCTCTCCCGCCACCTGCGCAAGACCAATTCGGACGTGGTCAAACTTACCACCGCCCTGGCCGTGGCCCTGGGGGGGTGAAATTTTGGGGGAAGGTTAGGGAGCCGATCCTCCTGTTTTTCCCACATACCCCTCTCCGCCTGCCGGCATTGAGGTGGCGCAGGCTTTCCAGCCTGGCTTTTCTTTGTTCTCCCCTGCAAACCGATTAGAACACTGAACCAGCCCCAGCGGTCCCGAAGTTGAAGGGGCAGGGAATGGGGGGATGATTTTGTGCTATCATGCTCCCTGACAGGGAGACGTGGTGCGAACCTTGCATAACTGCAAGTCAGAAACAAGGCCTTCAAGATCTCTGTGACAATCACGGAGAACAGCCGCCCCCGCTGTGGATTGCAGGCGGGGGCGCGTGCTCCACATTTTCCAGGCAAAGGAAGGACCATGGCCACAGGATGCCGCCTCCTCTTGGGTGCTTTGCTTATTGTATTTTTAGGCTGTTCCCAGGGCTGCGGGACCGTTTCCCTGCTCAAGCTGAAGTATGAAGGCTACAAGTTGGCTAATAACGGCCATTACCCCGAGGCCGCGGTCAAACTGGAAAAAGGGCTGGCACAGGCGAAAACTTCAAAAATTAAAATAAATTTCTTAAATTTTCACAAAAGGATCAGTGCCGGTTTTTTGGGCAACCTGGGCTGGGTCTACTCGGCCATGGGCCAGTATGACCGGGCCCTTGAGTGCTACCGGCAGGCCTTGGCCCTCTTCAAAGAAACCAAGAAACGCCGGTTCGAGGCGCAGCAATTAAGCAGCCTGGGTGGAGTTTACATGAGCCTGGGTCAGCTTGATCGGGCCCGGCAGTATTACGAGCAGGCTCTGGACATCAACAAGGAGGCCAAAGACTGCTTTCTCCAGGGGAACCTGTTAAGCAGCCTGGGCTGGCATCATTACCGCCTGGGGCAGCATGACCGGGCCCGGGAGTATTACCGGGAGGCTCTGGCCGTGCATCGGGCCTTTTGCATCCAGCCCATCAACCGGCCCTTTGAACTGCGGCAGCGCGGCGGCGAGGCGGGTGATTTAAATGACCTGGGCTGTATCTCCCTGGACCTGAGTCAGTATGACCAGGCCCGGGAGTATTTGCAGCAGGCTTTGGCCATCAACCGCCAGATCAAGAACCGCTCGGGCGAAGGGATCAATCTCAATAATCTGGGCATCGTCCACCGCCTCCTGGGTCAATACGACCAGGCCCGCCAGGTCTTGGAAGAGGGCCTGAAGATCGCCCGGGAGGTGGGCAGTCCGGAAAGCATCTGGAGGCCGCAGGCGGAGATGGGCGCCCTGGAGGCCAAATTGGGGGACCCCGGCCAGGCCATCCAGTATTACCGGCAGGCTCTGGATACCATCGAAGGCCTGCGGGCCGGACTGGCGGACAAGGATAACCGCACCTCTTTCATGCAGACGAAGCTGCATGTCTATGACGGCTTTATTGAGCTCTTGAGAGCGTTGCATGAGAAAGACCCCGCCAAGGGCTATGACCGGGATGCCCTGGAGATCTTTGAGCGCAAGCAGGGCCGTCTTTTCCTGGAGGAGATGGGCTTAAGCGGCGCCCGCAATTTTGCCGGCCTGCCCGAGGAGGTGAAAAGCCGGGAGACAGAGTTGGAAACCCGCCGGGGCAATTTGCAGGCGGCCCTGGAGAAGACGCGGTCCAAATCCCCGGCCGGCGGGCCGGGCCTTGCCGCCCTGGAAGCGGAGCTGGAGCAGGTCAAGTCGGCTTTCACGGGTCTGCAGGACGAGTTGCGCACCAAATACCCGGACTACTATGCCCTGAAATACCCCCAACCGGCCACGTTAGCGGATCTGCAGACCAAGGTCCTGCAACCGGGAGAGCATCTGTTGGTGTACGGGGTCATGGAAGACAAGACCTGCCTGTGGGTCATCGGCAAGAACGTCTTCAAGCTGCACACCCTGGCTGTGGGGGAAAAGGACCTGGCCCGGCAGGTGGCGGCCTACCGGCGCCTGGTGTTAAAGACGGGGGAAGAGTCAGGGGCAAGGGTGCCGGCCCGGAAGGCTACTGCAGCAGAGCGGCAAAAACTCCGGCAGGAACTTGCCAATCTGCTCCTGCCCGGCCCGGTGCGCACGGCCCTGGCGCCCGGCAGCCGCCTGTATATCGTCCCCACCGGCCCCCTGTACTCCCTGCCCTTCGAGGCCCTGGAAACCCAGGCCGCCGGGGCGCCTCCCCATTATCTGGTGGAGGATTATGCCGTGGCTTACCTGTCTTCCGCGTCGCTGCTCAAAACCTTGCGGGAAGCCCAGGCTCGCAAGAGGGTCTGGCCTGCCTATCCCTTCCTGGCCTTTGCCAACCCGCGGTATGGCCAGGCTTCCGGCGCTCAGGGAGAGGATACGTCGGTCCGAGGCCTGCAAACCCGGGCCTACCGCAATTTTCTGGGAGGCTCGTTCCCGGAACTGCCGGAAACCGAAGACGAGGTCCGGACCATCAAGGACCTGCTCAAGGCCCCGGACCTGAGCAACCCCCTGGTGGTAAAAGACGCGGCCTCACGGAGCACGGTCTTTTCTTTCAACCAGGCGGCCAAACTGCCGGCCTACCGCTACCTGGTCTTTGCCTGCCACGGTATTCTGCCCGGGGAAGTGGATCAGGTGAAGCAACCGGCCCTGGTCCTGGCCCACCCGGAAAAGGAAGGCTTTTTGACCATGGGGGATGTTTTCGCCCTCAAGCTCAATGCCGACCTGGTGTCCCTGTCCGCCTGCAACACGGGCCGGGGCTCTGAGGTGAAAGGCGAAGGCATCATGGGCCTGACCCGGGCCTTCATGTACGCCGGCACGCCCGCGGTTTCGGTGACCCTGTGGTCGGTGGAATCGCAGTCCGCCAAGGAATTGAACGTGGGGATGTACCGGTATCTCGCCCAGAACCAGGGTCGGGCCGAAGCTTTGCGGCAGATCAAACTGGCGCTGCGGCGAGGTGAAAAAGGCGAGCCCTACCGCCATCCCTTCTTCTGGGCCCCCCTGGTGGTTTTCGGAGACGGTCGTTGAGGCGGGGAGCTTGGTTTCTGTAGCGCTAAATACTTTTTTGACCAGTGCTGTCCGGCACGATTTTTGCAAAAAGGCATCCCTGACAAGAATATTGCCATCAATCCCTGATGTTTCGGCCCTGAGAGATATGGAGGCGCAAATCGAAAAGGCCTCCAGACATGGGAGGGCCTCCATCTCAGGCTCCCTCCCCCTTGATGGGGGAGGGCTGGGGTGGGGGTGGCGAAACTTTTCGTAATGACGATGGCTTGCCTTATTCGCCCCCCTCCCCCTAACCCCCTCCCACCATGGGGAGGGGGCTTAATGGACGCGTTCATGCATAATCCCTACCGGACAGTACTGTTTTTTGACATGCAAGGTGGGGCAGGCTTTCCAGCCTGCTCAGAAGCACTCTTCAGCTTCGGGTGTCGCCAAGAAAATGACCCTGACTGTTCTTAGTCCCAATATTCGCTGATCCCGCGCCCTCCCTGCTCCCGGAACCAACTCCCCAATTCCGCGAATCCGGCCTGAAGCACCGCCCTGGCCCACTCCAGCCGGGCCGAAATCAGCTCAGGGTCATCCCCCAGCCAGAGCCGGTCCATCAATTCCTGGGGGGCCCTCTCCCAGGTGTCCAGGGCCAGAAGCACGGCCCGCAGGTCCTGCCCCTTGGGGCGGTCCCGGATAAAGTCCTGGCCCTGTAAGACATCCACCCGGTACGCCGTGCCGTCGTCCCATCCCAGGCGGTTTAAAGCCGCCCGCCGCACCAGGCACGGATAGCAATATCCGCAGTGGCCCGCGGCTTGGCGCCGCCAACGGGAGACCACCGGGCGGGCGCAGGACAGCGTCTGGGGCGCCAGTTGCCGCAGCAGGCCCGGATTTGCGGAGGCAGACAGGGCCTCTCCCTTGCTCAGGTCCTGGTAGGGATTGATGAGGGGCGTCGAGAGGCCCGCCTCCCGCCACAGGGCGGTGACTTCCGTCAGGATGGCGGGATGGGTGGTGCGGGTGCTCAAGGACCCCAGGCGGTTGCCGGTGAGGGGCGGATTCAGGCTGATCCAGCCATTTTCCGGAATGATGAGCGGCGTGTCCGGCCCAACGCCCGCGGCTGCAGCCAGCCCCAGGGAAAGATAGAGCAGAGACCGGCTGCGCAGGGACAGCTCCCGGGTCTCGGGGAACTGCACCCTCAGGCCCAGGTGCCGGAGGCGGCCCGGCCCGTAATGGTTTCCCAGGACTTTCGCCAGGTTCTGCTGGAGGCCCGCCAACTGCCCGAAGTCATGGTGGCTCACCAATAGCAGACGCTGCCCCTTTTCCAAAAGATCGATGGCCCCGGCCAGGGAATCCAAGCCGCCGGAGAACAGGACCGCGGCATCGGGCTTCCAGGGCTCGATCCACTTACCGGCCAGGCCCAGGTCCAGAGAACTTTCCCGCCCCAAAAGGGTCCAGGCGTCACCGGTCAGCAGGTGCAGGATGCGGGCCAGGCGGGGCAGCAGCGGCGCAATGACTTGACTGGTGGGCAGGTGCAGGGTAAGGGGGCGGGACCAGGCGTCTGCGGCCTGCGCCCGGAGGAAATATTTATCCGCGGCCCAGGCCCCCAGGGCGGCCAGGAGCAGTGACTGCACCGCCTGGCCGGTGCCGCCGGCCAGGTGGGGCAGGTTCGCCAGGTTGTGATGTAAGGGGAGACCCGGGACCCCGGGCTCGTCCAGATGAAAAACCGCCTCCAGACCGGCAGGCGGCCGGCGCTTCTCCCCCGGCGCCTTGATATACGCCTGCCGCACGCGAGATCCTTTAACCCCCTCCACGGCCACCGCCGAAATCTTTGGATTGGGGGCTTCGGCCCAGGGCTGCCTGAAGATTCAGCAAAATGCGGGTGGTCCATTGCCAGCCGGCCAGACCCGGCCAATCCCGGGGCGAAGGGGCGGTCTCCCCTGCCGCCTGGTTCATCGTCTGGCTGAGTTTCCCCAAGGCCTCGGCAAGTTGGCGGGGAGCAGGCGCAGCAGCTTCCAGGATTTCCCCCAGGTCCAGGTTCAGGCGCACCGAGATGGCCAGGGCCAGAAAGCTCTTCACCATCTGGGCGGCTTCGGGGACTTCCCCTCCGCCTGCGCCGCCGGGAAAAACCTCCCTTAACACCTGGGCCAAAGCCGTGCGCGCGGCCGCCGCCTCCAAATTGCCTGACGGTCCGCCCAAATGAGCCGCCAGGGCCAGGGCTACGGCTGCCGGCCCAGCTTCAGCCAGATTTGCCAGCCCCCGGTTCTTTAGGGCCTCCTCCCATCCCTGGGATTTTACTTCCCCGAAAAACTCCCCCAACTCCTGGGCCGCCCTCCGGGTCTGGCGGAATTGCGCCAAAAAACCGTTTTGCCCCTCTTCTCCTTCCAGGGCGGCGACATAGCGGGAGGCCACATCCCGGGCCGTTACGGCCCCCTCGTCCCCAGGGGAGAGATAACGGGTAGCCGCTGCCTTGGCCCGCCGCCAGGCCGGCCCCGTGGGGCCTCGTCGTGCACTGGAAGTACCCATAGACTTTTGAAAGATGCGTTGTGGGGGGAGGGCCGGGGGAACAAGTTCCCCCGCCCTCC
>CAZFWX010000087.1:0-13892 GCA_964522695.1 uncultured Desulfobacterales bacterium
GTGGTTTGGGGTGTGCCGGGCAATGAAAACCAGGTTATTTGAAAGCTTCAATTCACACTTAGACAGTCTGGAGAGCCTCTGCCACCTTCTGAGGGCAGACTTTGCTGAGATATCTGGCCAAAAAGCCAAGGCCAAAACCTCTCACAGGTGTGGACGCCTGTGCCGCAGGGCTCTGGTCCGATACCGGTACTGTCACCCGAAACTCTTCAAAGGTTCCGTATTTCCTCCCGGAGGATAGGGTTGCACCGCGTTCCGTCTTTCTACCGTGCCAGAGAATTCCCCTTGGTGGATACGGGGACTTCAGGGCTATCCTGGCAAATTGACTTTTCGCAGATAAGACTTATGTGATAAAGTAACAGAAAATCAGTCGGCAACCAAGGGGACTGTGCATGTTCGGATACAGTTGGGGACCCATCATCATTATCCTGGTGATTGTGCTCTTGCTCTTTGGGCCGAAGCGGCTGCCGGAGTTGGGCGAGAGCATCGGCCGGGCCATCAAGAGTTTTAAAAAGGCCCATGATGAAGGGCCGGAGATCCTGCCCTCCAAGGAGGGGGCCGAAGGCCAGGCTCAGCAGGCCAGCACTGCTTCCCAGGCCAAGACCTGCCCGCAGTGCCACAAAGAGCTGACCGGGGATTTCGCTTTTTGCCCGCACTGCGGGGGGAAGGTGAAGGCCTGAGCCTGCGGGAGCCCTGATGTTCGGCATCTCCTTTGAGCAACTCATCGTCCTGCTGACCCTGGCGCTGATTCTTTTCGGCCCGGACAAGCTGCCGGAATATGCCGAGAAGATGGGCCGCTGGGTGGCCAAGATGCGCCAGGCCAGCCAGGAGGTGCGCGACTCCTACCACGCCGCGGTGAATGCGCCGTTAACCAGCAGTCCGGCGTGGGGCTTTTGCCCTCATTGCGGCAAAACCCTGGGGGATGATTTTACCTTTTGCCCCCATTGCGGCCAGCGGCTGAAACCGGAGCCGTACGCCATTCCCACCCCTACTGACAAGACCAGCAATGCCGATGCCACCCAAAACACCGCCGCACCAGCCGCCACTCCGGGACCGGATTATCCTGCCTCTAAAACCGGCTGAGGCGTCAGCCATCCTAACAATTATTAATACTGCGGCCCGGGCGTATGAGGGGGTCATACCGCCGGATTGCTGTCATGAGCCCTACATGACCGCTCAGGAACTGGCCCAGGAAATGGCGGCGGGCGTCAATTTCTGGGGAGCCTGGGAGCAAGGGGAACTGGCGGGTGTCATGGGCCGCCAGGATTTTCCCGCAGTCACGCTGATCCGCCATGCCTATGTCAGTCCGGGGCACCAGCGCCGGGGAGTGGGCGGCCGCCTGCTGAATCATCTTCTGGCCGAGATTTTCGGGCCGGTGCTGGTGGGGACCTGGGCTGCGGCCTGGTGGGCCATTGACTTCTACGAGAAACACGGCTTCACCCTCCTGCCCCGGGATGAAAAAGACCGGCTCCTGGACACCTTCTGGACCATCAGCGACCGCCAGCGGGAGACGTCGGTGGTGCTGGCGTTAAGGTGGTAATTGGTGATTATTGTGGGGGAGGGGGCCTGGGGGGATAGCACAGGCTGGAAAGCCTGCGCTACCGGTCATGCAATAATCCTTTGAGACAAAGCTTAAAAGATCGAGTCAGCGATGGCGGGCACGGAGGCCCGCGCCGCTAATGCATTTGTTACATGTGAAAGAGCAGTTATTAAGCTCTTCTGGTTCAGCCTTCCTTCAGCCTCTTTTCCCAAGCTTCCCAGATGGTGCGCGGTGCGCACCCTACATTGCACAGGTGAGGACACCTGTGCCACCGAATTCTCATCCGGGATGGCAGGACAATCCTTGTCCTGAGGCATTATAGTGGAAGAAGGTGGTGGCATATGCGCCCCGAACCCCGGCTATTTCCTCACAGCCTACTATAATTCCACTACTTCGGAATCCACGGGTTGGCCCATGAAGAGGCTGGCCAGTTGCTGGAAGCGGGGAGTGAGGTCGGTGGAGAGGAAGCGGCGGGTTCCTGCCCGGGACAGACGGGTTTCCATCTCCGGGTGGCGGGCCAGGTAATCCACCAGTTTGAGCGAGGTCACTTCGCCGGAACAGATGAGTTGTGTTTCGGGGCCCAGGAGGGCGGCGATTTTTTCTTTCAGGATGGAGTAATGGGTGCAGCCCAGGATGAGGGTGTCCACCCGGGCTTCCTGGAGGGGCGCAAGGTAGCGCCGGAGGATCATGGCCGTGCCTTCCCAGTCCTGTTCGCCGGCTTCGATGAGGGGGACAAGCAGAGGGCAGGGCTGCTGGAAGACTGTGACTTCGGGGTCCAGCTTCTGCAATTCGATTTCAAAGGACCGGGAAGCCACGGTGCCCTCGGTGGCGATGACGCCCAGGCGTTTGCCCGGGGAGCGGGACAGGGCCTCTTCCACGGTGGGGATGACCACCCCCAGGACGCGGCGGTCGGGATAGTGGGCCGGCAGATACACCTGCTGGATGCTGCGCAGGGCCTTGGCCGAGGCGGTGTGGCAAGCCAGGATGATGAGGCGGCAGCCCTGGCGGAAGAGGTAATCCACGGCCTGCTGGGTGAAGCGCATGACCACCCGGTCCGAGCGGGTGCCGTAGGGGATGCGGGCGTTGTCCCCGAGATAGAGATAGTCGTAGTGCGGCAGGCTTTTTAAAAATTCCCGCAGCACCACCAGTCCGCCGAAGCCTGAATCAAAGACGCCGATCAAAAGAAGTCCTTTCAGGAAGGTTTTTTCATGAGCTATTGGCCCACCCTCGCAACATGAATAGTGCCCACTCTCCCTAACCCCCTCCCACCGGGGGAGGGGGAATAAAGGATTGGAATTATCACTCAAGAGCCCGCAGTTTTCTCGAAATCATGAAAAGTGCGGCGTAACAAGCTTTCTAACCTGTGCGGACACCCGAGGGCGGGTGTCCTACCCAAACTTTTCGGAACTGAAAAAGTGGCTGTAGTTTAAGGCTGTCCGGTTTCCTGCAAAACGTAGAGTTGCATGGGGTCCTGCAGGCCTTTCAGGTGGGCGGTAAAAGTACGGACAGGGGCACGATGGTCCCGGTGCAGCTGATAGAACCCCTGCCGACATGACTACTTCGCCTGCCCGGGCCTGGGCCTGGAGGCGATATGTGACATTTACCGCCGCTCCCACAATACCATATTTCATCCGGGTTTCAGAGCCGATATTGCCCACCACCACCTCACCGGCGTGCAGGCCGCCCCCCCATGGCCAAGGCAGGGAGGCCGAGGCCGCACCTTGAGCATTCAACCCCGGCATGGCGGCCTGCATTTCCAGGGCGCAGCTTGTGGCCTGGGCCACTTCTTGGGCCAAGCCATCCTCCAGGGGATCGAAGAAGGCCAGCAGGGCGTCTCCCAGGAAGTCTTCAATGATGCCGCCGTTGGCCTGGATGATGTCCACCATGCGGGAGAAGAAATGGTTCACCACCTGGATGGTGGCCTCGGGGCTCAGACCCTCGGCAATGGGCGTAAAGTCCCGGAGGTCCGCGAAGAGGATGGCGACCTGACGTTTGTCACCCCCCATCAGGAGGGATTGGGGGCGTTTCAGGAGTTTGCGGGCGATTTCCGGGTTGACGTAGCGGCCGAAGGTATTGCGGATGAGGTCTCTTTCCTGCAATCCCCTGGTCATGGCGTTGAAGTTGTCGATGAGTTGGCCGATTTCATCCTGTCGCGTGGTGGCCAGGGGTTCGCCGTAAACACCTTGGGCCACCTGGCTGGCCCTTTGGGAGAGCTGGCGGATGGAGGTGACCAGGAAGCCCACACCCAGGAGCATGAGCCCGACGGGCAGGAGGAGGGATATGAGCAGCTGGCGATGCAGGGTTTCCCGATGAAACATGATTTTGGTGGCGGAAACAATGTTTGAGCGCGGGCAAGGGGCAAGGCTGCGCCATGCCCAGCCAGGCGGCGCCGATTATTCGGAAAGTTTCAGTAAAATCCCTCGCTTGAGGGAGGAGCGCAGGGTAAATTTGAGCAGGAGATAACTAGCGATTAAGTATAGCACGGTTTGCAGAAATCCGTAAAACAGGGGGTAGGGAGACAAGAGGGGAAAGCCATAAAAGTGGCGGAAATAATCAAGGAAATAGGTCAGAGGGATAATCTCCGCCAGTTGGCGGATGCCAGCCGGCAGCACGGTCACCGGGTAATAGAGGCCGCAGAGCATGAGCAGCAGATAGGAGAAGGCCCAGGCGGCCACTTCGGCGCGGTGGCCGAAGCGCAAGACCAGGGTCAGAACCAGGATGCCCAGGATCAGGGCGTTGGCGAAAAGGCCCAGGAGGAAGAGGCCCAGGCCCAGGATGCCTGGGCGGGCCAGGTCCATGCCGAAGAGGGTCATGCTGAGTGCGCCCATGAGGGCGAAGACCAGCAAGCCGCGCACCAGGCCCACCAGGCCGGCGCCCACCAGGAGATGGCCCAGGCGGATGGGAGCAATGAATTCGTGCTTTAAGCTTTTGGACCAGACGTCGTAGAGCAGGGAGTAGGACAGATCCAGTTGGGCGATCTGCATGGTGTTCATGGCGACCGCGCCGATGAGGACGAAGGTTACGGTGTCGGAATCCAGCTGCAAAAACCGGGTGAGGAGGCCGACGGAGAAGATGGCCACCCCCGGCCAGAAAAACATCTCAAAGATGGCAAAGACATTGCGGGTGTTGACCAGGAGGCTCCTGGCGGCGAAGGCCCACATTTTGCTAAGGTTCGTGCGTAATCTCACGGTAAATCTCTTCCAGATCCAGCTCTTTGACCCGGACTTCGGCCAGTTCGGCGCCGGTGCGGGAGACGGCCTCGAGGATGGGGGCCAGGCGCAGTTCCGCCCGGTCCAAAATGAGCTCCACCCGGGGCGGGTCCGGCCGGTGGCCCAGAACGCCGGGCAGTTGGGCAAAGTCCAGGGGGGCGGGACTGTTCCGGAACGTAAGGAGCAGATGATCGCCCAGCCCCAGGCGGGTTTGCAACTGGTCAATGCCGCCCCGGGCCAGGAGGCGGCCGTCTTTCAGAAAGGCCACTTCCTGGCAGAGCATTTCGGCTTCGCGCAGGTTGTGGGTGGTGAGCAGGATGCTCAGACCCGTCTCCCGGTTGAGGCGCAGGACTTCCTCCCGCAGGTGCTGGGCCATGATGGGGTCCAGACCGGTGGTGGGCTCGTCCAAAAAGAGGAGTTCGGGAGAGTTGATCAGGGTCTTGGCCAGGGCCAGGCGCTGCTTGAGGCCGGTGGAAAGGCTCTCGAACCTGACCCGGCGGTGGGGGGCCAGGTCAAACATGACCACCAGTTCGTCAACTTTGCGGCTCAAGGCGCGGCCGCTTAAGCCATAGAGGCGGCCGCAAAATTTCAGGTTTTCCTCCACGGACAGGCACCAGAGGAAGTGGGCGCTGCTGGCCGCCAGGTTGATGCGGCCGCGGAGCTGGTGGGCTTGCTGGACCACGTCCAGCCCCAGGACCCGGGCCTGGCCGGCATCAGGGACAAGCAGGGTGGTGAGGATGGAGATGAGGGTGGTCTTGCCGGCGCCGTTGGGGCCCAGGATGGCGAAGATGCTGCCCTGGGGGACCTCCAGGTCCACTTGGTGCAGCACGGTCTTTCTGGGGCCGAAGAGCCTGGTGCGATAGGACTTGGTGAGCCCCTGGGCGGAGATGACGGGCGGCATGAGTTGATTCGGTAAGCATGGTTGTGGGGGAGGGGGTCAAGGGGGGTGCACAGGCTGGAAAGCCTATGCCACCGGCTCCTGCCCCCTCCCTCACACTCCCTCCCCCAACCTCCGCATGTTATTTAAGGACGATAAGGCAACCGGGACAGCTCAGCCTTGCCAGTTCTTATAAAAGGGTCGGGGAACAAGTGAGGGAATCGTCCCTCAGAGGCACCATTGAATTTACCAGAAGCAAGCAGGTGCGGCCATGGTTTTCTCGGATTTAGGGTAATGTTGCAAAGTTGGCGCGGCTCTAGTAGAGTGCCAGTCATGAAGGAGCGGGAGGGTCTGGTCAGTCCGCAGCGGCAGGCTGATGAGCTGGGTCTGGAGGTGGGGCTGCGGCCCCGCAGCCTGGCCGAGTTCGTGGGTCAGGAGGAGGTGAAGCGCAACCTGGCCATCGCCATTGCTGCGGCCCGGGGCCGGGGCGAGCACCTGGACCACATCCTGGTGCACGGGCCGCCGGGCCTGGGCAAGACCACCCTGGCGTATATCATCGCAGAAGAGTTGGAGGTGGGCATTAAATCCACGGCGGGGCCGGTGATCGAGCGGGCCGGGGACCTGGCGGCGCTGCTCACCAACCTGCAACCCCGGGATGTTTTGTTCGTGGACGAGGTGCACCGCCTGCCCACGGTGGTGGAGGAAATTCTGTATCCGGCCATGGAGGATTTCCGGCTGGACATCTTGATCGGGCAGGGGCCCGGGGCCCGGACCGTGAAGCTGGAACTGCCGGGGTTCACTTTGGTGGGGGCCACCACGCGGGCGGGGCTCTTGACGCCGGCCTTGCGGGACCGGTTCGGGCTGCTGCTCCGGGTGGATTTTTACACCGCGGAGGAGCTGACTTTGATCACCCGGAGGGCGGCTCGGGTGCTCCAGGTGGAATTAAACGAGGAAGGGGCCCGGGAGATCGCCCGGCGCTCCCGGGGAACGCCACGTATCGCCAACCGGCTTTTAAAACGGGTGCGGGATTACGCCCAGGTGCACGGGGACGGGACCATCACCCGGGAGTGCGCGGATGCGGCCCTGACTTTGCTGGATATCGATCAGTTGGGGTTGGACCGCATGGACCGGCAGATTCTGTCCGCCATCATCGACAAGTATGACGGCGGGCCGGTGGGGGTGGAGACCCTGGCCGCGGCCCTGTGCGAGGAGCGGGACACGCTGGAGGACGTTTACGAACCCTTCCTGATGCAATGCGGTCTCATCAAACGCACGCCCCGGGGGCGGGTGGCCACGAACCGGGCGCGGGAGTATTTGTTCAAAACGAAAAAGGGTGTCAAGCAGGTCAAGCTGTTTTAGATTTTCAGGGCAGTTGCCCATGAGCCTTGGGCTCCTCCGTAAGACAAGAGAGGCTCCCCCTCCCCCTCCCCCTAACCCCCTCCCACCAGGGGAGGGGGAATAATGGAACTTTTCAGGACAGTCTCTCACAAGCCGTTGGCTTATCCGTAAGAGGTGAGAAACAAGGGCGGGCGTCTCGCCCACCGCTGCAAATGCACCGGCTGGAAGCCTGCGCCACCAATCATGGAGAACTTTTCGGGACGGGCAAACCGCGCGGGAGGCCGGGGTCCTTGTGCGTCAACCTGGGGAGCGTGCATCTGTTCAGACAGGGGTGACGGCTCAATGGGCGGGATGCGCTTCCCTGTCCCGCCTCACACTCTACAAAAAACGGTGAGCAGCGCCCATCCTACGGGTGTCTGCACAGGTGAGGACACCTGTGCCATCTGTGGCCTGGTAATTATTGAAACCGCCTTTGTTCCCCATGACTTCTTCTTTTAACAGACTCCCATAAGCCTGCGGCTGTCACAAAAAAGGAAATACTCTATAGCTTGGTGAGCAGTGCGTACTCTCCAAAAACTCAGGGAGTAGGTTTTCTTTATTTCTCGCCTAGAGATTTTAAGGAAATGGTGGGCAGTATCCATCCTACGGGTGTTTACCCTGCTCAGGCAGGGGGGCGCCGAATCTGCGCAGGCTTTCCAGCCTGCGCCACCGTTTGGCTGCAAATTGGCATGAGATCGCCAAGAGGCTAGTTTGAATACGTTAAATGGGTCCCCATAACGTCCAGGGCCCGGCGGATGGGGATGGCAAAGCCCATGGCCTGGGTCCGGATATAGACGAAAAGTCTCGATTGGATAACATTTCCCCGGGAATCGCGAAGGGGTTCCGGTCTCACGTCCACGCGGGTGTTGATGCCAACGACCTTGCCATGAATATTGATGAGGGGGCCGCCGCTGTTACCGGGGTAGATGGGGGCCGAGGTTTGAATAAAATCCCCTGAGCCCAGGCGCTTTTCCTCGCGCCGTCCGGTGGAACTGATCACGCCGACGGTAACCGACTCCTGATAGCCATGGGGATTACCGATGGCGATGGCCCATTGCCCCGGCTTCAGCTGGTCTGAGTCACCCAGTTCCACCGTGGGAAAATTTTCGCCGTCGATCTTGATCAAGGCCAGATCATAGCTGATATCGGAGACGATTAACCTGCCTTCCAGAGTGCGGCTGTCGTTTAAGGTAATGCTGATCTTTTCATCAAGGTTCTCCTGACCGAGCTTTTGCAGCTCTTGCTTGGCGCGGTTACCTTCACCCAAGACATGCGCATTGGTGATAATGTAGCCGGTGGGCAGGATGATGAACCCCGAGCCACTGCTGGCGAAGACGTTTTCTTCTGCGGGGCCGGCCTGGGGCAGTTGCTTCTTTTTGAGATAGTAGTAAATGCTCACCACGCCCGGCAAAACCTCTTCCGCCACCCGCATGATGTCCTTTTCCACATCTTCAGCCACGCCGCCACAAGCCGGCCCGGGCCAGGCCATAAGCAGCGCTCCCAGGCATAATAATGCTCCCCACCTCTTCAAGTCAGGCATGACGACCTCCTTGATGCTCCTTGCAGATTTCCACGTTGAGGCGCCAAGGGCCAGGCAGTTATTCCACCACCTGAAAGGTGGCGCTGGCCACCTCTTTCTCATTGATTTTTAAAACCACCTTGTGAGCCCCCGGGCGCCAGGCGCCGGGGGTAATGGAGCCCCGGCCGGCGGTGATGATGGAGCTGAGCCAGCCGGAATGTATGGTGTGTCTGGTGGAGATGGTGTCCAGGAGCTTGTCGTCAGGACCGTACCAGTAAGAAACTACGGAAAATTCCACTTTTTGGGGGCTGGGAGGAAATTCCAGCCACAACTCCCAGTTAATGAATCTGGTCGCCCCCCGGAGGAAGCGGTTGCCGTACTCCCGTTTGTAAATGGGGGGGAGGTCCTTTTCCCTTTCAAAGAAGCGGATGGAGGCGACCTTGGCGTTGAGAGCCGGAAGGAAATCCGCGCCCACGCCCACATCCTCTATCAGGAATGATCTCCGGACGTACTCTTTGTCGTCCACGGCGATGGCCACCTGGTAGGTTCCCGGAGTCCAGGTCGTCAGTGCGAAGGTGCGGCCCCATTGGGACCACTGCATGTTCTTTTCAACCCAGGCCAGGGTCTGACTTTTATCGACCACTCTGCCTTTGGGGTCATAGAGGGTGGCGGTGATGAAGAATCGCTCCAGCCCCTCCCTGGCGATGGGGTGATCCAGGACCACTTCCCAATTGATGAATTTGGTTTTGGTCGCCACGAAACTCTTCTGATAATTGCGCTTCCCCCAGGCCATGGAGCCGAGAAATTCGGTTGCGTAGAGATTCAATGATCGTATTTCCGCGGTCAGGCCGGGACGGGTCAGGGGGATGCGAAGTCTTTCCGGGGCGGGCGGGGTATCTCCCTGAAGGGGGTGGCTCAGGAATGTCAACCCGAGGGAAAGTCCCAGCATGGCCATGACGAACTGGCCAAAAGATATGTATTGGGGTCTCATGGCGGCCTCGAGTTTCCGGGTTTCGTCCCGTTAAGGTGAGGGGCCCAAAAAACAATTCTGACTATAGGCCAGGTGAGGTTAGATGGTGCAGAAAAAGGCTAATGTCAGCCTATTATGACTCAAAATTAAAGTTAACCTGAGCTAATGTCAAGAAAGGTTTTTCCTTGGCCGGCCGCCAGCATTGCCATGGCCAGAGCTGACCATGAAAATCTTTTTTTTCCGGGAGAGGGCAAAGTGCAGAGAAGGAGAGGTCTGGGATGACTGGCGCCGGTTTGGGGTCAGTTGACAGTTCTAGGTGGCCGCATGCGTATACCTGCTTGTGTACAGATTGGAAAGCCTGTGTCACCAGTTGACTGCAAAATAGTGCGCATGCTTTTAATTGGTGGTTTTGCCCACGGTGGCGGTGATGGTCTCGGGGGAGACGGACACGAGTTTGAGGTCAGGGGGGAGGGTGACATTGATTTTGAGGCGGTGGCGTCCGGGTTTGAGATTTTTGGTATCCACGGAGGCCTGGATAACGCCGGAGTCGATGGCTTTGAGCAGGTGGAAGGGGCCTTCCAGGGTGACGGTCACCTGGGCAGGGCGGAGAAGGGCGCTCTGGGGGGCGGCGGTGGCAGCGATGCCATTAAGGGTTTTCTTGACGATTTTGGGAACAATGGTGATTTCAGCCACGATGGGGCCGGTGGTTTTGAGCGTGAGGTGGAGATTTTTAAAATCCAGGTCCGTAGCCAGAGTGGAGGCGCTGGTGAGGCTGGAGAGGGAAATGGGCAGGGTGGGAATGGCGTTGAGGCCGGCCAGTTCGGGGCCGGGACCCTGGATGGTGACCTCCGCAGGAATGATTTTGACGCCCCTCAATTCATAGCCTTCCGGGGGTTGGCCGGAGAGAACGGGCTGGATGGGCAAGGTTTTGGTGAGGTTGGCGGCCAGGGCCAGGGAAATGGGATTGGGCTGGACCCGGGAAACCACCACGCCCCGGGGGAAGGAAAAGGAATGGGGTCCCAGGGGGAAGGAATGCCGTCCGGCTTTATAGCCGGAGAGATTCAGGGAATGGATAAGGCGGCTCTGGGTGAGGCCGCGGACGAGGCTGCGGGGGCCCATGACCCGGACCTGAAGGGCAGAGGGGACTTCACTGGTGACCACCAAGTCGGGAGACAGGTGGGTCAGTTCCAGGGGAACGTTTAAGGTGACTTCCGTGCGCTCTTCTCCGCCTACGGCGAACCAGAGCATCACCGCCAGGAACAGGGAGAGGAGCTTAAAGCCCCTGTTACGGGCCAAAAAACCGGGTAATGCGGGCAAACCAGGATCCTTTCTGGACGTCGTTCGACTCCAGGATATTCTGGAGTTCCTGCCTGAGCTGGAGTCGGGTGAGGTTTTGGTTAATTTTCCCGCCCCGGGCCAGGGAGACCTGGCCGTTGGTTTCCGAGACGACGATGGCCAGGGCGTCGGTGTGTTCGGTGAGACCGACAGCAGCCCGGTGCCGGGTGCCCAAGGTGGGGTCCAGGGAGGTGCTTTTGGACAGGGGCAAGAGGCAGCCGGCGGCGACGATGCGGTCTCCCTGGATGATGACGGCGCCGTCATGGGTGGGGTTGTGGGGCCAGAAGAGGCTCACCAGCAGCTCCCAGGTGACCAGGGAATCCAGGCGGACGGAGCCTTCCAGGTATTCGGAGAGGCCGATATGTCTTTCCAAGATAATGAGTCCGCCGATGCGATGGGTGGCCAGGGTGTCCACGGCCTCCCCGATTTCTTCGGTGGTCTGGGGATCAGAGGACTCGGGCGGAGCGAGGGCCTTCCTGACCATGCGGCTTAAGACCCGGCGGATGTCGGCCTGAAAAAGGATGATGAGGATGAGGGGGAAGCTTTTGACGACGCCGTCCAGGAGCCATTCCAGCGTGAAGAGTTCCAGGGAACGGGCGCCGCGATAGGCCAGGAGGAGGACGAAGAGGCCGGCCAGGACCTGGATAGCCTGGGTGCCGCGCAGAATGAGGAAGACCTGGTAGAGGAGCACGGCCACCAGGAGAATATCCAGGGCGTCCTGCCAGCGGAAGTTGGTGAGAAATTCAGGCATGGGTGACGGCCGGGGGCGAGGTGGCTGGAGCCTGGCGGATGGCAGTGAAGACCTGGAAGAACTGCCGGGTAAAGGCGACGTTGTGGACGCGCAGGATGGCGGCGCCTTTGAGGGCGGCCAGGGCCAGGGCGGCCAGGGTGCCCACATCCCGCTGACCCGGCGGCAGATCCAGCAAGTGGCCGATGAAGGCCTTGCGGGAGGGGCCCACCAGGAGAGGACAGCCGAGGTCCAGAAAGGCATCGAGGCGGTTCAAGATTTCCAAATTATGGGCAAAGGTTTTGCCGAAGCCGATGCCGGGATCGAGGACCACGAGGTCTTTGGAGATACCCTGGGACAGAGCGAATTCCAGCCGCTCCTGAAAAAAGTCGTTGATCTCGCCGATAAGGTCCCGGTAGCGGGGGTTGGCCTGCATGTTCCGGGGAGTGCCCTGCATGTGCATGAGGATGACAGGGACCCGGGCATCCCGGGCCAGGAAAGCCATCTGGGGGTCAAGGCGGAAGGCGCTGATGTCGTTAATGATATTGGCGCCGGCCTCCAGGGCGGCCCGGGCCACCGGGGCTTTGTAGGTATCAATGGAGAGGGGAATGGCGCTTTCGGCGCGGATGGCCTGAATGAGGGGCAGGACGCGCCGGAGTTCTTCCTCCAGGGAGACGGGTTCGGCAAAGGGGCGGGTGGATTCGCCGCCGATGTCCAGGATGTCAGCGCCCGCGGCGATGAGGGACCGGGCGTGTGCCAGGGCGATGTGCCGGTCGAAATGCTCGCCGTGGTTGGCAAAGGAGTCGGGGGTGACGTTGATGATGCCCATGATGAGGGGGCGGTCACCTGTCTGAAAGGCGGCCCAGGGAGGTGCGGAGGGGGGACCCGGAGAAGTTGGAGAGATGCCGGAATTACTCATGCAAAAAGAAACTCGTTTTCCGAAGTATTATTTTGATCCCCCTCACCCTGGCCCTCTCCCCCCGCTGGGGGGAGAGGGGAGCCAGGAAAGGGCTTCTCAGCAAAAATTCAGTTTATTAAAGAGAAATGAGCTGGCCGCAGGCTCTTGAGCGTCTTTGCCAGTTTTCAAGGCCGGGCCCACCTCGAGAAGCTTCACGTGATTAGATGCACAGAAAGAAAAATTGTGAAGCAGGCTTTTCCCAGTACCTGCACAGACTGGAAAGCCTTGCCCACCATGCGACGGCAAACCTGCGTCACGCCTGTTGGACCTGCACCTGCAGGGGAAGTGGAGGCTCGCTCTCGCCGGCCGGCTCTTCCGGGGAACGGGGAGGCTCCTTAGGTTTGGCCAGGAGATTATCGATTTCCTGGCCGTCCAGGGTCTCATTATCCAGGAGGGCCTGGGCCAGGGCCTGAAGCTGGTGACGATGGGCGTCCAGGAGGTTACGGGCGCGTTCATAGGCGCCATTGACCAGGCTCTTGATGGCGGCGTCGATGATCCGGGCGGTATCTTCGCTGAAGTCCTTGGGCTGGTGAATTTCCCTTCCCAGGAAGACGTGCTCTTCCCGTTTGCCGAAGGTGAGGGGGCCCAGTTCGTCGCTCATGCCCCAGTTGCAGACCATCTTGCGGGCCAATTCGGTGGCCCGTTCCAGGTCGTTGCCGGCGCCGGTGGTGAACTGCTGGAAGATAAGATCCTCGGCGGCGCGGCCGCCCATGAGGACAGTCAAGGTGGAGAGGAGGTAGTCCTTGGGATAGGTGTGGCGCTCATCCAGGGGGAGTTGCTGGGTGAGGCCCAGGGCCCGGCCCCGGGGGATGATGGTGACCTTGTGAATGGGGTCGGTGCCGGGGATGAACTTGGCCACCAGGGTGTGGCCGGCCTCGTGATAGGCGGTGCTGACGCGCTCCTGTTCGCTTAGGATCATGCTCTTGCGTTCGGAGCCCATGAGGACTTTGTCTTTGGCCTGCTCGAAGTCCTGCATGGTGACCATCTCTTTGTTGGCCCGGGCGGCGAGGAGGGCGGCTTCGTTGACCAGGTTTTCCAGGTCGGCGCCGGAGAATCCGGGGGTGCTGCGGGCCAGGACGGAGAGGTCGACGGAGGTGGCCAGGGGGGTGCGGCGGGTATGCACCTGGAGGATGGCTTCCCGGCCTTTGAGGTCGGGGATAGGGACGACGACCTGGCGGTCGAAGCGGCCGGGGCGCAGGAGCGCGGGGTCGAGGACGTCGGGGCGGTTGGTGGCGGCGATGAGGATGACGCCTTCGTTGGCTTCAAAGCCGTCCATTTCCACCAGGAGCTGGTTTAAGGTCTGCTCACGCTCATCATGGCCGCCGCCCAGGCCGGCGCCGCGATGGCGGCCCACGGCGTCGATTTCGTCGATGAAGATGATGC
>CAZFWX010000088.1:0-13867 GCA_964522695.1 uncultured Desulfobacterales bacterium
TGCCGTTTCGGGAGTGTCGCTGGATGAGGAAATGACCAATCTCATTAAGTATCAGCAGGCTTATCAGGCCGCTGCCCGCCTGGTCACCGTGGCCGAAGAGATGTATCAGACCTTGCTCACCATCAAACAATAAGGAGGTCTGGCGTGAGGGTCTCCACTCCCGGCATGTTTCAAAACATCGAAAGCAGTTTGCAGCGTTTGGCAGAGGAATTGCAAAGAGTCAACATGAGCATGTCCTCCGGCCGGAAATACCAAAGCATCAGCGACAATCCTGTGGATGTGGGGGCCCTCATGGGCCTGGGGGAGCAGACCGGCCAGGTGGCCCAGTACCAGCGCAACCTGGAAACCGCCCGGCAGTGGCTGGGGACGACAGAGAGTTCGCTCTCCGATATCGAGGACCTGGTGCGAGGCGCCATGACTTTGGCCAACCAGATGGCCACCGGCACCTATAACGCCAGCCAGCGGCAGGCGGCCGCCCAGCAGGTGCAGGGCATTATCGAGGAAGTGATGCAGATCGGCAACACCCAGTTCCGGGGCCACCACATCCTAAGCGGCTACAAGATCGACACCCAGCCCTTTGCAGCGGCGGACTGGCAAATCCAGGCCCCTGCTTTCAGCCTGCAACCCGGTTCCACCGGCACAGCCACCCAAGGTGGCGTCTACACCGGCCCCACCACCCGCACCTATCTGGTGGAGATCGTGGCCGGCGGCGGCGCGGGAACGGGGAGCTACCGGGTCTCTGCCGACGGCGGCCAGACCTGGACCGATCCTGCCGTTATTCCTGTTGGTCCCGTGGCCCTGGGCACCGACGGTGTCGAGGTGACGCTGGGAGGGACCTGGGTGCCCGGAGACCGTTTCAGCGTTGCCGTTTATCAGCCGGTGGTTTACCAGGGGGACGGGCATACCCTGGATATCGGCATCGGTTCCGGGAGCCGTCTGGCGGTCAGCGAGGTGGGGGCCCAGGTGGTCGGCGGACTCGGAGGGGAGGGCGATCTTTTCCAAATTCTGGCCCGCCTCAAGAGCAATCTGGAGGCCAACGACGCGGCCGAAATTGGAGTGAGACTGGAAGAATTGGGGAACTACCAGGGACGCCTCACGGCCACCCTGGCCCGGCTGGGAGCCTCCCTGGACCGGGTGGCCACCAAAAGCGGCGTGTATGAAACTCTCAAGGCCCAACTGGTGACAGCTTCAAGTAAACTGGGGGATACCGATCTGGTGGAAGCCGTCAACACTCTGAAAAGTCTCCAAACAGCTTATCAAGGAGCGTTGCTGGCTTCCTCCAAAATCATGAGCACCAGCCTGCTGGATTACCTATCCTAGGGACTGGTGGCCGGGAAGGTAGCATTGCTGATTCTGACCAGAAAGTCCGGTGAAGGTTTGGTCATCGGAGATGGCATCCGCATCACCGTCGTGGAGATCCGGGGCAAACAGATTCGCCTGGGGATCGAGGCGCCCTCCGATGTGGTAATTCTCCGGGAAGAAGTCTACCGGCGCGTTTCCGATGAAAATGTGCAGGCCGCGGGGGTTCTGGAGTCTGACGTCAAGGAGATCGCCCGCCTGTGGAGGAAGAAGTAAAACATGGTTCCTGATACGCAACAGCGGTCGGCCGAGCCCCCGGGACTCAGCATCGCCACTCGCAACTTCGGAACGATCACGGTCCGGCCGGAGCAGGTCATTACGTTCCCTCACGGACTGTTGGGCTTTGCGGATTTGCACCGTTATGTCCTGATCGAGCATAATCAGGAGTCACCCTTTCTATGGATGCAAAGCCTGGATAACCCGGAACTGGCTTTCGTGGTGGCGGACCCCGTCACCATCGTGCCCGCCTACCGGATTACGCCGGCTCCCGAGGTTTTCCAGGAATTGGCAGAGGAAGGAATTGAGAATCTCAAGATCTTCGTTATTTTGACCATTCCTCCGGGCCGTCCCCAGGATATCACCGCCAATCTGATGGGGCCCATAGTCATTAGTCTCAAGAATCGCCAGGGAAAACAACTTGTTATTGAAGATGCAGCGTATTCGCATAAATACCGCCTGCTGACAGAAAAGGACTAGCCATCTCCGGGAAATGGGGGAAAACACCTTTTACCTGTTTTCTTCTCACGTTTTCTCGCGGCCGGGCTGAAAGGCCGGGGAAGGGAGGGGGAACATGGGAGGAACTGTTAGGAAATGGGAAGAATTTTCAAAGGAGAAAAAACATTTAAGTTGACTTTCAAGTGGAGGCCCTTATACTAAAGGTTGAAAACGTTATATGGCGGCTTTTTCTCAAATTCTCCGCTTGATGGGGGGGGAAAGCCGGGTAAGAAACCTTTGACAGGAGGAGAAGGTATGCGGACCAAATTTATGGTAGGGCTGATCCTGGCTTTGGTGGCTGTGGTGCTTATCGCCCCTGCGGCCATGGGTCAGAAGCTTCTTTGCGTGTCCAAGCAGGATCTGAAGGGGGAAGATACAGTAGCATCTTGCCTGGCAAAGGGTGAACGGTTTGCCATCGTGGACCCCTATGGCATCGTGCGCATCCTGACCCCCGAGGAAGTGGAACTGACCAAGGCTTTTAACCCCAAGGCCTTTGAAACCCGGGCATTTGGTCTCAAGTACGAAAAACTTGCCCCCAAGATTGCTCCGCAGCCGGTGCCGGCCCAAGTGCAGTAATCCTGAACCTTTCTTGGGGTGGGGTTCTCTGGTGAGAGTCCGACCCAAGCGGCAACTCAGCCCTCAAAGTGTGCTTTGGGGGCTTTTTTTTCGGGACAAGTAACATGTATATGCTGGATGTGCAAGACTTATGGGTGGACATTGACGGAAAAGAGGTCCTGTCCGGGGTGAACCTCCGCATTCCCCCCGGAGAAACTCACATTCTCTTTGGCCGGAACGGCTCGGGAAAATCCAGTCTGCTCATGACCATCATGGGCTTTTCCCGGTACCAGGTGAAGCAGGGGAGGATCTCCCTGCGCGGTCATGACATCACCCACCTGCCCACCTTTGAGCGGGCCCGTCTGGGTCTGGGGTTGGCCTTTCAACGGCCCCCCACCATCAGGGGGGTGAAGACCGGGGATATTCTCCAGGCATGTGGCGGCGGCAGGGTGGCGCCCGAGGCTCTGGCGGCGTTCTATAACTTTACTCCCTTTCTGGACCGGGAAATCAACTACGGTTTTTCGGGCGGTGAGATCAAGCGCTCCGAGCTCCTGCAGCTGCTGGCCCAGGACCCGTGGATGGTGCTTCTCGATGAGCCCGAGTCCGGGGTGGACATGGAAAACCTGGAAGTGGTGGGGGAGATCATCGGCAAGCTGCTGCAAAAGGAACGGCGCCGCCAGAATCGGGAAAAATCCGGCCTGATCATCACCCACACCGGCTTCATCCTGGATTATATCAACGCGGATGCGGCTTATATCCTGGGCAACGGGCGGCTTTGCTGCCAGGGGCACGCCCGGGAGCTGCTCAGTGATATCAAGAAGTTCGGCTACGAGGAGTGCGCCCGATGTCGGAGATGAAGAAACGGGCGGAAGGAAGCCGGGACAAGCGGGCGGCTTTGGGGCCCGATGTGGATCTGCAACGCTTTACCCGGAAGGGGGGCGACTGGTCCTATGACCGGGATTTCCGCGACTTTACCGGCGAAGAACGGGGACGCCTGCTCACCGCGGGCATTGAACTCACCGACCAGGACCACGCTGGCACCTTCCTGCAGGCGGACGCGGCGGTGGTGCATTGCCAGGCCAACCAGCCCGGCGTGGAGGTTTTGCCCATCGGCGAGGCCCTTTTGCGCCATCCCGAGGCGGCCGAACTGCTCTGGCGGCTGGTGCCGGTGGATGCGGACAAGTACACCGCGCAGGCGGAACTGGCCCTGGACAACGGCTATTACATCCGAGCGCTGCCCGGTGCCCGGGTGGACCGGCCGGTGGAATCCTGCCTCTATCTGCGCACCGACCGCTTTGCCCAGCACGTGCACAATCTCGTAGTGGTGGAGCCGGGCGCGCATTTGCACGTGATCACCGGCTGCACCACCCACCCCCAGGTGCATTCGGGGCTGCACATCGGCGTTTCGGAGTTCTATGTGCGGGCCGGGGGCTCTTTGACCTTTACCATGGTGCACAACTGGGCGGAAGACGTCCACGTGCGGCCCCGGACCGGCGTGGTGGTGGAGGAAGGCGGCTCCTTCATTTCCAATTACCTGCTCCTGCGGCCGGTGGGGACGGTGCAGATGTATCCCACCGTCACGCTCACCGGTCCGGGCGCGGTGGCCCGTCTCAATTCCATTATCGTCGCCCAGCCTGGGGCCGAACTTGACGTGGGCGGACGGGTCATTTTACAGGCCCCCCAGACCCGGGCCGAGGTCATCGCCCGCAGCGTGACCACCGGCGGCATCTGCATCAACCGGGGCCAATTGCGGGGCATGGCCCCGGACATCAAGGCCCATTTGGAGTGCCGGGGCCTGATTCTGAGTCAGACCGGCGTCATGTCGGCGATTCCCGAACTGGAGGCCCATGTAGCCGGCGTGGACATGTCCCACGAGGCCGCGGTGGGGCGCATCGCCCAGGAAGAAATCGAGTACCTCATGGCCCGGGGCCTGGACGAAGACGAAGCCGTTTCCACCATTGTCCGGGGATTTTTGCGGGTAAAAATCGAGGGGCTGCCCCCGGCCCTGGAGGAGGAACTGGAAAAGGCCATCCAGGAAACGGGGAAGGGTATGTGAGGAGGAAGGGGCCGCGTTGGCCCGGCTTTTCCCCCGCTTTCGCTGCCAAGGCGGGCCAACTGTTCGAGGCAGTGGGGATAGCTCCTCCCCACTGCCTCGGCTTTTTTAAAAGGGACTCACGAGGTTGGCCTGGCGGCCCCCTCTTTCACCGGCACCATGAGATTATCCCAGCCCTGGCGGGGACGGCTCAGGCCGGCGCTATGGGTAATGAGGCTGGTCAGAAACCACTGCTTTTTGCCGTCCGGCCGGATCAGGAGCTGAAAGCGGGCCTCATAAACCACCGGCTTGGCGGCCTGCTCCTGGGGATTGCCCACCAGGGCATAGGCCAGCCGGGTGTCGCTGGGACCCGGATGGTGCAGGCCGTAAAATTCCACCACCTTGCAGTAATTGGGGTTCCACTGCTCCAGGATCTGCTGGGCGGCGGCGGCCGTCAAGGGGGGAGCCGGCGCCGGGAAGGGGACGCAAGCCCCCCCTAGGGCCAGGAGTATGGCTGTCACTGCCATCCGGGACCAGGCTTTCGGCTTCATGGGCGCACCTCGCTTGCAAGAACCGGCCGGCTTCTCAACTCAGGCCAGCCCGGATTTTCAAAGATACTTCATTTCCTGAAAACCGTCCGTTTCATTGTCCTTCCCGTTAACTCCGCATGTCAATCCTTACCGGCCGGCCCCTTCCGGGTTGGCGTTCAAGATGATGGGAAGCCCGTCCTTGCCGCCGATGATGATGACCTTGGTGTTGTTGGACTTGGCCAGGTGTTCCGTAGCTTCGATACCTTTCCAGCGCAGGAGCTGATCGGAAATGCCCATGGAGACGATGCGCTGAAAATCCTGGATGCCCTGGGCCTCGATGCGCTTGCGGTCGGCCTCCAGTTTTTCCTTTTCCAGGATGAAGCGCATCCGCTGGGCTTCCTGATCTGCGGCCAGCTTGGAGTTGATGGCCTCCTCGATGGACTTGGGAAGCTGCATGCGCCGCATTAAGACCTTTTCCACTTCGATGCCCCGGATCTTTAAAGGCTCGGCCAGATCGTCATAGATTTCACTGGTGATCAGTTCCCGGGCGGAGGTATACAGGTCCTTGGCTTCATGCCTCACGGTGACGCCCCGGATGGCGGACCGGAACTGGGGCTTCACGACGATATCCTGGTACCGGGGGCCCAGTTGCTGGTAAACCCGGGCCGCGTCCTGGGGCAGGAGGTGGAAGAGGCAGGAGACTTCCAGGATGACGTTCAGGCCTTCTTTGGAGGGGGCTTCGGCATGTTCGAAGACCTCCTGGGTCCGCACGCTCATGAGCTGCATGTTGACCAGGGGATTCACCAGATGCAGGCCTTCGGTGATGGTGCCCTCAATCTTGCCGAAAAGGATGAGTACGCCGACGTTACCCGGTGGCACAATCTTGACCATGGAATAGAGAAACAGAAGAGCCAGGATGCCGGCGGCCAGGTACCAGCGGAAGTTTTGCAGCCAGGGAAGGTTTTGCCCCAAAACCACCAGGGCGATGACAATGAATATTCCCAAAAGGATGAGGGTCATGGCTCATTTCTCCCGGAAAAATTTTCCTCGCTGGCTTTCAGGATAGCCGAAAGCCGGGTGAGTGCCAAGCAAATACGGCTACAGAGGGAGTTCGGGACCCAGGTGCATTTTTTGCAGGAAAAGCATGCAGACAGCTTCATGGCGGAGGAGCCTGACGCAAGGGGGGGCAGTTGTCATGAAAAAAATACCCACGTCTCGCCAACAATTTTCCCTGGGTTTGTTGATGGGCGCCGTCCTGGCCCTGTCGGCATGTGGGCATGAGCATACCAATATTCAGACGGACACCTTTCCGGGTCCTTCTTTTAACCCGCCCCGCCTGGCCAGGCCCATTATCCAGGATGCGCAGCAGGTTTATGTGAGCCCGGGCGTCAATTCCTGGAGTTCGGCCCGGGCGGGCGTCCTCATGTTCAAATGCCCACCGGATTTGCCGAACGTGAGCCATCCTGTCACCCAAACCTTTATGCGCAAGCTCATGGAAAAGCATCCCTTTCTGGAGATGCGCCCTCTGCCGGAGCCTTACACCTCTCTGCCCGAGGCCCTGCGCCTGGGGCGGGAACGCAAGCTGGACGTGCTGGTCCTGGGGGAAGTTCCCTATTTCTTGGACAGCGGCACGGCCGGCCAATCGGGCATCCAGGTGGATCTGATGGTGGTGGAGGTGGCCACCGGGCGGCAGCTCTGGTATTTCACCGATGCGGTGAAGGCCACGCCGCGGCCCATGCTCAACCTCATCGTGGTGGAAACCCGGCCCAGGCCCACGCCGCCCTTGTACGTCCTGGTGGAACAGTTGGCCGGGCGCATGGTGGACACCCTGGTCAGAGGAGCGCCGGCGCCGGCTGTGCCGCCCATGAAAAGATGGGCCGGGGCTATCTGGCAGTGAGGAGGGCGCTGCGGGAGCGGCCGACGTTCTGAAAAACCGCCTGAAAATCCCGGTAAAGACTCCGGTAGTCCCGGCGACGGTGGCATTTCTTGAGGTAAAAGCGGGGATCGGGGTTCTCGGCCAGAAGATCCAGCCCTTGCCAGCGCTCCTTCCGGGGATAGGCGTAGTAGGGATATTCCTTGGGGATACCGCGGACATAGACGACCTGGGGAACCACCCATTCGGCCCGGGCCAGGTAAAGGCGGTGCATGCCGTCATTTATGAGGGACACCAGGGCGCCGTCGGCCTCAAAAGATTCCTCCACCACTGGCGGATAAACGTCATAGCTCACTTCCGAACCATCATCCAGCCGCACGGTGTAGGTAACGAAGCCGTCCAGGCGGAAGAGGTCCACGCCGTGCTCCTGCAGGCTCCAGCGCAGCTCCTGGACTTTGCGCAATTCCTGCAGCCAGACGTAATTCTGGGTGGGAAAGAGGCTGTCAGGGTGAATCAGTTCCAGGCTGATGAGGGCCTGGTCGTAGATGAGCAGGTCAGGCTGATGGAGGAGCGGCACCTGGCGGAGGCGGCGCCCCAGTTCCTCGGCGGAATGGTGAACAAGCTCAGTAATGTGCATGATCGGAAGCAAGGCAGGGGATTTGGATTCCGGCCGGCGGCGCGGCCACGTCCATCATATCACCGATCTTCAGGATCTGCCTGGGAAAAGTGCGCCGCTCCTCCCCTGATTTACCTCTGACTTCTCCTTGACGCCCACCTCCTCTCAGGGCCATAAGCGCCCAGCCGCGATCCGGGGCTTGACAATTCCCGGGAACAACATGTCAAATAATTGACGCCAGCCGTCAACAACGGCCTCTGAGGAAATGGCTGGTGGGTCCTAAGAGAAAAGGGCCGAACCAGTCCTGAATAATGAATCCCCGGGATTGATCCTGCTCCGCCCCGCCTTCTTCCCCCTGGGGGTGGTCTCCGCCCCCGAGCAGATGGATGTAGCTCTCAGAAAGGATGTCTTCCTGTAGAGGGCCGGGCAGCCAGACTGCCAGATAACCATCCACGCCGATATATGCCATAGTATTGGTCCCTGACAACCTTATTATGCAACATCTGTACCAGTAACCGTGGGCAGGGAGAGACCGTGACGAAGACAGTGAAATAGTGTGTATTACTAGTCACTTTGCCGACATTGCCCACCCGCGACGGGTGACGGGAACCCAGGCTTTTCCTACCGCTATTTCTGGAAAAATGAGAGGTGGGGCTAAAATTGGGGCGGCCAGCCCTCCAGCGGGCAGCCGGAACAGCGGGGGGTGGGCCGGCAGAACTCCTTGCCCAGCCGCACCAACAGTGCATGATATTCCTGGAACAGACCCACGTCAGGCGGCAGATGGTCCATGAAAAGGGCCTGCATTTCCTCATAAGAACAATTCTCGAAAACCAAAGCATGGCGCGACAGGATGCGGAAAGTATAGGCATCAACGACGAACATGGGTTTTTCCCAGGCATAGAGCAGGATGCTGTCCGCGGTTTCGGGGCCGATGCCCTTGACGGCCAGGAGGCGGAGCCGCAAGGTGTCCAGGTCCTGGGGCGGAGGTGCTAAAGGGGACTCCAGGAAGTGCTGGGCAAAATCGGCCAGGAAATTTTGCACCCGGGCGGCCTTGAGATTGTAATATCCCGCTGGCCGAAAGCGCCGGGCCAGCTCGGTCTGGGGCAATTCCCGCAAGGTGCCGGCATCGAGAAGATTGTCGGCCTTGAGACTGGCGATGACCTGGGCCACGTTCTGCCAGTTGGTGTTTTGGGTGAGGATGGCCCCCAGGGCCACCTCAAAGGGTGTCTCACCGGGCCACCAGCCCTGGGGACCGAAGGCCTGGAAGAGAATTTCGTAGAGTTCCTGCAAGCGGCTGGCGAGACGTGACATGATTGACAATTGTATCTCCGGCAAGGGGCGGCTCTCAAGTGAACCATGGGCGCCTTGCCATTTTTTTCTACCGGCCAGGGCTATTATCATGATAGATATCAAATCGGCAGAAGTGGCGTTATCCTGTCTGCCCCCATTTTCTTGAGCCTTACCGAGAGCCATGAGCCCGACTGTCAATTTCAAGCCGTACGATCTCAGTGTGGAAGTTCCGGTAGGTGAAAATCTGCTCAAAGCCGCGGTGGCCGCGGGCGTCCATATCAACGCCTCCTGCGGCGGCGAGGGGGTGTGCGGCAAATGCCGGGTCCTGCTGGAGTCAGGAGCGGTGGAATGCCCGGAAACCACGCTTCTGACCTCCGACGAATGGGAGTTGGGCTACCGCCAGGCCTGCCTGTGCCGGGTCATGAGCGACCTCGTGGTGCGTATCCCGCCTGAGTCCCTCTTGGACCGCCGCACCATCACCCGGCGCCGGTCCGGAGTGGCGCTGCGCCCCCACCCCATCGATATCGCCGCCCTGAAGGCCCAGGGTCTTTATAATCCGGCGTTTCAGAAAAAATTTCTCCAGTTGCCCGCGGCTTCTCTGGGGGACAACGTCAATGACCTGGCCCGGTTGGAAAACGGGCTGGCCCGCAAGGCCGGCCTGTATGATTTGACCGTGGACTTCCTCTTGATCCGGAAGCTGGGCCAGATCATGCGCGAGGACAATTTTCAGGTAACGTCCACCCTGGATTTTGCCCAGCGGCGTTCCCGCAATCCCCGGCTGATCAACATCGAACCGGGCGACACCCGGGAGCGGCATTTCGCCCTGGCTGTGGATATCGGCACCACCACGGTGTGGGTGCAGCTTTTGGACCTGGCCAAGGGAGAGGTCGTCGGCCACGCCGCGGATTACAACGGCCAGATCAGTTACGGGGACGACGTCATCAGCCGCATTGTTTACAGCCAGAAACCGGATGGCGGCAAAACCCTGCAAAAGGCCGTGGTGTCCACCATCAACAAAATCATCGCCGACTTGCTGAAGCGGCACCAGTTGCCGGTGGAGGAGATTTCCCACCTGACCGTGGCGGCTAACACCACCATGATCCACCTCCTCTACCGCATCGACCCCAAATATATCCGCCTGGCGCCGTACACCCCCACCGCCTGCCACATCCCGCCCATCCGGGCCCGGCATCTGGGGCTGGAGCTCCCGGAACACGTTTTCATTTACAGCGTCAGCTCCGTGTCCAGTTACGTGGGCGGGGACATCGTCTCCGGGGTCCTGGCCTCAGGGATCTACAAAGACCCCCGGCTGACCCTCTATATCGACATCGGCACCAACGGCGAGATTGTCATCGGCAACCAGGAATGGCTGGCCTGCGCCGCCTGCTCGGCCGGCCCCGCGTTTGAGGGCGGCGGCATCCGCTTCGGCATGCGGGCCGCCAAGGGCGCGGTGGAGGAAGTGACCATCAACCCGGAGACCTGCGAGCCCATGCTCCTCACCATCGGCATGGTGAAACCCAAAGGTATCTGCGGCTCCGGGCTCATCAACCTCCTGGCGGCCCTCATGGAGTCGGGCATCGTGCTGCCCAACGGCAAGTTCCGGGACGACCAGAAAACTTCCCGCATCCGGGAGGGGGAGAACGGCCGGGAGTACGTCCTGGCCTGGGGCCCGGAAACCCAGAGCGGTGAAGACCTCACCTTAAGCGAATTGGACATTGACAACCTGATGCGGGCCAAGGCCGCCATGTTTGCCGGCTACCTGACGCTTTTGGAGAGCGTGGGCCTGAAGCTCGCAGACATCGAACAGGTCATCCTGGCCGGGGCCTTCGGCAGCTTCATCAATCTGGAAAACGCCATCACCATCGGCCTGATGCCTGATCTGCCCCGGGACCGGTTCCAGTTCGTGGGCAACGGCTCGCTGTTGGGGGCCACCCTGCTGGCCTTCTCCCGGGACCTCCTGGAAGAGGAGCGCCGGGTGGCCGACATGATGACGAATTTCGAACTCTCCGAAACCCCGGGCTTCATGGACCACTACATCGCTTCCCTCTTTTTGCCTCACACCAAAGAAGAATATTTCCCCACCGTGATCGAGCTGATCAAAGACGCCAAAGGCTGCTGCAAGCCATAAGGGATATGGCTTTACCATGGAGTAAGGTTTTTTCCGAGGCTTTATCCCCCCCCCAGCCCTCTCCCCCCCAATCGGGGGGGGAGGGGGAAGTGCCTGGCGACGTGTCAGGCCATGGCAAAGCCATAAGGCCCGTTATTGCTGAAATAATGCCGGACTGCCCCGAAACAGGCTAATTTTGCGGGACAACACCGGGGCCGGGTATACTTGACCGGTCCCTGACCCTTCCTTGCCCCACCCCTTTTCCTCTCACCCCAATTTTTTCATCAGCCAGGCCAGGTTGGCCGCCAGGTTGGTGATGGTCTTCATGCCCTCCTCGTCCTTGGCCACTTCTCCCGGCCCCAGGCCGTAGGCGATGGGCCAGTAGGTGGAGCCGGGGACCACCATGCCCATGATGCTGTAAAAGAACAGAAGTTGGGCGTAGGTGAAGTTGACGCCGGCCCGCCGGGCCACCACGATGGGGGTGCCGGCCTTGCGGTGAAAGGGGTTGTCGCCCTGGCGGGCCACATAGCCGGCCCGGTCCAGCAGGGCCATGAGGTTGGGGGTGGCCGAGCCGAAATAGACCGGAGAGCCCACAATCAGGCCGTCGGCCTGGCTCATGGCGGTGTAGACAGGCATGAAGTCGTCTTCCTGGGCGCAGCGGTTCTTGTCCTTGGCGCACTTGAGACAGGCCAGGCACGGGCGGATGTCCTTGTCGTGCAGGGAAAGATATTCCGTTGCCAAACCTTCCTGGGCCAATACCTGCAAGGCAGCCTGCAGCAGATGCCAGGTGTTGCCCTTGGGCCGGGGCGAGCCGGAAATGGCCAGAACTTTCATGGTTGCCGTCCTCCTGGAAAAATTACAGCAAGAATCAACATACCATAAACTCCGTGGTTGGGAAAAATTTCCAGACTCTTGACAGGCGTCGCCGGCTCTGCGAAAATGAGTGAGCGTTCACAATAGAAAAGCCTATGCGTAATGGAGCCAAAACCAGGGAACGGCTGGACCGGGCGGCCCTCACCCTCTTTGTGGAAAAGGGGGTGGCGGCCACCACCGTGCGGGACCTGGCCGCAGCCGCAGATATTGCCGAGGGGACCATTTACCGGCATTACCTCAGCAAGGAGGATCTGGCCTGGGATCTTTTCCGGAAGCATTACACCGCCCTGGCCGAGGCCCTCAAGAGCCTGGAGGCTGCCGAAACCACGGTCAGGGGCAAGTTACAGGCCATGATCGGATATTTCTGCCGTTTCTTCGACGAGGACCCGGTGCTTTTCAGCTACCTGCTCCTAAGCCAGCACGGCCATCTGCAGCGGGTGACGGAGGAGATGGCCAATCCTGTTGAGGTCCTGTGCCGGGTCATGGCGGCCGGGGTGGACGGGGGCGAACTGCCGCAGCAGGATCCCGGCGTGGCTGCGGCCATGGTGCTGGGGTTGGTATTGCAAGTGGCCGTCTTCCGGATTTATGGCCGTTTAAACGATAAGTTATCCATATTGGTGGAAACCTTGACTAGCGCGGCCCTGAGAGCCCTGGGCGCGGCAGACAGCGCCGGGGCCGAGGTGCCCCCATCTTGATTTCCCGCTGCTGATGCAATAAATAAGCAGGAATGATCAGGAGAGCGTTTTCATGACCCAGGAAGAGCGAAAAACCCGCATCAAAGCCGCGGCTCCCGAGGGCAAAATCCCTTGCAGCGCGGCCTTCAAACTGGCGGAGGAATTGCACATCTCCCGCAAAGAGATGGGGGATTTGTTGAACGAGCTGCACATCAAGATCATCCAGTGCCAATTGGGTTGTTTTTAAGCATGAAATATCTGTTCGGACCGGTGCCCTCCCGGAGACTGGGCCTGTCTTTGGGGGTGGACCTGGTCCCGGCCAAGACCTGCACTTTCGATTGCCTCTACTGCGAGGTGGGGCCCACCACCAGCCTCACCTGCCGCCGCTTGGCGTACCAGGTCCCGGAGATCCAGGCGGAACTGGCGGCGTATCTGCAAGAGGGCGGCAGCCGGCCTGATGTCATCACCCTGGCCGGCTCCGGGGAACCCACCCTGAATGCCGGGCTGGGGGAAATCATCGGCAAAATCAAGGAATTGACCCAGATTCCGGTGGCGGTCCTCACCAACGGCGCTTTGTGTTGCCGGGGGGAGGTGCGCCGGGAACTGGCCGGGGCAGACCTGATTTTGCCTTCGTTGGATGCGGCTCGGGAAGAGACCTTCCAGCGTATCAACCGGCCGGCCCCAGGGCTCACGCTGCAGATGATCGTCGAGGGGCTCAAAGACTTGCGCCGGGAATATGCCGGGCAGATCTGGCTGGAAGTGATGGTGCTCAGGGGCTTAAACGACCAGGAAGAGGAACTGGCCCCTCTGCGCCAGGTTATAAGAGGTCTAGCTCCGGACAAAATCCAGCTTAACACCGCAGTGCGCCCGGTGGTGGACGACCTGGCGCAGCCTTTAAATGAAGTTGAGATGGCCCAGGTAGCCGCTTACCTGGGCAACGGCGCGGAAGTCATCGCCGCCTGCCGGCGCCATGCCGGAGAGTCGGCGGTGACGGACGACGTTCTTCTGGCCGCCCTGGCCCGGCGGCCCATGACCGCCCGGGACCTGGCCCAGGCCCTGGGAATGAGGCTGGTGGCGGTGCAGAAATATCTTGACCGCCTGGAAGAAGCCGGCCTGGTGCACCTGGACCAATACCACAAGGAAGGATTCTACCGCTCCGCCTCCGGGGCGCATCACTAAACAGGAGAATGAAGTGGGGGGGGGGGGGGGGGGGGGGGGGGGGGGGGGGGGGGGGGGGGGGGGGG
>CAZFWX010000089.1:0-2877 GCA_964522695.1 uncultured Desulfobacterales bacterium
ATGATCCTGCAATGGGACGAGAGCTTCGACATCGGCTCCGACACCCTGACCGGCGTGAACGACGCGGACTACCAGCCGCCGTTCCCCCTGACCGCCAAGCTCAACAAGCTGACAATTAAGGTGGACCGCCCGAAACTTTCACCCGAGGACATGAAGAAGTTGGAGGGTGCGGAGGCGGAGGCGCTGGACGGCACGCCGCTGAAGCACGTGCAGCCCGGGCCGCAGTAACCCGGCAGGGTCACGCAAACCGGGGAGGTGTTCCGGTTGCGGAACCCGCAAGCGGCGCGCACCTGGGAGCGGCCGAAACAAACATAACATAGTAAGAAAATCCGGGCAGCCCTCTCAAGAGGGTTGCCCTTTCCCTATCCCTGGGCATTTGCACACTTTTCCCGGCATTTGCCTTTGGCCTCACTTTGCCCCTCGTCAGGAGGACTTTGGACTTTAGGTGTCTGGTTTCATAAACAGGGAGGCATATTCTCCCCCCTCACCCCAGCCCTCTCCCCCCGGCGGGGGAGAGGGAGTATGAAGGGTTCCTCTTTATTCCCTCCCCCTCATAGGGTAGAGGGTCAGGGTGACGGGGAATTGCGTTGCTTCCGCTTCCGAAAGAATTCCTTACGAAGGTAGGGGTTACAGTACTATAATCCCCATAGGAGCAACCCATGAAAAAACTAAGTGAATTCTGCCAACGCCTGAGCCCCTGCTTCCAGGCGTTTCTCCTGGCGGCCGTGGTGTTTTCCCTGGCGGCCTGGGCGGCGACCCCGGCTGCTGCTGCCGACCGTCCTCAGTTCATGTTCGTGCAAAGCGCGGAGCATATCAAGGTGGACCCTGCCAAGAGCACCTTCCGGCTGGTGAAGGTCAACCAGCAGACGTTGTACTTCACGGATCGTCCCAAGCGCCTCGCCGGGCATATCAGCATGGCCGACTATCTCAAGGAGTGGACCGCCAGAGGCGGCAAGGACAATTTTGCCGTGGACCCGCCCAACGCCACCCTCTCCGTTTTTGAGCCGGGAAAACCGGAAAATACCCTGGTGGTGGTCAAGATCACCAACCCGAAGGTGGAGGGGGCGGACCTCGTTTACAGCTACAAAGTTCTTGAGGGGACAATGCCCGCCACCGGCGGCCCCACTGCGTTGTTCATTGACTGGATCGGGCTCGGCGGCGGCGTCGGCCCCGGCTTCCACGGTGTGGGCGTCGGCCGTCGCGGTGTGGGCTGGCGTTAAAGGATGGATTGGGGGGAGGGCCGGGGGACCGCTGGACCCTTTCCCTCCACCCCCTCCCACCCGGTGGGAGGGGGCTTAACAACAGGGGATATGCAAAACCCTTCCCGGACAGTACTGGTTAAGGGTGACTTGCTCACGGTTTGGTGGAGATTAACCTATCTGCGTCAATTAACCAGGAGGATGTCCATGAAGGCAAAAACCGTTCACTTAATAATCTTGGCGCTGGCCGCGGCGCTCCTGTTGGCAGCCGGGCCGGCCCTGGCCCAGCCGGGGGCTACGATCAGTGAGCAGGAAGCCGCACAGATCGGTGTGGAGGCATACATTTACGGGTACCCTCTGGTGACCATGGAGATGACCCGGCGGGTAATGACCAACGTGGCCAAACCGGATGGCAAGCTTGCACCCATGGGCCAGTTCGCCAAGCTGCGGCAGTATCCTACACCGGCCGACAAGGAAGTCACCGCTCCCAACGCCGACACCCTTTACAGCCTGGCCTGGCTGGATGTCGCCAAGGAGCCCTGGGTCCTGAGCCTGCCGGACATGAAGGACCGCTACTTCCTCATGCCCATGCTTTCGGGCTGGACCGACGTCTTCCAGGTTCCGGGCAAACGCACCACCGGCACCAAGGCTCAGACTTACGCCATCACCGGCCCGGGCTGGAAGGGCACGCTGCCCCCGGGAGTCACGGAATACAAATCCCCCACCGCCATGGTGTGGATTTTGGGACGCATCTATTGCACGGGAACCCCGGCAGACAACCAGGCGGTACACAAAATCCAGGACCAGTGCAAGCTGGTTCCCTTAAGCGCCTACGGCAAGACCTTCACCCCACCACCGGGGAAAGTGGATGCGTCCTTCGACATGAAAACCCCGGTGCGGGACCAGGTGAGTCGCCTGGACGCCGGGGCCTACTTCAGGCTCCTGGCGGCGTTGATGAAGGATAATCCGCCTGCAGCCGCGGACGCGCCCATACTGGCCAGAATGGCCAAGATCGGTCTGGCGCCGGGGCAGGATTTCGATATGGCCAAGCTTGACCCCGCGGTGCAGAAGGGCTTGGCTCAGGTTCCCCAAGTCGCGTTCGAGCAGATCATGGCCCACTTTAAAAACGCGGGCACTGAGGTGAACGGTTGGACCTTCACCACCAAGACAGGCATCTACGGCGCCGACTACCTCCAGCGAGCCCTCATTACCGCCATCGGCCTGGGCGCCAACCGGCCCCAGGACGCCATCTATCCCACCTCCGAGGTGGACGCGACCGGCCAGCCCTATGATGGGGCCCACAAGTACGTGATGCATTTCCCCAAAGGCCAGATGCCCCCGGCCAAGGCCTTCTGGTCCCTCACCATGTATGACGGCCAGTATTTCTTCGTGGCCAACCCCCTGAACCGTTACACCTTGAGCTCGCGCAATGAGTTTAAGACCAACCAGGACGGCTCGGTGGATCTCTACCTTCAGAATGAATCGCCGGGCAAAGATAAAGAGGCCAACTGGCTGCCGGCTCCCAAAGGCAAATTCGTCCTCATGCTCCGGCTCTACTGGCCCTACGAGCCGCCTCACGCATCCATCCTGGACGGCGCCTGGAAACCGCCCGCGGTGAGAAGAATAGATTAGTCAGGAATTTCAGGGAAATTATCATGGTGGGGGCAGGGGCTTTGAG
>CAZFWX010000089.1:2977-13833 GCA_964522695.1 uncultured Desulfobacterales bacterium
CACTGTTCCCCCCGCAATCCTGAGGAGCAGGCCATTGCCGAGATGCTGAACTTTCCGCCTCACGTACGGCTGGCCTGCCAGACCATCGCTACGGGTCCGGTCAAAGTGCGGCGCCTGGTGGAAGGGGCAGAGGACATTGATTTTGACACCCTCTATATCCGGGAGGCGGCAGCCTGCACCATCGGTGAAGAAAAAGACGTCTTTATTCTGTTCTCCGACATTCAAGGATTCACCCCCTTCGCGGAAAGCCTTCTCCCCTACGACGTTGTCTATTCCCTGAATCTGTATTTCCGCCAGATGGGAGAGATTGTCAGCCGCCATAACGGCCGCATCGACAATTACATGGGGGACGGTTTCATCGCGCTCTTTGAGGCCGAAACCCCGGAGGCGGGAGCTTTGCAGGCCATGCAGGCCGGATTGGCCATGCTCACCCGCATGGAGGAGATTGCTCCTCACTTGGAGGAATTATACCGCCAGAGCTTCCATATCCGCATCGGCCTGCATTATGGGAAAGTGGTGGCGGGAAAACTGGGGCTGCCGGGCTATAAGAGAATGACCGTTATCGGGGATGCCGTCAATCTGGCCAGCCGCATTGAAAACGCCAATAAAAAGGCCGGCACCCGCTTTCTCGTCTCCCATGATGCCTATGCCCTGGTGAAAAACCAGGTTCTGGTGGGGAAGCGGTTTTACGTCACGTTGCCGGGGAAAAGCGGGAAATATCGACTCTATGAGGTCATAGGCCTAAAATAGGCCAGGGCCGGATTTCCCCATAAAAATCCGCGCTGGTCTGAGTGTTGAACACCGCTTTACCTGGAACCTCAGATGAAAAGAAGCCGCAACGGCTGCCGGCTCCATCTCCACTTCCCTTGATATTTACCTTGACGAGGAACAGGCCGGGAGAGAAATCATGAGCAGTCTTTTTGATCCTGCCCAGTTGGGGAAGATTGGGTCTCAGACCCAGGCTTATTTCTCCCAGCAGGTGTTTTCCTGGGCCATGGGGGTGCAATTAGCCGTCATTGCCGCCGCCGTGCTCCTGGCCCACCGGGCCACCCGGGCCTTGAACGCCTGGTTTGCCCGGCTGGAAGAGCAATGCGCTTCGCTGCCGGATTTGTGCGCCGCTCTGCCTTTGTTGAAGACTTTTAGAAGGGTTATCAACGCCTTTCTTGCCTTTCTGGTTATCTCCATCGCCTATTCCACCGCAGCCCATTACCACTGGCCCCGGGAGGGGCTCTACACCTTCGGCGCCCTCGCCTTGGCCCTGGCCTTGGTGCGGCTTTTAACCGGCTCCATGCAAAACCGCTTCTGGGCCGGGGTGCTGGCCGGTCTCATCTGGCTGTGGGCGGCGCTTTATATTTTTCATATCGTCGAACCCTGGATCGCTCTCCTGGACAGCATTGATCTCAGCCTTGGCCAGGTGCACGTTTCCCTGCTGCATATTGTCCGGGCCGTGCCGTTTTTCCTGATCCTTTACTGGCTCTCGCGAAATCTTGCCATAATCTGGCAGTTCTGGCTGAAAGTGGGCTCGGGCCTGACTCCCGGCGTGCAGATCCTGTTGTCCAGACTCGGCAATATCTTTCTTTTTGCCGCGTCGGTGGTCCTGGTCCTGCACTACCTGGGCCTGGACCTCACCGTCTTCGCCCTGTTCAGCGGCGCCTTGGGGTTGGGGCTGGGTTTCGGCCTGCAAAAGGTCTTCGCCAACCTGGTGAGCGGCTTCATTATTCTGGCGGATAAGTCCATCAAGCCCGGCGATGTCATTCAGATGGGGGACAAATACGGCTGGATCAATTTCCTGGGCAGCCGCTATTGCTCCGTCCTCACCCGCAACGGCACCGAGCACCTCATCCCCAACGAAAATCTTATCACCGGCGAGGTCATCAACTGGTCTTACAGCCAGAACCTGGTGCGCCTGAAAATACCTGTGGGCGTCGCTTATGAAGCCGATCTGGAGCAGGCCCGGGACCTCATGCTGGAGGCCGCGGCCGACACTCCCCGGGTGCTCACAGATCCCAAGCCCATCTGTTATTTGCACAGCTTCGGAGATAATGCCGTCAACCTGGAGGTGCTGGTGTGGATCAACGATCCGCAAAACGGCCTGGGCTCAGTGAAGAGCAACCTCCTTTGGGGCATCTGGCGGCGGTTCCGGGAGCACGGGGTAAAAATTCCCTATCCCCAACGGGACGTGTACCTCAAGTCTCTGCCGGCAATCACGTTCCGGACCGGGCCGGAGGAAGGCTAAGGCCCGCTTCGCCCCAGACTCTGCCCCTGCGTTCTCCCTTTCCGGTTCTGGGGGAGGGGAAGCCGGGTTTCCTCCTGCCCCTCCCCCCTGTCTCAGCCATGTCCTAATTCAGCGCCACCCAGTCGCTGGTGGTCAGGCCCTTGGACTTGTACCACTTGCCATTGGTGGTATCCAGCAGCTCCTCACCGATGAAATAGGGCGTCACCCCGCTGGGCGCGCCGCTGCTGGTGCGGTGGCCCGCCTGGCCTCCCGCCACCCAGGTGCCGGGGCTGCCAGCGGCCGTGCAGATCCAGTGGCTGACCTTGCCGGCGTCCGGACTGGTGTTGAAGCGCACGTCCCCCTGGTTGGCCGAAATCCTGATGGCAGCGCCCGTCAGGGTCGCCTGCACCGGGTTCTTGACGTAAACCGCGCTCAGGTCCCACTCCATCTGGACGATCTGGGTGGTCAGGTCGCTGCCGCCGGAGCCCGCCCCGGTGATGACCACGGTGTCCCCCCGGCAGAAGGAAGAGGCGTTGGTGACGCTGGTCAGCTTATAAGGCGTCGCGGTGCTGGTGTTGCAGGTCTGGGAGGCCGGCGCGGCGCTGCCGACGGCGATGCGCTTGTCATAGAGGTAGTATTGGCGCAGGTGCAGCGCCGGCGTGTGCAGCCCCGCCAGGTCGGAGACAAAGGCATCATTTTTGTAGTCGTAGCCAAAGCCCGAATTGGGAATGGTGTAGTCATAGAAGCGGTGGTTGAAGGTGCCATTGAAATTGGCCACGCCGTTGTGCCCCACCGCCACGCCGTTGGGACCGAAGGCAACCATGTCCCCGGAGGCGTTGGGGGATGACATGAACAGGACCGGCCCGGTCAGGGCGCCGTTGTGCAGCGCCAACACTTCCGCGGCGGCGGCCGTGTCGGTGGCATTGGGGATGATGAGCTTATCCTGGTAGTAACGGTCCACCGAGCCGGAGGCATAATAGGCCCAGACCTTCCGCAGGGTGATATACCCGGTGCCGGTGCCGGCCGTCTGCACCAGGTGGTCCGCATCGTAGGCATGGAGCTGGGACCCGGTGATGCTGATGGGGTTATACGCCGGGCTGGACGCCCCGGTGCGGATGTTTATGGCATAACCTGTGGTGGAGAGCCCCTCAAACCAGCACCGGTCGAAGTACAGTTGATTGGTCTGACCGTCAATATCCAGGTAATAGGTGGACGTGAAGATGTAATCATCGGAGATCAGGCCGTCAAAGGTAGCATGCGCCCGGCCGCCACTGGTGTAGATCAGCGTCTTGCAACCCATGAAGACCGGGTTGACGAAATTCATGGTGGTGCAGCCCCAGTACGGGCTGATGGCGCTGGTGGTGGAATTGACCCCCTGATAGCAGACCCAGGCCTCAAATCCCTCAAAGGAGCCCACGTAGCAGTCCTGGATGAAGAGACCGGCGCCGCCGAATTGATAGACTTTGACGTTCTTGACTTTGAACCGGGACACCTGCCTGAGTTTCAGGCCGTAATCGCCGTTGGCGTCACCGGGATAGGCCGTCTTTTTGATCAGCAGGTTTTCCAGGGTGACATTGACGGCGAAGGTGCCGCTGCCGTCATACTTGCCGGTAATCAGGATGCCGTTGTCCGCAGCGTTGCCGACGTTCAGGGTGACGCCGTCCCCGGTGCCGCCGCTCCTTTTACCCACCAGGGCCAGGCCGGCGTAATTGGGACTGCCGGAGGCGGCCATATCGAAGTTCAGGTTGGCGATGTTGTAGGTGTCCCGGGTCAGCACCACCGGCGGCCGGGCCAGGCCCAGGTGGTTGGTGCTGTCCACGGCCAGTTTGATATAGGCGGTGTGGTCGCTGGCCCCGGCGGGAATAAACCATTCGGCCAGAACCTCAGGCAGGAGGTTGTTCAGCCGGATGAGCCCGGCGCCGATCCTGGCGAAGATCTGGTAGGCCCCGGCCCTGATCTCGCCGTTGATGGTCAAAATCTTGCCGTCGGCCACGGAAAGCACCGCCCCGCGCTCCAGGGACAGGGTGACATTGGCCGGCACCGTGAGGTCACTGCTGATGGTGATGGTGCCCGCGGGCACCCGCAGGATGGCCTGGCTGGAGCCGATGGCCGTGAGCGCGGCAGCCAGGGTGCTGCCGTAGGCCGGGTCCCCCACCCAGATCTCTTTCCCCAGGCGGGCGTCCACCCGGTCCACACCCGTATCGTAGGTGGCCTTTTCCTGGGCCCCGCTGGCCCCCAGGCTGGGCTTGTACAAGAATTGGTTGGCCGTCCAGGTCCCGCCGGCCAGCATCCCGGCCATGATTATTACTCCCAGGACGAACCCGAAGCGCTGCACGTGTTTCCGCATAGTCCTCCCCCTTGACGCCGCCTCTTAAACGCCGGCTCATTTCGGAATGCCCGTTGGGCAGATTAGTCATAGCCGAGAACGGCGGCGGTTGACAGCATGGGCGGGAAGACTGGCACTTTTTCGGGAAATGCCGGAGACTGCAACCGGCGGCGGAATCTAATTTTCCTTTTCCCCCTTGCGGATGGCCCCCAGGTAATGGGTGCACAGCCAGGGGATCTTTTCCAGGAGGAAACAGGCGAGAAAGGAAAACGGGGCGACCCGCCGGGCCAGGGGCGGGGCCAGGGTGAGGCGCTCCAACTCAATGGCGCACCCGGGGAAAAGGCGGTGGATTTCCGCCCGCTTTACGCCCCGGACATCAGGATTGGCGGGATTGTCCCGGTAATAGTCATACCAGAGGATGAGCCCACCGGGTTTTACCACCCGCATCATTTCCCCGGCCACCCGGGCCTGCAGTTGCCGGTCCAGGATGGAGGTAAAGACCGTGGCCTGGAGCACCAGGTCGAAGGCGCCGGCCGGAAAATCCAGGGACGCGGCGTTGGCGCGGATGAGAGTGACCTTGGCATTGACACGGGCCCGGGTGGCGGCCACGTGGGCGGCAATGAGGTCCACCGCGCTGATGTTCTCCGCCCGGGCCCCCCATTTGATGAATTCGTTGATCCAGAAGCCTTCGCCGCAGCCGATTTCCAGGATGCGCCTGTCTGTCAGTCGGGCGAAACCATGGCGGCGCAGCAGGTCCAGCACCCGGCGCTCCCGCTGTTGCACCAGGAAGAGAAAGCCGGGGTTGAAGCAGGAGTACAGATCGCCGTCCCGGCGCCGGGCATAGGCCGCCTTGATGCGGGCCTCCTCTTGGGCGAAATCCTCCCCTGAACCGACTACTCCTTTTTTTTCCTTCTCTCCTTCGTTCACAGGACCCTCGCGCCGCCGGCGTTTCTCATCTAAACCCTGGTTAGGCATCCCTCACGCGTAAGGCCGGCCCCGCAGACGGGTGATGAGGGACCACCAGCTTCCCAGGCCGTAGGTCAGGTGCATCAGGAAAAACAAGACCGGCCCTGTCCAGAGCCTGGTGCGAGTGGGCAGTTGGGCCGGGGCCAGGTAGGCCGAATACAAGGCCAGGGCGGCGTAAACTGACCCCAGGTGCCCGAGGGCCCGGGCGCAGGCCGGGGAGACGAGACTGCCCAATCCCAGGCCGGCCAGGAGTCCCACGAAGAAAAAGGGGACGAAATGACGGGGGGAGCAGTCCCGCCAGGAAGCCATGACCCAGTAGCCGTTCCCGTAGGCCTGCTGCAAAAAAGCGCCAATGGTGGTGCGGCAGTAATAAATAGTGCGCAGCTGGGGGGAAAGGTAAAATTTCCACCCCCGGGCCCGGATGCGGGCGTGCAGTTCGTTGTCTTCGGCCCGGCCCACGTCCTCCCGGAAAGGCCCCACGGCGTCGAAGACCCATTTCCAGTACAGTCCGCAGGGCGCCGTTTCCACAAACCCCTCCCCGTCGCCGTGGCGGAAAGGGGAATCTCCCACCCCGAAGGGAGAAGACAACACCATGGCGATGGCCTGCCCCCAGAAGCCCTCGCCCCGGGTGGTCCAGGGGCCGCCCGCGCAGACCACGCCGTCGTCCCGGTGCTCTTCCAGCAACCGCACCGCTGCCGTCAGATAATGAGGCGGGATGGACACATGGGCGTCCACCCGCACGACGATGTCCCCTTTTGCCGTATGTAAGGCGAGGTTCCACCCCGCCGCCACCCCCACCCTGGGATTGCTGAGGATGGTCATGGCCAGCTCCGGGTGGGCCTGGTGAAACTCCTCGGCCAGGGCCCGGGTGCGGTCCTGGGACAGGGAGTCCACGAAAATAAGCTCCCGGAGAGCCGGGGGATAATCCTGCTCCAGGTAGTTGCCCAGGAGAGTGGGGAGATACTTTTCGGCATTGCGGGCCACAATGATGAAAGAAACGAACCGCTGCACATCGCTTCTGGGGTCTGCCATGACCTTCTGTCCCCTTTGCGGCCGCGTTACCGCCTAAAGCTCCGTGGGGCTCGCCGCCCCTTCCTCATCCGCCCTGCGCAGAGCAAACAAAAAGAAAGGGAGCGACAAAATGAGATAAGAAAGATCCACGCAATTCAAGAGACTATGTACGCTCAGGCCGTGCAACTGAAACATGTCCACAAAATAGACCATGACCGCGGCGATCAGGATGATGCCGGTGACGAGATAGAGCTGCTGGGGAGTTTTGATGACGATCCCGGCGGCAAAGGCCATGACCATGAGGCCTATGGTCGCTTTGAGGCCCACAAAGCCCATTTGCAGTGTCAGAGGATTGTACTGCAGGAAAGAGTTGAAGTCCCACAGGACTAGCGGCAGAAGGGTGGCCAGAAAGCCCAATACATAGAATACGCCGATAAGAAAAAACTCTTTTATCTTACCCGGTCTGACAAAGCAATGCGTATAGCCGATTATCAGGGGAAGCGCGAATATCCCCCGGGTTGATTGCAACAGGCCCCCCACAAACCCCATAACCATGATCTTCCGCCGTGACGCCTCCTGGTTGCGGATAACATGATAGATATACAGCACAATCAAGGCGGCATTGATCAACGTGCCGCTTCTGGCGATGATTTCCCACCAGATGGCCGCGGAGGATAAGACCAGAAAGGTGGCCGCCATTTGCCGGGAAGGATCATCCCGGGAAGAAATCCCCAGGCCCCAAACCATCGCCAGGACGCCGGCCAGAGAAAAATAGCCGATCTCCCCAAGAAGATAGAACGGCAGAGAGAGAACGAAATAAAAGGGGAACGGCCCGGGGGGACACCCCATATGGGACTTGGCCAGGTAAGGAAATTGGCCGGCGCGTACCGTATCCCAGAAAGACGTGATGACCGACCAGCGATCCACCCGTAGTTGTGTCGGGTCAACGAAAAATAAGGCTGTTATGGCGATAATACAATAAATCGCCAAAGAAAAATAAAGTATTTTGGCTATAAAGGATAGATTCTCAGTTTTCTTAGATAGCAGATATTCTGAAACGATATACAGGAATAATGTGTAAGATAAAGTTATTATAAATGCCAGAGGTGTTATCCTCAATAGATACTTATAGCCGAAGAGAAAATTTATGAGGAGGATTGAAAAAATGGATATTCGATTGGAGGTATTTTTTGAAAGTATGGTCATGGCCAAAGGTTAGCTTTTACACTCAATTATTTTGACAATTGCGTCTGAGCCGTTGCTCTCTCAACAGCAGGGAAAGCACTAGGACGCGGGCGTCCCGCCCGCAACTCAGGCGCGCAGGCGACAATGTCTGCGCCACCAGAAATGAAGAGCTTTCAGTAACAGATAGGGAAGCTTTCCGCCATAAGCCCAGGAACAGGTCGCGCCTCCTTAGCGGTCACCCGGCGCTTTTCAACAACTCCGCCAGCCGCGCGGCCTGGCGTTCCCGGGAAAATTCCCGGGCCTGGACGAAGCCCGCGGCGATGATTTTCCGCCGCAAGGCCCCGTCCTCAATCATCCGGACTATGGCCCGGGCCAGGGCCGGCGGATCGCCCGGCGGCGCCAAAAGGCCGCTTTCCCCGTCCTTGACCAGGGCCGGAATGCCCCCCACCGCGGTGGACACCAGGGGCAGACACGCCCCCCACCCCTCCAGGATAACCCGGGGGAGGCCCTCACCGTAAGAAGAAATCACCTGGATGTCGGCCTGCCGGTACTGCCGCTGCAGTGCGTCATAGTCCAGGGGCCCCAGCCAGGCCACCGCTGGGGCCAGACCCAGGGAATCGCTGAGACGCTGGAGTTCCCGCAGGTAGGCCGGCGGCGCGCCCCCCACCACGTCCAGCCGCACCGGCACCCCGGCGTCCACCAGCAGGCGCACGGCCGGCAAAAGCACCTCCAGCCCCTTGGAGGGGGACAACTGACAGACGCGCAGCAGCCTCACCGCCTGGCCCTGGCAGGTGTCCGGCCGGAAATGAAACTGTCCTTCGCTTTGCACCGCCTCCAGGATATTCCTGACCGCCCGGGGACGGGGCAGAAACGGCGCGCCCCGCCGGAAGCACTCCGCCAGTTCTTCCCCCACCGCTGACATGAGCAGTCCCCGGGCCGCCCACTGGGTGAGCAGATTGAGGAGCCGGGCCAACTGCCGCCACAGGGCCTCCCCGGCCCCGCCCCGGCTGACCGGAGTGGCCTGGGTTTCAATATTGGCGCAGACGTGATACCACGGCTTGCACCCCCAGCCCCGGCCCAACTCCCCTAGGGCCAGGCCCGCCAAAGAAGGGACGCGGATGAACAGGGCCCGGGCCCCCGCAATTTCAGGGCGGTGCGCCCGGAAGATCCTCAGGATCTGGGGCAGCTTGCGGAGGCTCGCCGCCAGGGAGCCGTAAGGAGGCAGCGCCACCACCCGCAGGGCCGCCTGGCTCAGGTCGGCCACCAGGGGTTCGTCGGGGTCCGGGGCGGCCGCATCCCGGACGGTCAGGAACAGGGTGGCCTCCTGGAAATGCCGGGCCAGCTCCAGCAAAAACAGGAGCGTGGCGTGCCGGCCGTAATATTTTTGGCCCACCCGGGTGTAAAGTTCGTCCAGGAACAGGACCAACCTATCTGCCATATGTATTCCGTCCCGGGCGTTTCGCCTTTTTCACTTTTCCTCGATTTTTCTGATATAGACGGTCTTTCTGCCCCCGCAGTCACCGCCGGGATCTGCCCGGCCGACCGGTCCGGTGGCGGTTAGGGAGGTCACGAGACCGTCCGCATCTTTGCCGGCATAGAATAATCCCTCACAATGCTTCTGCGTGAACCGGTCAGCGATTTTCCGGTCCCCATCTTTGCCGTCATACGCATGGAGCTGGTAAGCCCGAAAATAAAAATTGACCGCCGGAATGGCATAGTTGGGCAGCAACAACACCTTTTCAGGGATATTATTATTTCTGAGATAGGTAAGAAAGGTGTTGGTGATGCACACTTCCTCATCCTGCGTGTAAAGATTTTTATTTTTTTGAAAAAAAGCATAATTATTCAAGGCGATCAAGAGAAGAAAAATCAATGACAAAATATAGGCCGATCTTTGGCGCCCGGCAAAAACATGCGCCACAATTATGCCTGCCGCCAGGTAAAGGGCCGGCAGGGCGGCGGAGATATATTTAGGCGAAATGATAATGGACTTGTTGAGGGTGTTGGAGACAATAATCAGAAAAGCAAAGAATATGAAGGGAACTAGAAACTTTTTCTTCTGGATCAATATGACATACAACGCCGCCAGGGGCGTCATCAGGATAACGGCCAGTTCCAGGGGAGAGCGGGCCAGCAGTTTTTCCCAGATTTCCAGAAAGCCGATGACCCCCTGGTAGTCGGCCCGTTTCAGGGCATGATGGGCGAAGAAAAGATAGTTCTTGATTATGGTCAATTTCAGCAAACCGCCGGGCCAGCAAAGCAGCAGGAGCAGCAGGAACAACAGGAAATTATACCAAAGCGGCAACGATATTCTCTGGTTAAAAGTATTTTTCAGAAATATCTCCCTCTGCCACACCAGGCAAAACAAATAGGTCGCGAATAAAAAGGGGGCATTTTCCAGGACCAGGAAAGATAAGCTTAAACCAATAAATAAAGTGAATAAATATAATCTATTTTTTCTAATGTCTTCACTTTCCAAAATTTTTCCCATCAGTAATAAGTTAAAAACTGCAAAGAAAAGGAACATGCTGTGAGGCGTTATCTGGATGGAAGCGCTTAACAATGAGGGACTGAACAGAACCAGGCTACCCGACACCAGGGCAGCGGGCCGGGGATTGGTCTCCAACAGGAAAAAACAAGCTGCGTAAACGAGGAGATAACAAAGTATCAGCCACACCAGCGTGGCAATCCGCATGACGTATTCGGCCGTGCCCCAGAAATACTGAATGCCGGTCAGGTAATAATAATAAAGGGGGCCATGGTAGTGACGATAGAAAGAAACATCGCCGCTGTGCCTGATGAATTCAGACAAATTCACCCGTTCCCGGTCATCCAGACCTTTGGAAAAACCCAGCTTGAGAAATTCCAGGAAAGAAAGGCTGGGGCGGTCAAGGTAATTGGCCCAAAAGCCGTGCGACACCGCAAACATGTAATCGGCTTCGTCATACGTATAGGGTGCTGTGGGAATTTTTGGCGAAAAGAGAATGACACTGCTAACGATACTAATAACGACTATAACAATATCCAGTTTTCCCAAACGGGCCATGCCGGTCATGGGCGAGTCACTGTCAGATCATTCCCCGGCTGCTGAGCCGGTAGTAGGTGTACAGGGCGCTGCCGGCGAGCACGGCCGCCACATACAGGAAAAACCAG